>NZ_JBMAXV010000043.1:0-37890 GCF_048589245.1 Klebsiella sp. 10982
GTCTGACGGATATTGGGGGGCATGAACTATTTCCTATTGAGGTATTTGGTATGGATACTGCTTCATATTTGGCGCGTAAGGCGATCAAAGAAAGTTACTATAATGAACGATATGGAAAGGATGGTTGGGCATCATGGGTTGCACCGGCTGGCCCCCTACCCCATTTGCCCGATAAGGGCTGCAGTTAACGCCAAAATGCTTCAGTAAGGGCTTCGGCCCTATTATAACTATCAGCACTTTTCTGGCATAAAAGGCTTCAGCCCTGTTGTACTTCATCCTGCGATTTCAATTTTGATCAATTAACCGGCCAGAAATCATACGAAATTTTCTTTTCGTCGCCGTGCGCTACGTGAAATCTGACGTACTCACCCCTCCGTTTTTCTTCAGATTTCGCGTAGCGCAACCTGAACAAAAACCACTAGAAAAGTAACTTTTTGACTGATTTAGAAGCTGGTTACCCCCACTTCGGGTGATAACATTAAATTAACACATGGAATAAGAGTTATTATTCTAACTGTAAATAGGATGTTGCATACATCTTGAAGCGATGGAAAAATGAGCATATTTCTCATTATTCCCGAATCCATACATTTTTATTGTTTTTATAGCAAAATAATGAAACTTCGTTTTATTTATTATGTATCAATTTTATAATTAATTGATGTTATTTTATCGCTATTGATATTTATCATAGTAACTATAACCAATGGAATTAAATCATATTCATCTAAATGTGACAGTGTCACGTTTCATGCATCTGGCGAGACCCATTTATCGTTAAAAGAAGTTCACTCCCATAATGAAACCTGAGCTTCTTATTTGCAGATCGTATGTGGATGTCTTTAGGTGCAGGAAGGAAAGTGATGCAAGCATGATAGGATGACAAACCGGCAAAGGGGCTGCTACTGCTCCATATTCAACAAACCACCCCTGGTAAGTTGAATCCTTTGCCGGTTTTACTGACAATACCAGATAAGTTAACTTTTTCCATCCGATTTTGTCTTCAACATTTTGAATTCAAGATTTTTTCAAAATGGGATGCTTTCACAATGCAACAACGGTTTTCAAGTATCTCGGATCATCATTCTTCATAAAAAATAGCTAAATAGCGATTTCACGTATTTCGCCATGAAAAAGACAAGCTATACTGAAGAACAGATTGCGTTTGCGCTGAAAAAGGCCGAAACCGGCACTCGCGTCGGGGTAGTCTGCCGAAATATGGGCATTTCTGAGCCCACTTTTACATCTATGGACTACCTCCGTTTTGCAAGTAATTAATCTGGTTTGGGGTGTTGCTTACATCTATCCGGCATCAGGAAAATAAGTAATTTTATATCTTACCGACAGTCGCCCTGTATTCTGATACCGTCAAAATGGATCATCCTGACTGACCTCAACGCACAACGCCCGGATCCATTGATGCGCCGGATCGCGATTCCAGGCCATGCTATCGTAAAGCATGGTACTTCCAGTGGCATATCCACAATCACCAGATAATCATCTTTGCAGGCCAGACGACGCGGAACCACGGCAATCATGGAAGGGTGTATGAGCCGTCGCGGTAACTGTCACGATAACGCGGTTGCAGAAAGCTTTTTCAGTTACTGAACCGAGAGCGCATAAAGAAAAGATCTACGGAAGGCGGGAGAAGCCCGCAGCGAAATTTTTGATTACATCGAAATTTTTTATAACAGTAAGCGTCGACATGGGTCGAGCAATCAGATGTCACCGACAGGATATGAAAACCAGTATTATCAATGGCTCGGAAGTGTTTAGATTATCCGTGACAATTCAAATGTAAGCCACGTGAGAACCTCAAAAGCACCATCGTACACTAAATCAGTAAGTTGGGAGCATTACACAAAACTCAAATAGCACTATATACAACCACTTTATTACGCCCCTCTCCCTTTGCTTGATAAAGAGCATCATCAGCATTTTTCAGCAAAAAGTCGATCCCACTAAGGGGATCAGTTTGCGTTGCTACACCAGCAGATATGGTGACACGCAAGTCATTAGTAAAAACAGAACTTTCAATAACACTTCTGATACGCTCCGCAATACGCTCTGCTGTTACCACTGAAGTATTCGGCAGAAAAATAACAAATTCTTCACCACCAAACCGGCAAACAATATCTTCACTACGGCAGCAAGAATTAATAGCATGAGCCAAAGAAATAAGCACCTCATCTCCGACCCCATGCCCGAAGAAATCATTTATTTTTTTAAAAAAGTCAACATCAATAGCAATAACTGAAGCCCCTGAGCCTTGCGTGTAATCCTTTGTTTTATTCGAAAACCCCAATCTATTATTTACACCGGTTAGGGGATCTTTTACTGCCACTTCATTTAGAGTGTTAACCCTTTTCATCATTACCTTTACATTCGTTAAAAGTGCCTTTTTAAGGCGGTCAGCTTCGGCATACCAAGCATTGATACCTTTAATATAAGTCAGCGAGGACTCTATATCTTTAGCATTGGTAGATATAGCAAGATTTTCTAAAGGAATTGAGATTTGGGATGCAATGAAATATGAAACAATTGAAAACACAACTATTATTACAACTAGCAGCACAAGCACATTTTTAGCATAATTAATAAGAATAGTGGTCACGTTGTCAGCATGACTATAAACAAACACATTCCAGTCAGTATTTTTCATATGAGCATAACCAAGAAGATACTTATGCCCCGAAGAAAAAAAGGTACCATCGCCTCTTTCAGACGAAGCTAACTTTGATTTCAAATCATCAGGCATAACCATCGGTCGACCAACAACACTGTTATCTTTATTAAAGATCACATTACCATCATCACTAACGATGGTAATTTCAGTGTCGTCATTAAAAAAATGCCTACTCAAAACATCGCTAAATAAACTCTGTTTTTTTAGATATATAGACCCGCCGATATACCCTATGTAATTACCACTCTTATCATAAATAGGATGTGACAACAAAACAATCAAATTCCCAGCAACTGATTTGTAAGGTTGCGATATAAATGCCTTTTTGCCCTCAATAGCCAATTTACTGACACTTGAGTTCAAGTGAACACCAACTAAATCAAGTGATTCTGGAGAAGTTGCCAGAACAACAGCGCCATTACTAACAACAATAACTGAATTAAACATGCCGGACTGCAATCTTAGCCTATCAGCCTCATTTTTAAGATATTCAACATCAGTCGTTGATTCAATTTTCTTAGCGCCATATGCTAGTTCGCCCTGAGCCATTTCAATATAACTGCTCATTACATCCGACATTTTCATAGCGTACGATGAATTAGCATCAAGCAAATCTTTTTCTATATTTTCGTGTTGATAAAACATAATGACAACTATCATAAAAATAGAAGTCAAAAAAATACCACCAACGGACAAGGTTATGACTATCGGACGAAGGTGAGGCTTTTTAATTCTCATAAAAATACACTCCATATAATTAAAAAATGCCGCATTTACCATAGCAGCCCTTAGCTACACCGCTCCGGACGTGTTCAGCACGACTGCATAGCATGCAGTCGTGTGAATGGCACTGGTTTTCGACGCAACTTAGCTGAAAGCCCTGTTTTAACCTGTTTGTCACAGCGTCGGTCCATTGTACGTCTGCTACCACTGCGATCGTTTCAGCTTTAGCGCTTTATGATGCTGCGCTGCTCGCTCAAACTCTGCATCTGCGTTCTGAAGGCCGTGACGCGCTCGCTCAGCGCCGCGTCCTACCGTTGCATAAGACCAGACATCGTACGCTATTCCGCGAAGGCGTACTCCTACTCGTCCTGATCTTGACCCGCCGTTTCTGGACAGCTTTTGTATCTTAAATTAACGATGTGCACTGCTACAGTTGTTCCCTTTGAGAGTGATATCCCAGCGCGCTGTGCGGGTGGTTTTCATTGTTATGCTTGAATGCTGCTGCAAGGTTTCACAGTGCTGTTCTCAATCCTGTTTTGGCATGAACGCTATATAGTCTTCTTTCATCGTTTTCACGAACCTCCGCGTTTCATACGTGGTATACGCTGAACCGTTGTCCGTCAGCCACTGCACTGGTGTGTCCGGCAACATGTCGCCGATGCGCTTTCAGAATCACATCCCGCACCGTCGAACTGTCATAACCTCCCGTGATTGCTGCCCAGTCTATGCCCCCACGGTCGCAGAAGTCCAGCGCGAACGTGACCCGCAGTTTTTCACTCTTCTCGCAGACGAATTCAAAGCCATCTGAACACCTGAGCATCTCGCTTTCTGCTAACGAGATTTTGGCCTTATGTCTACGCTTCGGTCGCTCTTGCTTGTCATGCATATACTCGCTCATTATCCTGTAAAACCTTTTGGCGTTTACTGCTGGTTGTCACTCTGTCTTACTTTGCTTGCGCCGGATGCCCCACTCGCGTCGATAACCATAACTCGGTTTATCACTGATAATATTGAGGAAAGCCGACAGTATTCCGCGTCTGCGTCGTCATTACGCCGGTTACTGCGCCTGTCCTACCAGTCGGCAGAACGTTTCGCTGCGCACACGACATGCCCATGGCGCGGCTGACACGGGCTATTCCCCGTCCTTTGGCAACAAGAACGCGTACGCTATCCATTTTCGCGACTGACCGTACTCCACGGCTTCTTTCAGGATCTCGACTTCCATCGTCTCTTGCCCAGAAGGTACTGAAACTCCCGGACACTGCTTCAGTGTAGATATGATCTAAGAAGCAGGAACGACATCTTCTCCGGGAGCAATGGCGGTAAGGCAGCCTTCCTGATTTTGCTTCTTCAACTTAAACAGCAGGCTGGGCTGAATACCGTGCAGGCGGGCGGCATGGGAGACATTCATGCCTGGCTACATCGTCTGCAGGATAATAGCGATTTCCTTATGAGGCGTTTTACATTTACGGACTTCTTGCCCTAACAGGATCCCGGTCATCTCAAAATTGGCGTTAGAGTTATACATATATTCAAGCCTATCTCTTATCTGGAGATACAGCCACTGTCTGGTGTTTAAAGGGGCTAACCCAGCATGATTTTGCGCCGAGGTAGCCCCATTGTTCGTCCATTTCCTCGCAGACAATGACGTCACTGCCCGGTTCTATGTGCGAGGTTACCTACTGCGGCCTGAGTTTTTTAAGTGCCGTAAAATCGTTTTGAAGCCAACGCTCATAATGCGTGCACTGGCGCGACATCCGTCGCCATTCCTGACTATATCAATAATTTTCTGGAGTGTACCGGGATGAGAGGCGGTGTAAGTGAACTTCAGTCGCCATGTTTTACAGCAGTTAGAGCAGAGATAGCGCTGATGTCCGGCAGTGTTTCTGCCGGGCCAATAACCTGGCACCGAGCATGAGCCGGCGTGGCAACTGCTGGGATAATGCGGTGGCCGAATCGTTCTACAGTTCACTGAAAAAAGAACGTATCAGGAAGAGAATATACAAAACCCGGGACATGGCCCGGGCGGATATTTTCGCTTACATTGAAGTGTTCTACAACCGTAACCGACGCCACAGCCACCTCGGTAGCGTCAGTCCGGAGGCCTTTGAACAGGCCTCGTCGTGAGGACAGGATTTTGTCTACAGGCGTGGGGTAAGTCCATTGGTTGATTATAACTGTCAAGCTGTATGGGTCAGTTCCTTCATGGGAGAATCCTGCTTCAGCATTAAGGCTAAGCGATCGTTGTGTCAGCACTTCCCTTCCTTATCGCTTTCGTCTATTTTGGTGTTTTCGTGTGATTGTGTCTTCGGCTTTTCAATATACGTGTTCACATTCCGGGCTTGCCGTACTCCTCTCGTCCCCACTGCAACGCAGTATTAATCAACCTCTCCAGCAGTTGTTGCGCCTGCAGCCCTTTCTTCGGAAGATAAGCAAAGCTCTCCTCATCCATATAGCAGCACTGGGCCATTTCTAGCTGAACTGCATGAATATGGTTGACGGGATCGCCATAGTGACGGGTGATATATCCGCCTTTAAAGCGGCCATTGAGTATCCGGCTATACTGCGGGAACGCACTGCAGCTTGCCAGCAGCGCCTGGCTGAGCTGCGTCGAACAGCTGGCGCCGTCCGCCGTACCAAAGTTCAGATCCGGCAGGCGCCCTTCAAACAAGCGCGGCACCACGGATTTGATCGAGTGCGCATCCCACAACAGCGCATAGCCAAATTTCTCACGCAGGCGTGCCAGTTCAGCGGCAAGCGCCTGGTGATAAGGCTGCCAGACCTGTTTTAGGATCGCGTCCTTCGCCGCCGCGTCAGGCGCACCGCCCGGCACGAACAGGGCTTCGCCGTCAAAAAAGATATCGGTAAACAGCCCGGTTGTCGCCGTGCTGTAAAGCGGTTTATCATCCGCCGGGCGATTGATATCCACCACATAGCGGGAATAGCGGGCGCATAACGTGCTGGCCCCCATGTCCGCGATGGTCTGATAGAGCAAGGGAACATGCCAGTCGGTATCTTCCAGACGCTTCGCCCTCGGCGTGAGTCCCTGGTCGACTTCGGGGGTTAATAACGTTCCCGGATGGGGCATACTGACCAGCAGGGGCAGGTTCCCCTGCCGCAAATCAAACGCCTTAATCACAATAAACCTCCTTACCTTGATAAATCACCTGTTTCGAAAGGGAGCCTCCCAGCCAGTAGCTTAGCTCCGCCGGATGAGCGATATCCCACGCCACGAAGCTGGCCTCTTTTCCGGCTTCCAGAGAACCGCAAACTGTATCCAGCCCCAGCGCTTTCGCGCCGTTAAGCGTCACGCCAGCCAACGCCTCTTCCGGTGTCATGCGGAATAGCGTACAGGCCATATTCATCATCAGACGCAGGGACAACACCGGCGAGGTGCCGGGATTTAAATCGCTGGCGAGGGCAATCGGCACCCGGTACTGACGCAGCAGATCCAGCGGCGGTAGCTGTTTCTCACGCAGGAAGTAATAGGCGCCCGGCAGCAGCACCGCCACCGTCCCATGGCGTGCCATTGCGGCGACATCTTCTTCGCACAAATATTCCAGATGATCCGCCGACAGCGCATGGTAGCGAGCGGCCAACGCCGCCCCATGCTGTAGCGTTAGCTGTTCAGCATGGAGCTTCACTGGCAGCCCCAGTTCCCGGGCCTTCTGAAAGACCCGCTCCACCTGCGAGGGCGAAAATGCCAGGTGTTCGCAGAACGCATCCACCGCATCCACCAGCCCTTCCTGATGCAGTTCCGGCAGCAGTCGTTCGCAAATATAGTCAATCCAGGCATCCGCCCGCTCCTGATACTCGACGGGCACCGCATGGGCCGCCAGGCAGGTACTGCGCACGGTCAGCGGCACTATGTCGCCTAAACGGCGGATCACCCGCAGCATTTTACGTTCGTTAGCCAGATCCAGGCCGTAACCGGATTTGATCTCCAGCGCCGTTACGCCGTCCCGGCACAGCTCCCGGATACGCTGCCGCGCGCTCTCCAGCAACTGGCTTTCGCTGGCCTGTCGAGTGGCGTTGACTGTACTGGCGATCCCACCGCCGCCGGCCGCGATCTCCGCATAGCTCGCCCCGTTGAGACGCATTTCAAATTCCCGGGCCCGGTCGCCGCCAAACACTGCGTGGCTATGACAATCCACCAGTCCCGGCGTGACCACCCTGCCCTGCAAATCCACCTGCTGCGCAACGGGCAAGTCCGGCATTTCTGCCCGGTTCCCGACCCATAACAGCACTGCGCCGTCGGTCAGCATCGCGCCATCGTTAAGCAACTGATAATGCCCTGCGGCCATGGTGGCGATCCGGCAGTGGTGCCAAAGGGTATACATGACGCTCTCCTTTAACGACTGATGGCGGCGACAGCCGCCGCGGACGGCGCTTTGCGCAGGACATAGTAGAGCCCCGCCGGAAGCGCCAGCCCAATGAGCCAGGAGATATCGATACCGCCCAGCATCTTCACGAATGGGCCGGAATAGAATCCACTATCAATAAACGGCGTCTGTACCGCCACTCCAACGAGATAAACCCCAAGCCCCGTCACATTCCACGCCCGATATTTCCCGTTCGGATCGTTCAGCGCCTCCATGTCTATCGCCTGATGGTTGAAGAAATAGTAATCCACCAGGTTAATCGCGCTCCACGGTGTAAAGAAAGTCAACAGGAACAACAGGAAGGATTTAAACGCCGACAGGAAAGAGTGTTGCCCGATAATCGCGATAGCGGTCGCCAGGGTAATAATCATCGCCAGCACCAGCAGACGTACCGACTGGCTTACGCGCACTCGCTGCTTCCCGCAGCTGTACACCGTCGCCAGGCACATCAGGCTGCCGTAGGCATTCAGGGTATTGATCGTCAGTTTACCAAACGCGATGCTCAGATATAACAGCGTGGCAATCGCGCCGGTGCCGCCCAGGCCGACGATATAGTCCACCTCATGACCGACCAGTTTTCCCTGAGAGAGAGCGGCAGCCAGCACCCCGACGGTCATGGCGATTTGCGCGCCAATCACCGAACCGCTCCCGACGGCGAAAAAGACCTTCCCGGGAGAGGTGCTGCGCGGCAGATAGCGGGAATAATCGGCAACATAGGGGCCAAAGGTGATCTGCCAGGAAGCCGCAAGGCCGGTGGCGGTTAAAAACGTACTCCAGCTAAAGGGTCGGATACTCAGCAGGTCGCCAATAGCCGGAAAGGCACTGATTTTCCACAGCAGGTAGATAAACGCGATAATCCCCACCAGGCTTGCCAGCTTACCCAACAGGTGGATCAACCGATAGCCGACGTAGGCGATAACCAGCGTGGCGGCAGCAAAAAGCAGAATGCCGCTGGTTTCCGTAGTATGGAAAACCGCTGAGATCGCCTGGCCGGACAGCACCGCCCCGGTGGCGATAAAGCCAAGGTACATCAGGCAGACCAGCAGAATCGGCAGGCAGGCGCCGTAGACGCCGAACTGTACCCGGCTGCTGATCATCTGTGGTATCCCCAGCTGCGGCCCTTGCGCGGCATGCAATGCCATCACAATCCCACCGGCAATCTGCCCCAGCATAAGACCGGCCAGCGACCAGAAAACATCCCCGCCGAATACAATAGTTAATGCGCCAGTGACCATGGCGGTAATTTGCAGGTTAGCCCCCAGCCACAGGGTGAACTGGCTAAAAATGCTACCGTGGCGTTCACCGTCAGGGATGGGTTCAATAGAACGTGTTTCGATGTATGTTGTGTTGTTATTATTCATGGCTGCACTCCGGTGAGGCGAAGGGGATACATTGCCCCCTTCGCCGGAGAAATTAATCCGCAATCATTGGCAGGTTAAGTCCTTGCTCTCTGGCGCATTCAATCGCGATGTCATAACCCGCATCCGCATGGCGCATCACACCGGTGGCCGGATCGTTGCTCAGCACCCGGGCAATACGTTCCGCCGCTGCATCGCTGCCGTCGCAGACAATGACGACGCCGGAGTGCTGGGAGAAGCCCATCCCTACGCCGCCGCCATGGTGCAGGGAAACCCAGGTCGCGCCACTGGCGGTATTCAGCAGCGCGTTCAGCAATGGCCAGTCGGAGACCGCATCGGAGCCGTCCTGCATCGCTTCCGTTTCGCGGTTAGGGCTGGCAACGGAGCCGGAGTCAAGATGATCGCGGCCGATCACGATCGGTGCCGACAGCTCGCCGCTGCGGACCATTTCGTTAAACGCCAGGCCCAGCCGGGCGCGCTGTCCCAGGCCGACCCAGCAGATCCGGGCCGGCAGCCCCTGGAAGCTGATGCGCTCTCTGGCCATATCCAGCCAGTGGTGGAGGTGTTCATCATCGGGTATTAGCGCTTTAACTTTCGCGTCGGTGCGGTAGATATCCTGCGGATCGCCGGAAAGCGCCGCCCAGCGGAATGGGCCAATCCCCCGGCAGAACAGCGGACGAATATAGGCGGGAACAAAGCCTGGGAAGTCAAAAGCGTTTTCCACCCCCATCTCTTTCGCCATCTGGCGGATGTTGTTGCCGTAATCGAAGGTGGGAATGCCCTGCTGCCTGAAGGCGAGCATGGCTTTAACGTGTTCGGCCATTGAGGCTTTCGCCGCGTGGATCGTCTCCACCGGGTGGGACTGCGCGCGAGCGCGGTAGTCTTCCCAGCTCATGCCCAGCGGCAGATAACCGTTGAGGGGATCGTGTGCGCTGGTCTGGTCGGTCACCATATCCGGGCGCACGCCGCGTCTTACCAGCTCCGGTAAAATTTCCGCCGCGTTGCCATGCAGCGCGATGGATACCGCTTCTCCTTTTGCGGTATAGCGGGCAATGCGGGTCAGGGCGTCATCCAGGTCGCTCGCCTGCTCATCGACATAGCCGGTACGCAGACGGAAGTCGATACGCGACTGCTGGCATTCAATATTCAGCGAACAGGCTCCCGCCAGGGTTGCGGCCAGCGGCTGGGCGCCGCCCATCCCCCCCAGACCCGCAGTCAGCACCCAGCGTCCGCGCAGGCTACCGTTATAGTGCTGGCGCCCGGCTTCCACAAACGTTTCGTAAGTGCCCTGAACAATGCCCTGGCTGCCGATGTAGATCCATGAGCCGGCCGTCATTTGCCCGTACATCGCCAGACCTTTTGCATCAAGCTCGTTGAAGTGCTCCCAGTTTGCCCAGTGCGGCACGAGGTTCGAGTTGGCGATCAGCACCCGCGGGGCATTGTCGTGGGTTTTGAAAACCCCCACCGGTTTACCGGACTGGATCAGCAGCGTTTCATCATCATTGAGCTGCTTCAGGGTCTCCACTATCTTGTCGTAGCATTCCCAGTTGCGGGCCGCCCGGCCAATACCGCCGTACACCACCAGCTCTTTTGGATTTTCGGCGACATCGGGATCCAGGTTGTTCATCAGCATGCGCAGTGGCGCCTCTGTGAACCAACTTTTTGCGTTCAGCTTAGTGCCTCGCGGGGCTCTGATTTCAATATTGCGAAAACGGGTTGCTTGTTTACTCATGCGCTTTACCTTCTTATCTGTAACCTGTCATATGCTACTTAATCGTAAATTTTATTTTTTACGGCTTAGTTGTGTATACATGATAAGCATATTGAATGCCAGGTTAGTAATGAATTTATAAAACCCATAAAATACAGTAAGCTAACATTAAATCAGAGAGACATCCTGCGCTATACCATCGTGAACACACTGTGGTGATGTGCCATTATGGTGCAAAAATACAGCTCTCTGCCTTATTTTTGTGCACCAAAACATCACAAAAAGATAACACCAGTGCATTTTCTATCTCGTCATGACTTCTTATCTCGCCATAAACGGCAGTACCCTATAACGGAAAAATACACTAATGAATTGTTTTAAATCACTAAATAACCATCTTATTGCGTATTTCACTGGTACTGACACAAGCGTTTTTGTTGTACATACAAGATTACCTATAGAAGAATTTTGTCGCGTGACTCCCCTGCACTCGGGAACACCACACACAACAATCAGACGCGTGAAGAAGATTACCTCCCAGAATGTGGCTGAGCACTACGACAACGGTTCGATCGAAGTAAATGGCCTTGGCCTGGTAGCACCGTGTGGAAATATTAGGGTATTTGTCGGCCCTTCGGGCTGTGGAAAACCACCTTGTTGCGGACAATTAACCGGTTACTGGAATCGTTATGCAGGATTTGGCCCGATAACGGTTCCAGTAACCGAGCAAATGGATATCGTGCAACTGCGCCACTAAAAGTAAAGCCAGAGCCGGGGGAATTACTGGAAGTCGTCGGTCTGGATCCGCAAATCGCCAAACCTTCCGCTGACAGCTTTCCAGAGGCCAGCAGCAGCGCGTGGGCGTTGCCCGCGCCCTGGCGGCAGACCCGGAGTTTATGTTGATGGACGAACCGTTCAGCGCGGTCGACCCGGTGGTCCGCGAACAGCTGCAGGAAGAGTTTTTGCGTATTCAGAAAGAGGTGAGCAAAACCATCATTATGGTCACTCACGATATTGATGAAGCCATGAAGCTCGGTGACCTGGTCGCGGTACTTAAACCTGGCGGCAAGCTGGCGCAGATGGCCTCTCCAGGCGAACTGCTCAATACGCCGCAAAACGCCTTTGTGTCGGACTTTATCGGCAAAGACAGAGGCTATCGCAAACTGAGTTTCCACGCCGCCGACACAGAAACCGGGTTACGCAACTAGCCCTATGCCGAGCCGGACTGTTCCTTCGAGCAGGCCAAAGAGATGACCATCGACCGCTGGCTGCTGGTTACCCAAAACGGCAAAGCGTTTGGCTGGTTCGACACCCATCAGCCGGCAATAGCAATTACCCACGACAACATCAATCTGGGGGCGACGTTCCACCAGCAAGGGAGCCCGTTGCGCCATTTACTGGACGCTGCACAGAGCTCGCCCAACCACCGGGCCGTGATCGTCGATGAACGGCAAATCCTGCAGGGGACCATCCACCTCAATCAAGTACTCGACATGTGTAAATCCACGCACCAGGAGGGAGCATGAGATTCGATTGGCTATGGGCGCAGAGCGATTAAATCTTCAACCTGTTTCTCTGGCACAGCTATCTCGCAATTGTGCAGGTAGTAATAGGGGTAATTCTGGCGCCCCCTGTAGCCTGGGGCATTCACCACCTGCCATCGGTCGAGTCGGCGATCGTTAACCTGTTTGGCATACTGTATACCATTCGGTCACTGGCGCTGTTTGTGCTGCTGCCCCCGCTGCTCCACACGCAGATTCTGGACCCCATTAATGTTGTTGTCGCACTTGCCATCGGCAGCTTTGCGCTACTGGTTTGCACCGTCTGCGACGGGCTGGACTCCGTATCGGCCGATACCCGTCAGTCCGCGGCAGCGCTCGGGTATAAACCCGCCCAGCAGTTTTTCCAGAACGACCCGCCGCTGGCCGTGCCGGTGATTCGTTACGGTCTGTGCGTTGCCGTGGTGTTTAAGGTCAGAATCGTTTCCGTCGCGGCATTAATTGGCACACCACAGCTCGGCTCGCTGTTTACCCTGGGGCTTCCTGCTGCAATTTCTGACTCCCATCATCGGTGGGATCGCGGACAGCATCATTCTGGCGCTGCTGCAGGATATGCTGGTGGTTTACGCCACTCGTCAACTCAGCAACTGGCAACCTCAGAGAGGATAATTATGCTTCAGAACTCGCTTAGTATACGCTGTATCCCCCAGATCCGCGGTGCGCCAACGGCGCTTGCCGTTGCGATTGCCCAGTTGAGCACCGCTTCCCAGCCCCGTTGCGACTAAATAACCAATACGCATCTCAGCGGGCTGCCGGCCTTTCTTATCTCGCCGGATTCGGGGTACTCCGGGATGATGATCCCACCCTACGTCGCCGCTGCGCTGGCGGGCGATAACCGCAGTCTGGCCGGCCCGGTCAGTATCCACACGGTGTCCACCTGCACCGGTCAGGAAGATCATGTCAGCATGTGGAGGTTGCCGCCGCACGCATAGCGCTTCAGGCGGTAGAAACGCCGTGGACAACGTCGCCATCGAACTGCTGTGCGCCTGTCAGGCGCTGAAGTTCCATCGCCCGCTGCGTGCCGCCGTGGGCAGCGAGGCGACGCTGGAGAGAGTGCGTCAGGCGTGCCGTTTCGGGATAAAGATACGCTGCTCTACCCCGATATACATGCGCTACGCGCCCTGATTCATCAGGGCGAACTCAGCGCGATGCTGCAGGCATTGTGCGAAGAGGAGTGACAACAGGCGCCGCAGATGGAGCCTGCGGCGTGATTAAAGGGGAACCAGCGTGATGCGGGCCAGACGCACGCCCGGAGAGTCCTGGATAACCAGCGCCACCGCTTCATCCACCAGCAGGCTGTCGTAATGTTCCAGTAAATAGCGTTGGTCGCCGACGCTCACCCGCAACGCGGGCCCGGCATTAAACAATATCCGCAGTCCGCCCTGATACGACCACGTTCCCGCCCCGCACCAGCTCACCGTCGCCCGCAGAGCGGCTTCCCGGTAAATCACATTAAAATCCAGCAGCGGGCCGCCGACAATCTCACAGGATACGCCGCTCGCGCCGTTGAACCCCAGCGCCTGGAAAGGCGCAATCAATGCGCTGCGCTGCCCATCGATTGTCAGGTACATCCCGCCGCCTTCCAGCACGCTGATATTGCGCAGGTAGCCGGGAAATGTGGAGAACGGACCAGGCTGGCGAATGGTCGCCAGGGATATACGCCATTCATATTCTCCCGATTCCGGATAGCGGGCCACTTCGCGCGTCACGCCCAGGCCGTTTTTCCAGGGCATTTCCGTATACAACCCGGCAGGGAGCAGACGGATCATTTGCGCATGCTCCCTTCCAGACGGTAACGCGGACCGGGATAGACCAGGCGCACGCTGGTGACGATTTTCTTCTCCTGACGGCCGGTCCACGTCCGACGATTGACCAGCAGACAAGGCGTATGTTCATCAATTTCCAGGTAAACACACTCGGCCCGCGTGACGTTGACCGCTTCAATAACGTGTTCGCCTTCAACAATCGGCGCAATTGAGGAGAGATAGGCGTTCGGCGTGATACGTGTAAAATCCTGCTGCAGGTAGTCAGGCACAACCTGCATATTCACCAGTCGGTCTTCCAGCATAACCGGTACGCCATTTTCATAATGGCAAATCAGCGAATGGTACAGACCGCAACCCTGCTGCATGCCAAAGCTGAACGCCTGCTGGGCATCGGCTTCGATTTCCGTCAGTCTGAAAACTCTGGCGTGGTGGCGATGGCCACGGCTGACGATTTCGTCAGCGATATTGTTAATGTCCAGCAACGCCGACTGACCGCGAATTTCGGCGACAAAAGTACCGACCCCCTGCATTCGCACCAGCAAGCCCTCCGCGGTCAGTTCTCGCAACGCGCGGTTAATCGTCATCCTGCTATAACCAAACAGCGTAACCAGTTCGCTTTCAGAGGGAACACGGTAATTCGCGGGCCATGCCCCGCTGTGGATCTTGGTTTTGATCATGACCTTTACCCTTTCATAAAAGGGGGCGGGATGTTCAAGTATCTCATCCACGGAATCCGAATTTGACAAGTCATTACGCGCCATTAACCATTCCTCATATGCTGACGTTGTCAGTTTACTCTATGACCTGTTAGATGTATATATATGTACAAGTATATTAGCACTAATAATAAGGTGGTAAAATGGCAGTCTGGTTGGCAGAAAAAGCGCTTTTGTCTGATGGCTGGGCAAATAACGTCGGCATAACCGTGTCCGAAGAAGGCATCATAACCGCGCTGGAAAAGAACGCAGCGCCGAGTCCGCATGCGACGCGCATCAAAGGGGTCGTCGTGCCGGGTATGCCAAACCTGCACTCCCATGCCTTCCAGCGGGCGATGGCCGGGTTAACGGAGGTCGCGGGAAACCCGTCGGATAGCTTCTGGACCTGGCGGGATCTGATGTACAGGCTGGTAGATAAAATAACGCCAGAACAGCTGGAAACCATCGCCAGCTATCTGTACATCGAAATGCTCAAAGCCGGGTACACCTCGGTCGCCGAATTCCACTATCTGCATCACAGCAGCAGCGGCGCGCCTTATGAAGAGCGGACGGAATTAGCGCTGCGTATCGCCAGCGCGGCGAAACATACCGGCATCGGCCTGACGCTGCTGCCCGTCCTGTACAGTTACGCCGGGTTTGGCGCCCAGCCGCCCTCCGTTGGACAGCGCCGCTTTATCAACGATAGCGACAGCTATCTGACAATGTACGAGTCGCTCACATCGCGGCTGGCCGGCGAGCCAATGCAGCGTACCGGTCTGTGCTTCCACTCATTACGGGCCGTTACGCCGGAGCAGATTGGCGCCATTCTGGCCTGCCATCCTGGCCAGCAGCCGATTCATATTCATATTGCTGAACAGCAAAAAGAGGTGGATGACTGCCTGGCCTGGTCCGGCGAGCGCCCGGTGGAGTGGCTGTACAACCATCTCCCCGTGGATTCGCGCTGGTGCCTGATCCACGCCACTCATCTGACGCCTCAGGAAACGATGAAGATCGCCGCATCCGGTGCGGTGGCCGGCCTGTGCCTGACCACCGAAGCCAATCTCGGCGATGGCATATTCCCTGGCCCACAATATCTGGAGCATAACGGCGTCTGGGGAATAGGTTCCGACAGCCATATTAGCGTCAGCGTCAGCGAGGATTTACGCTGGTTCGAATACGGGCAGCGCCTGGTAGCCCAGCGACGCAACCGGCTCATCGTCCCAGGCGAGCCTCACGTCGGCAACGTGCTGTATCAAGGGGCACTACGAGGCGGCGCCAGAGCGCTGGGCCAAAACATTGGCCAGCTAAGTGTAGGATATCGGGCCGATCTTGTCGTATTGGATAGCCAGAATCCCTTTATCGCCAGCGCAGAAGACCAGATGTTGCTCAACCGCTGGATCTTCGCCTGCTCATCTAATCCCATTACCGCGGTGATGACTGGCGGACGCTGGGTGATTGAGGATGGACATCACCATCAAGAAGAATCTGTCTCACAGGCATTTATTCAGGTAATGAAACATCTTGCAGTCTGAAATCGAACAAACCGGTTCAACGACGGTGAACCGGTTTTGTTTCTGAATGAAGTTTAAATAATTCAAATGATTTTACTAACGGGATTGTGTCGGTCATGATGCATCGCCTCTCTTGCTTGGCTTCACTCCTTGCAATTCAGGAGGTGAGTACCTTTTAATGCAGAATTATAAGTTACTGGTTATCTCATGAATCAATATGCTATTTAGTTATCAAAGTTGAATTTATATTGAAACAGTTCATAAAGTACAGACCTCCTGCCTTGGAAGCCGGCAGTTTTATTTGAGTACCAGTAATGATGCGGTTAATTTTCGGGTGAGTGATCGGCCCATAGACTGGGACTGGATAAAAACCCATACGCCGGACGCAGCTCTCAGTATTAGCTACTGCTCCTACCAACGTAATGCGGGTGATGCTGCCAACTTACTGATTTAGTGTATGATGGTGTTTTTGAGGTGCTCCAGTGGCTTCTGTTTCTATCAGCTGTCCCTCCTGTTCAGCTACTGAAGGCGTGGTGCGTAACGGTAAAAGTACTGCCGGACATCAGCGTTATCTCTGCTCTCACTGCCGTAAAACATGGCAGCTACAGTTCACTTACACCGCCTCTCAGCCCGGTACGCACCAGACAATCATTGATATGGCCATGAATGGCGTTGGATGCCGGGCAACCGCCCGCATTATGGGCGTTGGCCTCAACACGATTTTACGTCACTTAAAAAACTCAGGCCGCAGTCGGTAACCTCGCGCATACAGCCGGGCAGTGACGTCATCGTCTGCGCGGAAATGGACCAACAGTGGGGATACGTCGGGGCTAAATCGCGCCAGCGCTGGCTGTTTTACGCGTATGACAGGCTCCGGAAGACGGTTGTTGCGCACGTATTCGGTGAACGCACTATGGCGACGCTGGGGCGTCTTATGAGCCTGCTGTCACCCTTTGACGTGGTGATATGGATGACGGATGGCTGGCCGCTGTATGAATCCCGCCTGAAGGGAAAGCAGCACGTAATCAGCAAGCGATATACGCAGCGAATTGAGCGGCATAACCTGAATCTGAGGCAGCATCTGGCAAGGCTGGGACGGAAGTCGCTGTCGTTCTCAAAATCGGTGGAGCTGCATGATAAAGTCATCGGGCATTATCTGAACATAAAACACTATCAATAAGTTGGGACCATCACCGATACAACCATCAGTTTGTAATGTCGGTTGGTTGACCCTGACCCCGAATATGGTCCAGTCGTAATCAGGAATAACAGACTTCATGTTGACTGCATATTCTGCCAACAGGCAGACTTCTCTGCGAATTTGGATGGCGTCATCCAACCGGGTATATAATACGGACGCCTCTGGTTATAGTGTATGCGCCAGGCCTCGATTCTGCACCATGCAACCTCCAGAGACATGTACCAGTCCTTGTTCAGTCATTCCTGTCTCAGACTGCAGACTGCCATTGAACGACTCCGCTGTGGCATTGTCCCTAGGTGTTCCCGGCCGGGAAAAGTCTATATGGCCCTCCCCTTCATACACCAACTTGCCCATCATTTTCCAGCAAATTCAGAGCCGTTATCAGTTTTCAGCAACTGTGGTAAGAGACGTGTGAGGGCAATGGTGTTCATCTCTGCGATCTCCGTTGAGCGCAGATTCTGGCCCACGCAGATCCCAATAGATTCGCGTGTGTAGAGATCAATGACTGTCAGCTGGCGTAACCGATGCCCGTCAAATAAGGCATCAGAAAAAAAGTCCATGCCCCAGGCATGATTCGGATACAGCCCCTGCTCGCTTTAGCAGTCGGTAAATACGCTTAAGTTTATCCCGCCAGCCCTCCCGCCTTAGCATAACGTGAACCCTCCGGTAGCAATAGTGAACCCGTGTCTCGGTGATCCCACTGATACGCGAGCGCAATGCGCTGTTGTCTGTCGACACAGAACCGTAGCGTAGAGAGCTACGGCTGACCCGTAGCGCAAAACAACCGCATGTGCTTCAGTTCGGTAGGAGATGTTCCTCCGTTTTTTTCGTCACGTATAAAACGTGGGATCATAAATATCCTGCTTACGGCAGGCCTCCGGCACGGACTTCACCGGATCAGCCAGCTTCAGGGCAAAAACAATCTGCTCTTCGGTGAATCGTGATTTTTTCATCGGCACGACCTCACCACCTCCGTTCAGGGAGTGTAGAACATACCGGCATTATGTTTCTGAATGGTGCAGGAGTTCGAGTCAGGGTCAACTCATTTGTATATACATGACTGGTTTAACGGTTGCCAAGATGGAGTGATATTTTTTATAAAACAGGAGGATATAATATTTTATTTAAATTAATAGCTAATGATTATCTAGTGGAAAACTTCATTGCTCAATTGTGGTGCAAATGTTAAGTGTTTATCCCTGTAATGGGGCATGTCATGCTTTCATTTTATCAACAATTGACTTCTTTGAGGATACTTTACAAAGATCCTCTCTGGTAAAACCAGCCGACAAAAAAATAACTGTCTTAAATTCAATTTGTTATGTTTTGGTGCGCAATCATGGCATGGCTAATGCAGGTTGTATATGCAGGCCTGTACATTAAATCTTTCTTACAGCTTATACTTTATGAGAAAAATCCAACAACCAAAGTAAAGGGGCGGTTATTACGATGAGTACCTTCAATCACAGAATTAAACATGATGGCTCTGACTTTGTGGAGGTTGATAACCAGAACCCGAGACTGCCGAGTACTTCAGGCGGAGGAAAAAATACATCACGATCGAAGATCGATACTACGTCATGCTTAATTAATATCTGAGAGTAGTTAATTTCTGAGGTATTCGAATCAATGATATGAGGTTTATCCCATGAGGAGTAGTGGCGTATGTCGTCATAACACGTTCATCGTCAAGGTATCGGCACCCTAATTTATCAGGGCACTGCAAAAAAACGGGTATTAAAGACTGAATCGCAGAAAGGCAGAGGTTTAAGTCTTCATGTTGATGACAGCAGGCGGCCTATAGCAGAACGAGTAAATGTTGCTAGCAGGCAGCGTACCGTTCAGATTATATGCTTGTAATTTTCAAAGGATTCATCTATGAAACATTCCACTAGCACTGTAAAGCACACGGTTATAGAAAGACGGTCAATCGATTATGTTCCTGATAATGAGCGCTTCGGCAGCGCTATGGGACAGTTTACATTATGGCTAGGGGTTAACCTTAATATTACCGCTATTGTGACCGGCGCGTTGGCCGTTGTATTAGGCGGCGATGTTTTCTGGTCATTAATCGGTTTATTTATAGGTCAGATATTAGGCAGTATCATAATGGGGCTACAGGCCATACAAGGGCCAGCTACAGGACTGCCGCAAATGATTCGAAGCCGTATGCAATTTGGTGTTTATGGCGCGGTCATCCCTCTTTTACTGGTAAGTTTTTTATATATAGGGTTCTCTGCTGGAGGCACCTTGCTGGCAGGACAGGCAGTGGCTAAAATTTTGAATGCCGCAGAATGGCAGGGTATCGTTTTATTCGGTGTCATCACGATCTTGGTTGCCACTTTAGGCTACCGCGCCATACATTCTTTAGCACGGATCGCGAGTGTGGTCGGCATCATTGCATTTATTTACATGTTCGTTGCATTATTAGCTGGCCATAATATTAGCAGTCTTCTAGAACAGAGAAAATTTATTCCCAACCAGTTTATCCTTTCCATTTCACTGGCGGCGGCCTGGCAAATTGCTTATGGCCCCTATGTCGGAGATTATTCACGTTACCTGCCTACGGATACATCAAAACTGAAAGTGTTCTTTGCCGCCGCCTCTGGAACAACGCTGGGCTCTCAGGCAGCCATGACATTTGGTGTTTTTTCCGCCGCTATTGCCGGAGTGGCATTTACCGGACATGAAGTAGAATTCGTTGTAAATCTGGGGGCATCCGGTCTCGTCGCATCTTTGCTTTACTTTGTCGTAGGCTTCGGCAAAATAACCATGATGACATTGAATGCGTATAGCAGTTATATGTCGAGTGCGACGCTGGTGAATGGTTTCAGAGGAAAAGCAACCGTCTCTGTCGGTCATCGATTTATTTATGTATCAGCCATGATTTTGTTAGCTGTTTCCATTGCGTTATGGGGCTCGGGAAGCTTCATTCACGCTTTTTCTTCTTTTTTATTATTTCTACTGACCTTTATTTCTCCCTGGAGTGCAATTTGTCTGGCTGACTGGCAGTGGGGGCATCGTTCAAAATGCGACCTGCAGGCATTAAACGATCCACAAGGAATATATGGCCGCTGGAACTGGAGTGTAATTTCCATTTACTTCATTGGCTTATTAATGGAACTTCCTTTTGTTTCCAGCAGTATTTACACTGGTCCGATTGCAAGCTTGTTGGATGGTGCAGATATCTCTTGGTTAGTTGGCCTGATTGGCACCGGCATAGTGTATTACATTTACAGCAGAATATTGCCCCCCGCTTCTATGAAAATACAGGCTGCTGATTAATAGTAACAATAATAATCCCAAGAAAAGGATCCATACATGAAATATATTGTTGACCCATTTTCCGAAAAAACGTCGCTTAATACGCCATACCGTTTACTGCGTCATTATGCAGAAAAATGGCCTGATAAAGAAGCGCTGGTATTCGATGCTGGTAATCAACGAATGACCTTCAGAGGTTGGCTTGACAGTGTCGACAAGTTGGCGCTAGAGCTAAGTCGTCGTGGTGTAAAAGCGGGTGACCCTGTGGCTCTGTTGGCAGAAAATCGTATTGAGTGGCCAGTTGCCCAGATTGCAATTTCGGCCTTAGGTGCGATACTGGTGCCTGTTAATACACATTTCCGTGATAATGATTTACGCCACGTTCTCGATCACAGCCAAGTGGTTGCCATCTTGCTGTCCGAACGTTTTCGCTCCAGCGAATATTTAGCCATGGTACGAGCGATTCATCCTCAACTCCCTAGCCTAAGAGACATTATTAACTTCGATGATATGGAATATGAAGCAGTAATGCGCCAACCCGTTTTGGCTGAACTGACGGAGTGGGTATGGTCCCCCAGAGAGTTGGCTAGCATCCAATATACTTCTGGTACTACTGGACGGCCTAAAGGCGCAGAACTCTGTATGGAAGGGATAATGATGAATGCCTGGGGCACCGTGCAGCGGCTGGAAGTGACGGCGATGGATCGCTGGACATCCATTATTCCGCTCTTCCACTGTGCAGGTTGCATCATGAATATTCTGGCATGCCTGACAGCTGGTGCGACATATTTGGGTATGCGTGCTTTCGACGCCGGACAAATGCTTTCGCTGATAGAACGGGAGCGCTGTACAGTTCTGACGGGAGTCCCCACGTCCTACTTAGCGATGTTAGAGCATCCGGACAGACCATATTTCGATCTCTCGTCTTTGCGTACCGGTACCTGCGGTGGTGCAGACTGCGATCCGAGACTTCTGGAACAGTGCGCGCGGGCGTTTCCTATTAATGGGTTGGTTCAGGTTTACGGGCAGACGGAAGCCAGCACACTGATAGCGTTAGATTACTGGCAAAGTCCCCAGCGCTTTGCCACCGCTGGCTTGCCCTTACCTGGAGTTGAAGTGCAGGTCTGCGATCCGAATACCGGAGTGGTACTCCCCCACGGGGAAATCGGCCAGCTACAGGTTCGTGGGCCAATGGTCATGTTGGGATATCATCGAGATGCGGAGGAAACCGCTCGCTGCATCGATCCTCAAGGCTGGATGAATACGGGCGATCTCGGTCGGCTAAACATCGATGGTAGGGTCGAACTGGTAGGAGGACGCCTGCGCGATATGATCATTCGCGGTGGTGAAAATATCTATCCTGTAGAGATAGAAAATCTGCTGCGTGAGCATCCGTCGATCACTGAAGTTGCAGTCTTCGCTCTACCCGATAAATTTTACGGCGAAGTGGTAGCCGCCGCTATTGAGTCCACCAAGCCGTTATCCAAAGATGAAATAAGAAAAGCCTGTGTTGGAAAAATAGCTGGTTTTAAACATCCTGCTCGGGTCTTTACCATCGTAGAATGGCCGATGACGTCAAGCGGGAAGATCCTAAAGCGCATGTTGAAAAGCGCAGCCCTTGATGGGCAACTGAAGGAGCTTTTATGAAAATGAGTGTGACAGGCTATCCACATACATGCGTCTTCACCCCTGGGCCGCACCAAACAGCAGCTGCAATTGGCAACACGGGTGTGAAAGTGGTGTCGACACCAGCGTTGATCGCTCTATTGGAGGAGACCAGTGCCGATGCTGTAGCAAAAGACTTACCGTCCGGCTGGGTGAGCGTGGGAACCCATGTCGACGTACATCATCATAAACCCGCCTGGCCTTATCAGGAGGTTCGCTGTACGGCGACGTTAATTAGCGCAGACGAGAAAAGGTTGCAGTTTTTCGTACAGGCGCATCAAGCGGGAGCATTGATCATGAGCGGTAAGCATGAACGTGCTCTAGCGCCACTCAGCCGTTTTGAACGTGCTGATGGTAAACTGCCAGAGGGAGCTCCGCTGGAGTTTTTCTTTGATTTTCACAGCCCTTGGTGCTACCTCGCCTTCCCCCGCCTAAGAGAAATTGCCGCTGCGTACGGAAGAATGATAGTACTACGTCCCTTCCATCTGGCTAATTTGATTGACCGCATAGGTGGACGTAGACCGTTGGATGCCTCGCCAGCGTTTGTCAACTGGTTCAAACAAGATATGCAGGACTGGGCGCGCATTCGCCGGCTGCCACTGAGTTATCATCCTAAGTTCCCGTTGCGGCCTTCACGTGCGCTGCGAGCTACCCTGTATGCAGTTGAAGAGGGGCTGGGAGAAGCATTCGCCTTCAAGGTGATGCAGGCGTATTGGTCACAAAGTCTGGATATTAGCGATGTTGCCATCTTAGGCGACTTAGCCACTTCAGTAGGGCTGGATAAAAATGCGTGCATCTCCTCCATCGGCGATGAAGCCCGGAAGCTAGCCATAGTATCGAACACAGATGAAGCTATTGCTCGCGGGGTATTTGGTGCACCAGCAGTGTTTGCCGATGGCAAACTGTTCTGGGGAAATGACCGCCTTGATATGATGGACACTTGGCTGGCATCTGCGGGAGAGCGCTGCTGAGCCACCGACGGAGAGAAGTAGGCTAACGCTTGCTTCTCCCAACTATAGACTCAGACCAGTATAAAAGTTGGGACTTCCTATGTTAAACCCGAAAAGGAGATAAGGTCGGTAAACCACCCTGCTGTCAAACTCCGTTGGGTCAAACCATTTGCCGAAAATACTACCGCAGTTATAATTGTGGTAAATGCCGACCTAGGCAGCAGGTGTGGTGGTCGTGTTGCCCATAAAAAACCTCCGTGGTCAATATCGTCTGGGGTCCGGCTTATACTGTGCCGACACAAGTGACGGGAGAACAACGGAGGATGCAAGGGCGTCACCGAAGCCGCTGCAGAGTAAATAGCAGGAGGAGGCTGGGCGGTTTGACGGCGAAAATTGAACCTGAAAACGATGGGAAGATGGCGGTTAGGGCCTTTGAAATAAATGTGGCCGGGTTAAGTTGACAGCGTTTATGCTCCCCTTGCATCAGTCGTGGCCCAGCTATAGTAGCGGCACGTCTGTCAACGTTAAACGGGATGAATGTGGCGCGTAGCAACATCGTTTTTATTGCGTCGTTGATATTCACAAAATCCTGGGTAGTGCTACCAACTTATTGATTTTGTGTTGGATGGTGTTTTCGAGGTGCTTTATGGCTTCCATTTACGTGGGATCGCCATCTTGTGCTGTGACTGAAGGCGTAGACCGTAACGGCAAAAGTACTGCCGGTCATCAGCATTATCTCTGCAGGCAGTGCCGTAAGCCATAGACACTCACTTTCACCTATACAACCTCACAGCGCAGTACACACCAGAGAAAAATCATCGATATGACTATAAATGGCTCTGGATGCCGTGCCAGTCCACACATTATCGGCATTGGTCTGAACACCATTTTCCGTCGTTTAAAAAACTCAGTCCCCAGTCAGTAACCTCGCGGATAAAGGCTGGCTGGGATGTTATTGTCTGCGTAAAAAGGGAAGAGCAGAGGGGCTACGTCGGGTGGGTTGGCTCCTATATTTCCATACACTTTTTATCACTTAACCCATTACTGGTCCGCCGCCGCAGATATTCCCGTGGTGAACGATATCCCAGTGCACTATGCGGATGCCATTCTTTATAATGTTCGAAGGCCTCCGCAAGGTTCTTTACCGCTGTTAACCCGTCGGGCTTCGGCATGATGCTGATGTAATCGCGCTTCATCGTTTTGACGAAGCTCTCTGCCATCCCGTTGCTTTCCGGGCCGCTTACTGCTGTATGTTCAGGCTCCAGTCATACCATTCTGGCGAACCTATGCGTCTGATGAGTCCGGTAGGCCGAACCGTTATCCGTCAGCCACTCAACGGGTGATGACGGCAGGCTGCTGCCGAAGCGGCGTTCCACTACTCCCAGCATGACGTCCTGTACGGTTTCACTGTCGAAGCCACCCGTTGTGACCGCCCAGTGAAGTGCCTCGCGATCGCAGCAGTCAAGCGCGAACGTGACCCGCAGTTTTTCACCGTTATCACAGCTGAACCCGAAGCCGTCAGAGCACCACCGCTGGTTACTTTCTCCAACGGCCACTTTCCCTGTATGCGCGTCGCTTCGAGGGCGGTATTGCCGGTTTACGCTCAAGCAGCAACGCATTCTGACGCATGATGCGATATACGCGTTTGGCATTCAGCACCGCCATGTCGTCAGTTTCTGATTGTCTGCGCAGCAGTGCCCATACCCGACGATAACCATAGGTGGGCAGATCGCCGATAACGGTATGGATAAGGGCCAGCGCTTCAGTATCATCAGGCTTGCGCTTGCACCGACGACCCTGCCAGTCCTTCGACCTACGCGCCATGGCATGCAGCTGCGCACGTGAGACCCGGAGGCAACGACTGACAAGGCTTATTGGGGTCAGTTTGGATATCAAAAATAATTGTACGTTAGGCTCATTTTTTGACCATCAATGATGAGCCAATATCTGGCGAAATTTAACAGAACCGCCTATGCCCCAAATCCCGTATCGGTAGATATCATTTTTGTAGTAACTTTCCTTCCAACAGCATCACAGCCAAAAATAATATAAGTATATGATTTATATCGCAAATAAAGGTAGTTATGTTTATTCTTAGTTATACTGTAGTGGAGTATGCATTGATGATTATTATATACTCCACTATAGTATATAAAGTCCAAAATAGTGAGGTAAATAATGCCCAGTACTCCTGAAGAGAAAAAAAAGGTCCTTATCCGTGTTCGCCGCATTCGGGGTCAGATTGATGCTCTGGAAAGAGCGCTGGAAAATGGTGCTGAATGCCGTTCCATTCTTCAGCAGATAGCTGCCGTTCGCGGAGCAGCTAACGGTCTTATGGCAGAGGTGCTCGAGAGCCACATACGGGAAACCTTTGACCAGAATGACAGCTACAGCCATGAAATCAGTAAATCCGTTGACGATACGATTGAACTGGTTCGCGCCTATCTTAAATAGCTAAGCCATCACATTGAGGATAATTTACATATGAAATCACGTGCTGCCGTTGCATTTGCACCAGGGAAGCCCCTGGAGATTGTTGAAATTGATGTTGCACCACCTAAAAAGGGCGAGGTGCTGATTAAAAATACCCACACCGGTGTCTGCCACACCGATGCCTTTACCCTCTCCGGGAACGATCCTGAGGGCGTTTTCCCGGTGGTTCTCGGCCACGAAGGGGCCGGTGTCGTCGTGGAGGTCGGTGAAGGCGTGACCAGCGTGAAGCCGGGAGACCATGTGATTCCGCTTTACACCGCCGAATGCGGGGAGTGTGAATTCTGTCAGTCCGGGAAAACGAACCTCTGTATATCGGTTCGCGAAACTCAGGGAAAAGGACTGATGCCTGACGGAACCACCCGCTTTTCTTACAATGGCCAGCCTGTTTACCACTACATGGGATGCTCCACCTTCAGTGAGTATACGGTAGTGGCCGAGGTTTCTCTGGCAAAAATTAACCCGGCGGCAAACCATGAACACGTCTGCCTGCTGGGCTGTGGCGTGACTACCGGGATTGGCGCTGTTCACAACACAGCGAAAGTTCAGCCTGGAGATTCTGTCGCTATTTTTGGTCTTGGCGCAATCGGTCTGGCTGCCGTTCAGGGGGCTCGCCAGGCAAAAGCAGGACGCATTATCGCTATCGACACCAACCCGGCCAAATTCGAACTTGCCCGTCAGTTCGGTGCAACCGACTGCATCAACCCGAACGACCATGACAAACCGATTAAAGATGTGCTGCTTGAAATCAACAAATGGGGCATTGACCACACTTTTGAATGTATCGGTAACGTCAACGTTATGCGTGCGGCGCTGGAAAGTGCTCACCGTGGCTGGGGCCAGTCCATTGTCATCGGCGTGGCCGGCGCCGGGCAGGAGATATCCACCCGTCCATTCCAGCTCATTACCGGGCGCGTATGGAAAGGTTCTGCTTTCGGCGGAGTGAAAGGCCGTACGCAGCTTCCGGCCATGGTAGAAGATGCCATGAAGGGTGAAATTGAACTGGAGCCATTTGTTACCCACACGATGACGCTGGATGAAATCAATGAGGCCTTCGATCTTATGCATGAAGGTAAATCCATCCGGACGGTAATCCGTTACTGATAGCGTCTCAACTGAGTCAAACCAACTAAAGGAAATGGATCATGGCAACACCTGTAATTTCTGGTAATGACGTTTTTTCTCACGTCTTCATCGGTGCATCCGATGTTGAAAAATCCGCTGATTTTTACGATGCTGTTCTCGGTACGCTTGGCATCAATAACCTCGGCCCGTTTGGCAATGGCTGGGTACTTTATGGTCGCGAAAAGCCAGCATTTATTATTGCACGTCCGGGCAACGGTGAAGCGCCATCGGCCAACGGCGTTACTGTCGGCTTTGCAGCTGCAAGTCCGGAAGAAGTTGATGCTTTCCACGCCGCGGGCCTTGCCGCCGGAGGGAAAGATGAAGGTCAGCCTGGCCCGCGCAGCCATCTCCCTGGAGCCTATGCAGCCTACCTGCGAGACCCTGCAGGTAACAAAATCACGGCTTATACGTTCATCTGACGTCCTGCTATAAAGAGACTTCCCCTGACTCCCTGTCAGGGGAAATAACCATGAGACAGAGGCTGATGGAACTCATCGAGCAGCATGCCAGCGCTGGCGGCTGGCAAAACGTATACCGCCATAATTCACAAACACTTAATTGTGAGATGAATTTCGGTGTTTATCTTCCACCCAAAGCAGCAACAGAAAAACTGCCGGTGCTGTACTGGCTCTCGGGTCTGACCTGTACGGAGCAGAATTTCATCACCAAATCGGGTATGCAGCATTATGCCGCCAGGAACAACATCATCGTCGTTGTTCCTGATACCAGTCCCCGTGGAGAGCATGTCGCAGATGCTGACAGCTACGATCTGGGCCAGGGTGCCGGCTTTTATCTGAACGCGACGGAACATCCGTGGAGTACGCATTACAGGATGTATGACTATATTCTCCATGAGCTTCCGGCTGTTGTCATGGAGCATTTACCTGTAACATCAAGGAAATCAATATCCGGTCACTCCATGGGAGGGCTGGGAGCGCTGGTTCTGTCGCTGCGAAATCCTGATGAATACGTGAGTGTATCGGCATTTTCACCAATAGTGTCACCTTCTCAGGTGCCATGGGGACAACAGGCATTCACCGCGTACCTGGGTGAAAATAAAAAAACGTGGGAGCACTACGATCCCGTCAGTCTCATTTTACAGGGTGCGAAATTACCAGAAATTTTTATTGACCAGGGATTAAGTGACGCCTTTTATGAAGATCAGTTACGCACTAAAAGTCTTGAAAGAGTGTGCAACGAGATGAACATCAACACATCATTCCGATATCATACTGGTTACGACCACAGCTATTATTTCATTTCCAGCTTTATTGGTGAGCACATTGCTTACCATGCCAACAGGCTCAGGCTGTCAGCATGAGTTGATTTCCAGCCTCAGAAAATGTGCTTAATTTTCAGGCCTGAACAGGGCCTGAACCCTGCAGACCTGAGATGTACTGTAACCGGTGGCTTCAGCAGTTTCTCTTATGCTCAGTTTCTTGACCTGTCGGTAATACAGAACTTTCTTATGTCGTTCCTGATCGGCCTGTTTGCCCCGGTACTTTCCCAGCGTGGGTGCCCGTTCAATTCCCTGCTTCTGCCGATGGCGGCGGCTCAGCCAGTCCTTATGCGACATCGCGGCCATCAGGTCGATAAGCATACTATTGATGGCGGTTATCACGGCTCGGGTTTCACCGCTGGCAGAGCTGGTTTACAGCATGCTACCGCGCCCTAAAATCACGGAAATTCTCGATGAGGTAAACAGCTGGACGATATTTACCCGACATTTTTCGCATATAAAAAATGACATTACCCGTCCCGATACCCGCCTGCTCCTCACCACCATCCTTGCGGATGGTATCACTCTTGGCCTGACCAAAATGGCAGAAGCCTGCCCCGGTAGCACCAAATCATCACTCGAAGATATTCAGGCATGGTACATCCGCGATGAAACCTATTCAGCTGCTCTTGCTGAGCTGGTAAATGCACAGGGGAAAAGTCCACTGGCGGCATTCTGGGGCGACGGGACAACGTCATCATCAGATGGACAGAATTTCAGAACAGGCAGCTCATGCCGCTACGCAGGGCAGGTTAACCCGAAATATGGGCAGGAGCCCGGACGTCAGTTTTATACCCATATTTCGGATCAATACAGCCCGTTTTACACCTGCATAATCAGTCGGGTCAGGGATTCAACCCATGTTCTCGATGGCTTGCTGTACCACGAAAGCGACCTGGAAATCAGCGAGCATTACACCGATACAGCTGGTTTCACCGATCATGTCTTTGCCCTGATGCATCTGATGGGATTTGCGTTCTGTCCGCGAATCAGGGATCTCCACGACAAGAAGCTGTTTATCAAAGGGAAAGCTGACCAATACCCGGCGCTTCAGTCACTGATATCAACGACCAGCCTGAATCTGAAAGAGATCGAAATTCACTGGTGTGAAGTGCTGCGTCTGGCGACCTCGATAAAGCAGGAAACCGTGACAGCGTCTCTGATGCTGAAAAAACTAGCCAGCTACCCGAAGCAAAAAGGACTTGCCAAATCACTGAGAGAAATTGGCCGCATTGAGCGAACGCTGTTTATGCTCGACTGGTTCCGCGATCCTGCACTCTGTCGGCGAGTACAGGCGGGGCTGAATAAAGGTGAAGCCCGTAACGCGCTGGCTGTTCACTGAGTTGACCAGCATGGTAAAACTGTTCTGGTTAAACCCAAAGTATCGCGTGCTGCCCTTCCTGAGCTGATTGCCAGTTTACATCCCTGTGTTAACGGGATGGAGGCATGCTCCGGGGCTCACTACTGGGCAAGACTGTTCCGGCAATATGGCCATGAACCACGTCTGATGGCTTCTAAATTTGTATCTCCTTACCGCATGGCCGGAAATCAGGCAAAAATGATGCAGCTGATGCACAGGCTATCTGTGAAGCAGTTCGTCGCCCGCATATGCGGTTTGTACCCGTTAAGGATGAGAGCCAGCAGGCGATGCAATGCCTACACCGCTCCCGTCAGGGATTTATAGAAGAGAAAACAGCAACGTATAATCGCCTGCGAGGATTGATATCTGAATTCGGCGTCATCGCGCCACAAAGTACAGATTCCCTGCGACACATGGTTTCTGCACAGAAAGATTCTTTACCACTTCAGGTTCAGCAATGTGTTGATGATTTGCTGGAGCACGTTGCTCGCATCGAAGCCAACATAGCTGAATATGATCGGATTTTGTCCCGCATGGCCAAAACAGATCATCGCAGTCAAAGGCTGATGGAATTGAAGGGCGTAGGCCCCACAACGGCCTGTGCGCTGGTCGCCAGTATCGGTAACGCACATGATTTTAAGAATGGACGCCAGCTGGCAGCCTGGCTGGGCCTTACGCCATCGCAGTACAGCAGCTGCGGAAAGTCGAATCTTGGCAGGATAACGAAAGCTGGCGATTCGTATCTGAGAACATTTCTGGTTCAGGGGGGCCGCTCGGTACTGATCGGGGCGGAGAAAAAGACTGATTCATTCAGTCGTTGGGTCTGTTCACTGATCGAGCGCAGAGGATACTGGCGTGCCGTTGTAGCGATCGCCGTCAAAAACGCAAGGCTGTGCTGGGCATCATTGCATTACGGTGATGATGTCAGGCTGTACTCAGCCAGCTAAAGCACGAAACAAAATAACCATCTGTTCTGCAATTCGTTGATGATAAAGGGTTAGACCCCGTGAGGCCTATCTGGCTATTGTACAGGATATACGTATCCGCTTAACGAACAAGAACCTCACGCGCGTCTTTCATCAGGGTCCGAATCGATAACGATTCATTATGACCGTTTATAGTACCGCAAACTCTCCCCTTTATTTTTAACTGTAGTGCAGACAGAAACCGTAAACACCGGCGTTGACATGCCGGGGAAGCCCTTATAGTACAATAATTTTCGATATCCAAACTTACCCCAATTATCCGGATTCCAGCGACTAGCCTAAAAATGAGTATTAATACTATCAATAACTTAAGTGATACCAACTGTCTGAAGATTCCAGGGGCCAGTCTATTCATGTACGAGAATCTGGTGAAGCCATAATCAACTCCGATTGACTTCTGAAGTATTACTCACGTCGCCGCCATGATTGTGCTGATGGTAATGTAACGTAAACATAACCCCACCAATTAACAGCGTAATAGCGGCACTTTCCTGGAGATCCGGAATGCGCTGTGAATAGATAAAACCATATAGCAGCGCGAAAAGGGTTTCAAAAACCACCATCTGCCCTGTCAGTGATACCGGAAGACGCCGGGAACAGAGATTCCACGCCAGATATCCCAGCCATGAGGAGACCACGGCTAACATCATGTTCGTTATCCAAAAGAGCGTTTGGGTGTGTTCCGGTAACGACAAGTCAACTGCAGAAAACCTGAATATACTGGCGATGAGCCATAGCAGTACCGAAACACATCCCGTACACAGGCCTATCAGGAGAGACCACTGGTTACTGGTGTAAGGGAGGTTTTTCAGACAGCGGGAGTTCTCGACAGCGTAACGGCTCCAGCACAGTAATGCAGCGAAGGCACAAAGGATCCCCAGCATCTGCCGTTTTCCTTCTGTAACTTGGTGCGATGATGTTTGTATCGCATGCAGATTAATCAGCACCACACCAGCAATGATAGCCGTCATCGGCAGCAATAATTGCCTGAAGGGCGGAGCATGCTGGTCCCTGCGACCAAGCACCGGAACCATCACCGGAATTAAACCTATCACTAACGATGTCGCGGCAATACCGACCTGCTGTACGGCCACCGCGACGAGCAGAAAATAGAAAACATTGCTCATCAGCGAAAGACGGATTAGCGTCAGCAGATCGCGATGATGCCATACACGGGCAATGTTGCGCCATTGAGGTATAAGTAATATTGCCGCCAGTATCCCATAGGTAGCAAAGCGACCGCAGGTTAACAGCAGTGGTGAGATCTCGGGTAGCAGTACCGGTGGCAGGAAGATGAATCCCCAGCATGCGCCAGCGAGTACGCCAAATGTAATCCCTTGCTTCATGCTGACTCCTTCAATGCCCTTTCAGGTAATCTAGCCCCCGACTGGCGCTCACTCCACGACGACAAAAAATACTGCAGCCGCGGGCTTTTCGGCTGATGGAACAGTTGCGCCGGTGCTCCCTGCTCTTCAATGCAGCCATCGGCAAGAAACAGCACCCGATCGGAGACTTTAGCGGCAAACCCCATCTCATGGGTCACAATCATCATGGTCATACCATCATCGGCAAGATTGCGGATGACCTTTAGCACCTCCCCGACCAGCTCCGGATCAAGCGCTGAAGTCGGTTCATCGAACAGCATAATGGCGGGTTTCATGGTCAATGCCCGGGCGATGGCAACGCGCTGCTGCTGACCACCGGATAACATCGCGGGCCAGCTATCGGCTTTGTCAGCCAGACCAACCCGTGCCAGTTGCGTTTTCGCTTCGGAGTAGGCTGCTTCACAGGAGACCTTTTTAACCCGCCGCAACGGCGTGGCTACGTTATCGAGTACCGTCATATGCGGCCACAGATTAAACTGCTGAAAGACCATACAGACGTCGCGTAAAGCCTGACGGTTTTCCTTGTCGCTTAAACGCCGGCGTTTTTCCCCGCCGAGAGGTTCATAGCCGACGTTCTCGCCATTCACCAGAATGCTGCCGGAGCTATAATCTTCCAAAAAGTTAATACAGCGTAACAGCGTGGATTTACCCGACCCTGAGCCACCAATCACGCAGATGACTTCTCCGGGAGAAATGCTGACATCGATGCCACGTAGAACATGGTTTTCGCCATAATGTTTATTGAGGTTGTTAATCTCAATAGCATAATCACGCATAGTATTAACCTCGGCTTAATTGAGAATAAGAATAATGGCGCTCTATTTTATTACCCAGACGGGAGATACCGATCGCGATCCCCCAATAGACAATGGCCATTAAGGCGTAGATTTCAACCATCGCATAGGTCTGGTTAGCAATGGTCATGGCGGTATTGGTGAGTTCACCGACCGTAATAATGGATAGCACCGACGACTCTTTTACCAAAATGACGCTCTGGCCAACCAATGGCTGGATAATGCGAGCGAGCATTTGCGGCCAGACAATGAAAGTAAATATTTGCCATGGACTTAACCCCAGGTCTGCCGCCGCTTCAACTTGCCCACCTGAGACAGCATTGCGACCCGCACGAAATATTTCCGCAAAATAAGCGGAACCATAACATCCCAGGCACAGTACCCCGACCTGTTGCGCCTCGAGATTAATACCTATATAGGGTCCACCATAAAAGACTAAAAAGAGCTGCACCAGTAACGGCGTGCCGCGAAACACATTAATCCATGCATGATATATCACATTAAATAAAGCCGGTTTTTGTCTTTCGAGAAGAAAAAAACATAGCCCGATCGCCAGCCCCAGCAGGATACCGCCGAGACTCATTTTTAGGGTCATTAAAATACCGGCGGCAATGGCATCTTTATAGGTGAAAAGTATTTCAACATTCATTGTGCTAATACCCTTTGAGCCGAAGATGAGCGGTTTTTCTCTAACCTGGTGCCAACAATACTCAGCCCCCACGAGGTCAGAAAATAAAGGAGACCGCATGCCGTATAAAACTCCAGCGGCCGATAGGTGGTTGAGGCCAGCGTTTGAGTCACTCTCATCAACTCATGGACCGCCACCACCGAGACCAATGCCGAGTTTTTGATAATATCGATGGTTTCATTAATCAAAGCCGGGATCATGGCGCGCAACACCTGCGGCATCTGAATATAAAACAGCGTTTGCGCCGCTGAAAAACCAAAATCTCGTGCCGCTTCCAGTTGGCCTTTGGGCAACATTTTAAAGCCAGCCCGAAGAATCTCTCCTTGAAAGGCTGCGGTATTTAATGAGAGAGCCACAACCGCCGCCAGCAATGGTGAAAGCGTGATCCCTACTGTTGGCAAAGCATAAAATATTAATATCAACTGGACCAGTAACGGCGTTCCACGATAAAAACTGACATAGGTTTTGCAAAAACAACGCACGAGACGCCGCGGAGAGTTTAACCCCAGGCAAATTAACCAACCGAGGATCAATCCTATGACAATCGCGCTCAGCGATACAGCCAGAGTACTGAGCACGCCAATTAATAGCTGAGGGAAATAGGGAAACACCACTGAAATATCAAACATATTGCCCTCCAGTATCCATCAAATTAGTTTGCCGGGGTCGGAACTTGCTCAGGAACGGCCATAGAAAAACCCAGCCACTTCGTTTGTAGCTGCGCCAGTTTTCCCGATTTATTCAACTGCACAATGCCGTCGCTGATAAATTTGACCAGTGAGGCGCTATCCGCATCCTTTCTTCCGGCCCATGCGTACCAAGTGGCCGGGCCAAACGGTGGGCGTACAATTTCAAACGTATCACCACGGGTCTTTACCAACGGCGCGAAGTTCGGCAGCGATTGCACAACCGCATCAACACGGTGCGCCGCTAATGCCGCATAGGCTTCGTTATAATCAATAAAGGCTTTTATTTCTTTAACGCCGTGACCGGTGGTGGGTTTAAGTACCGATGCTTCATATTCTTTTAGCACCGCAATTTGCGGCGCCCCGGCCTGGCTGGCGACAATCATGCCCTGGAGATCTTTGGCGCTATTAATGCGGCTATCCCCTTTGCGTTTCAGAATGGCCACGCTGGCGTCAGAAAAGGGAGCGGTAAAAGCAAATTTTGCTTCACGATCGCGAGTGATGGTTAAAGAAGTTGCCACAAAGTCAAATCGTTTGCTTTCCAGGCCGGGCAAAATCCCTTGAAATGGAATATCCAGCTGAACTACTTTCACCCCGGGTAATCCTTTCATCACTTCCGTGAGAATATCTTTTCCCAGACCGACTATTTTGCCATCTTCAAGCATTTCAAAAGGGGCATAGCGCGCTTCGGTGGCAATCACTATTTCTTTTTTTTGCTTAATATCATCCAGTAAATCAGCCTGGGCCGTAGATATCAATAATGGTGAAAGTTGTAAGGCAGACATAGAAAGTAATAGCCACAGTTTATTTTTCATCAATGTTTCTCCGCGAGTTTGAATGACGATGATAATATTTATTCATTCGCTGAGCGGCGACAAACGGTGGTTTCTAACTGATAACTATTAGCACGGCTAATGGTGATTTTGGCATGAATAGTGCTTATTACAGGTTATTTAGCAACAGAGAAACCGATGATGCAACGAAAACCAGGTTTGCCGTCTCTCGACGGTTTACGCTACTTTGATGCCGCAGCGCGCAATCTCAGTTTTACCCGTGCCGCGCAGGATCTTTTTCTTACTCAGAGTGCAGTAAGCCAAAAAATTCAATCGCTTGAGCAGCAACTTGGCTATCTGGTCTTTCACCGCACTCCCGCGGGACTACGCTTAACCCCGCAGGGTGAACAACTTTTTATCGGAGTGCGCCAGGCCTTTGCCATCCTCGAAACTACGTTGCACCAAACCGGTGAAGAAACCCTTGAGGGCACCATAAAGATTCGGGTTATGCCGTCCTTTGCCACCAAATGGCTGCTTCCCCGATTGCATCAGTTTTATGAGCAGTACCCTATCAGCCTGGAAATTGATGCCGATATGACGCCCGCCAATTTTAAATCTGACGCGGTCGATATCGCCATCACTCCTTTTTGGGTTGATGATAAAAATCTAATTCAACGGCATCTGTTCAACGATGTGATCTATCCCGTGATCAGCCCGGATTTGTTGAAAACACGGCATCTGCGCAGTTACAGCGAACTCTGTGGTTTGCGCTTACTGCATGATTCCATGCCGCAAAATGCCTATAGCACCCATTGGCGCTCCTATTTTGCCCGCCTCGGGCTCTATGACCTGAATGTCGAGGCGGGAACCGGATTTTCCCGCGCCGACCTCGTACTCCAGGCCGCCTGCGCCGGCCAAGGAATCGCCTTAAGCCGTCACTCTTTGTGTGCGACGGAAGTGAGCAATGGCGCACTGATTCGCCCTTTTACCGATATCGTCGAAGACGGACAGGTGTGGTTAACCTGCCCGCGTAATAATGAGAAACGGCCACGCGTTCAGGCGTTGATTAACTGGCTGACACAAGAAACCGCACGTCATATTGCAGAGCGAACGCAAATTCTCGGTGAATATACGCTGCATAAGGCCGGCTAATGACGGCAAATTAATAATCTCCGTTTGTAGCAAGATATCGTTTTCCAGATGATGGCATCACGCCATTATCAACGACGGAGTTTATTATGAGCATGCCAGATATTATTGAATTAGCTAATGGGCAAAAAGTTAAAGGAACGTTCAGCTCCCATGAGATGCAGCGCCGACTGTCGGGATTACGGGCCACCATGGAAGCAGACAGCATTGATGCAGTTATTTTAACCTCGATTCATAATATTAATTACTACGGCGATTTTTTATATTGTAGTTTTGGTCGCCAGTATGCCTTGGTAGTGACACCGAGCCAGTCATTTTTAATTACCACCAATATCGATGGAGGTCAGGGATGGCGCCGCAGCTACGGTGCAAATATCGTTTACACGGACTGGCAGCGCGATAATTATTACCGTGCAGTACGTAAAGTGGTTCCTGATAATAGCCGGCGGATTGCACTGGAAGGCGATCATGTAACGATCGAACAGCGCGCTAAATTTTGCCATTACCTTTCTCAGACACAGTTTATTGATATTGCACCGGCGACGATGCGTATGCGCATGATTAAGTCTGCCGAAGAGATTGCGCTGATTAAAATTGGTGCTCAGGTCGCCGACCTCGGCGGCGCGGCATGCGTCGCAGCGATTGCCGAAGATGTTCCGGAGTATGACGTTGCCCTGGCAGCCACCTCGGCGATGACCCGGGAAATCGCGAAACGCTTGCCGCATATTGAATTGCGCGATACCTGGACGTGGTTTCAGTCTGGCCTGAATACCGACGGTGCTCACCATCCGGTGACGACCCGTCGCCTCAAGCAAGGGGATATTTTATCACTGAACTGTTTTCCCATGATTGCCGGCTACTATACCGCGCTGGAGCGTACACTGTTCCTCGGTCAGCCTAGCGATGAGCAATTGCGTCACTGGGAGATCAACTGTGAGGTGCACCGCCGTGGGCAGGCGCTCATTCGCCCTGGCGCCCGTTGTTGCGATATCGCCGCCTCGCTCAATGAAATTTATCGCGAGCATGACCTGCTGCAGTATCGGACTTTTGGCTATGGTCACTCCTTCGGCGTTCTGAGCCACTATTATGGCCGCGAAGCCGGTTTAGAATTACGCGAGGATATTGAAACCGTTTTAGCGCCGGGAATGGTAGTCTCAATGGAACCGATGATCATGCTGCCAGAGAACATGCCGGGACACGGCGGTTATCGCGAACACGATATCCTGGTAGTCACCGAAAATGCAGCAGAGAACATTACCCATTTCCCTTATGGTCCTGAGCATAACATTATAGAAAAATAGCAGATAAGCATGCCTAATGTAGAATGCATCAATATATCAGCACCTTCTGGTGCTGATTATTTTGCCCGGCTTTGTAATATGAGCGTCATTATCTAAATTCAACAGGAAATAATGTGATGCTCTATCTTCCTCAGATCAGTTCAGTGGAAATGACTCTAAATCATTGATAGTGTTTTATTGTCATGTAGTACTCAATGTGACCTACCCAGCGTTTATTAACATACCCCAATATTAGTAATGTATTCATAAGCCACATGAGGGCATCCCTGTAATAGCCCCCGTTTAAACCGGACACTTCACCAGTAAGACATAGGCATAGAGCTATGTTTAAGGAGTGTCCTGTGCAAAGAATCGAAGTGATCACTGGCGAGCAAAAGCGCCGCCGTTATATGATGTAGTTATA
>NZ_JBMAXV010000044.1:0-34271 GCF_048589245.1 Klebsiella sp. 10982
TCCGCCGTGTCGATGGAGGCGCATTATAGGGAGTTCTCGAGCGCCCGCAACAGAAAAATGGCAGAAAAATGACTGACTGCTGCATTCCCCAGCAAAACCCCGCTTTATACCTCTTTACACACAGAATTATCCACAGGAGAGCGTCAAAACACGACCGCAAGCCCCGCGGATCGCCAGCTATATAGAAGGAGATTCATCGGCCGGGAGAGAAAGATAAAAATTCGCGAGCGTTGCGCAAACGTTTTCGTTACAATGCCGCGCTATGACACGGATGCCCGGTTGGGTGCGTTAGGTGAGTTTTTAGGCAAAAACTCACCTAACGCTCTCTGTAATGTTCAAATCCTGGGGATTTAATACCATGCAACAACGTCGTCCAGTCCGCCGCGCCCTGCTCAGTGTTTCTGACAAGGCCGGTATCGTCGAATTCGCGCAGGCGCTTTCCGCTCGTGGTGTCGAGCTGCTGTCCACCGGCGGCACCGCTCGCCTGCTGGCAGATAAAGGCCTGCCGGTTACCGAAGTCTCTGACTACACCGGTTTCCCGGAAATGATGGATGGACGCGTGAAGACCCTGCATCCGAAAGTACACGGCGGCATCCTCGGTCGTCGCGGTCAGGATGACGGTATCATGCAGCAACACGGTATCGCGCCTATCGATATGGTTGTCGTTAACCTCTACCCGTTCGCCCAGACCGTCGCTCGTGAAGGATGCTCACTGGAAGACGCGGTGGAAAACATCGATATCGGCGGCCCGACGATGGTGCGCTCCGCGGCGAAGAACCATAAAGATGTCGCTATCGTAGTGAAGAGCAGCGACTACGAGGCCATCATTAATGAGATGGACGCTAACGACGGTTCCCTCACGCTGGACACCCGCTTCGACCTCGCAATTAAAGCCTTCGAACATACTGCCGCTTACGACAGCATGATCGCTAACTACTTCGGCAGCATGGTTCCGGCCTATCACGGCGAAAGCAAAGAAGCCGCAGGCCGCTTCCCGCGCACCCTGAATCTGAACTTTATTAAGAAACAGGATATGCGCTATGGCGAAAACAGCCACCAGCAGGCTGCCTTCTATATAGAAGAGAATGTAAAAGAAGCCTCCGTAGCGACCGCCACCCAACTGCAGGGCAAAGCGCTCTCCTATAACAACATTGCCGATACCGATGCGGCGCTGGAGTGCGTGAAAGAGTTCAATGAACCGGCCTGCGTGATCGTTAAGCACGCCAACCCATGCGGCGTTGCCGTCAGCGACTCAATCCTCGACGCCTACGATCGCGCTTACAAAACCGACCCAACCTCCGCCTTCGGCGGCATCATCGCCTTTAACCGCGAGCTGGATGCGGAAACCGCGCAGGCGATCATCTCTCGCCAGTTCGTCGAAGTGATCATTGCGCCGTCCGCCAGCGAAGAAGCGCTGAAGATCACCGCCGCGAAGCAGAACGTCCGCGTACTGACCTGCGGTCAGTGGGATGCTCGCGTTGCCGGCCTCGATTTCAAACGTGTTAATGGCGGCCTGCTGGTTCAGGACCGCGATCTCGGCATGGTCACCGCGGGTGAACTGCGAGTGGTCAGCAAACGCCAGCCAACCGAGCAAGAGCTACGCGATGCGCTGTTCTGCTGGAAAGTGGCGAAATTCGTCAAATCCAACGCCATCGTGTATGCCAAAGACAACATGACCATCGGGATAGGCGCCGGTCAGATGAGCCGCGTCTACTCGGCGAAAATTGCCGGGATTAAAGCCGGTGACGAAGGTCTGGAAGTGAAAGGCTCCGCCATGGCTTCTGACGCCTTCTTCCCGTTCCGCGACGGCATTGATGCCGCAGCCGCAGTGGGCATCACCTGTGTGATCCAGCCGGGCGGCTCTATCCGCGACGACGAAGTGATTGCCGCCGCTGACGAACATGGTATCGCCATGATCTTCACCGACATGCGCCACTTCCGCCATTAATTCACGGAGCTACAGATGAAAGTATTAGTAATCGGCAACGGCGGGCGTGAGCACGCCCTGGCCTGGAAAGCGGCCCAGTCGCCGCTAGTTGATACCGTCTACGTCGCGCCGGGCAACGCCGGTACCGCCCTGGAGCCGTCGCTGCAAAACGTCGCCATCGGCGTTACCGATATTCCGGCCCTGCTGCGCTTCGCCCAGGATGAGAACATCGATCTGACCATCGTGGGCCCGGAAGCGCCGCTGGTCATTGGCGTAGTCGACGCGTTTCGTGCCGCAGGGCTGACCATCTTCGGGCCAACCGAAGGCGCCGCGCAGCTGGAAGGTTCAAAAGCCTTCACCAAAGATTTCCTCGCTCGTCATCATATTCCGACGGCGGAATACCAGAACTTCACCGAAGTGGAGCCTGCGCTGGCTTACCTGCGCGAGAAAGGCGCGCCGATCGTCATCAAAGCCGACGGTCTGGCGGCGGGTAAAGGCGTTATCGTGGCGATGACCCTTGAGGAAGCCGAAGCGGCGGTCAAAGATATGCTGGCCGGTAACGCTTTTGGCGATGCAGGCCACCGCATCGTGATTGAAGAGTTCCTCGATGGCGAAGAAGCCAGCTTTATTGTGATGGTTGACGGCGAGCACGTCCTGCCAATGGCCACCAGCCAGGATCACAAGCGCGTCGGCAACGGCGATACCGGCCCGAACACCGGCGGGATGGGCGCGTACTCCCCGGCGCCGGTGGTCACTGATGAAGTCCATCAGCGCACCATGAAGCGGATCATCTGGCCAACCGTGAAAGGCATGGCCGCTGAAGGCAACACCTATACCGGTTTCCTGTATGCCGGTCTGATGATCGACAAGCAGGGCAACCCGAAGGTGATTGAGTTCAACTGCCGCTTTGGCGACCCGGAAACCCAGCCGATCATGCTGCGCATGAAGTCCGACCTGGTCGAGCTGTGCCTCGCCGCCTGCGCGGGCAAGCTGGACGAGAAAACCTCCGAGTGGGATGACCGCGCGTCGCTGGGCGTGGTGGTTGCCGCCGGCGGCTATCCGGGCAATTACAACACGGGTGATGAGATCTTCGGCCTGCCGCAGCAGGAAGCGGCAGATGGTAAAGTCTTCCATGCCGGCACCAAACTGGCAGACGACCAGCGCGTCGTCACCAACGGCGGGCGCGTGCTGTGCGTGACCGCGCTGGGTGAAACCGTGGCGCAGGCGCAGCAGCGCGCCTATCAACTGCTGACCGATATTCACTGGGACGGCAGCTTTAGCCGTAACGATATCGGCTGGCGCGCCATCGAACGTGAAAAAGCTAACGGCTAAGTTTTGCCAGCAGCGTTTTCCGCGTAATGCCTAACTGACGGGCGGCTTCAGTTTTGTTGCCGCCCGTTTTTTCCAGCGCCGAAAGAATGACTTCTTTTTCAACTTCCACTAACGGCTGAATCAGCGCGTTCTCGCTACCACCCGACGGCAACGGCGTGCCCGCTATCGCCAGCGGCAGTTCTCGTTCGGAGATATAGTTTCCGGTCAGCAGCACCACCGCCCGCTCCACCGTGTTTTCCAGTTCACGGATATTACCCGGCCAGGGGTAGTGGATCAGCAGATCCATCGCCTGCGGCGTAAACCCCTGCACCGTTTTGCGATTGCGTTCGGCATAGCGCTTAAGAAAGTGTTGCGCCAGTAGAGGAATGTCTTCCCGGCGCTGACGCAGCGGCGGCATATCAATGGTCACGACGTTCAGGCGATAATAGAGATCCAGGCGAAAGCGCCCGGCGCTCACCTCCTCCGCCAGATTACGATGGGTAGCGGCAATCAGCCGCACATCAACGGCAAGCGTCTGGTTACTGCCAACGCGCTGCACCTCGCGTTCCTGAATCGCCCGCAGCAGACGCACCTGCATCAGCGGTGAGATATCACCAATTTCATCAAGGAACAGCGTGCCGCCATCCGCCTCGACAAAACGCCCTTCCCGCCGCCGATCCGCCCCGGTAAACGCCCCTTTTTCATGACCGAACAGCTCGGACTCCAGCAGCGACTCATTCAGCGCCGCGCAGTTTAGCGTCACCAGCGGCTTCTCGCGGCGCTCGCTGCAGGCGTGGATGGCGCGCGCCACCAGTTCTTTACCCGTTCCCGATTCGCCGCAGATCAGCACCGTCGCATCTGAGGGCGCCACCAACATAATATTGTTGATAAGCGCCCGCATCGCCGGGCTATCACCAATCATGCCCCACCGTGAATCCGTCGCAACGCTGGGATCGCTCTCGCTCTGTTGCGTGTGCGCCAGCGCCTGAACCAGCGTCTGCTGCAGGGTGTCAAAATCCAGCGGTTTGACCAGGTAATCCAGCGCCCCGGACTTAATGGCCTCTACCGCCGTGCCAACGCTGGAAAACGCCGTCATGATCAGCACCGGTATCGCCGGGTTATAGGCCTTAATCTCTTTTAGCGTCGCGATACCGTCCATCTCCGCCATACGGATATCGCACAGCACCAAGTCGAAGACCTGCTGATGGATCTGCTCCAGCGCCTGCAGGCCGTTGTGAGCTAACGCCACCTGATAGCCCCAGCCGCGCAGCAGCGCCTGCAGAATTGTGCAGTGGCTGACGTCATCATCGACAACCAGAATCTGTACTTTATCGCTGCTCATCTTCCCTCCGTTGAGCCTCCACCGGTAGCCAAAGCGTAAATATCGCTCCGGCCCCCGGCTGGCTTTCGGCGCGGATTGTCCCGCCATGTTGTTCGATAATATTCTGCACTACCGCCAGCCCCAGCCCCGTGCCGTCCGCCTTGGTGGTGAAATACGGTGTGAAGATGGCCTGCAGCTCTTCATCGCTCATCCCCTTACCGCTATCCGTGACGACGATTTTCACCCGCTGACGATCGGCTTCGCTTGCCGATACGCGAATGACGCCGTCGCGGCCAATCGCCTGCATCGCGTTCAGATACAGATTCAACAGCACCTGGTTCAGGCGGTCAGCATCGGCGTTGATCGTGGTTAAATCAGGGCGCGGAGTAAATTGCAGCGCGATCCCGCGACTCTGCGCATCCTGGCTTACCAGCTGCAATGAGTGCCGGATAAGCGCGTTGATATCCACCGGCTGGTAATTTAAATGCGCGGGCCGGACCAGCTCCAGCAGCTCGCTGACCACCCGGTTCAGGCGGTCGGCTTCTTTCGCCATCACCTGGGCTAATTGCTGCGCTTCGCCGCCTGGGGGAGTGCGTTCGGCAAAATACTTCGCCAGCCCTTTAATCGAAGAGAGCGGATTGCGGATCTCATGCGCGACACCCGCCGCCAGATGGCCAAGCGCCACCAGCTTTTCTTTGCGGGCCATCGCCTCCAGCAGCTGCTGGCGTGAGCGACGATAGCGGCGGAACCAGAACTGAGCGAGGATCGTCGCCGCGATGACCAGCGCCGCGGCACCCAGCATGATCATCATGTTACGCTGGCCGCGGGCCTGCGCCGCATCCAGCTCGCGGCTATCAAAGGCGATAAAAATCACCTGCGGGACAGTGGGCTGAGCCAGCGCGCTGTTGCCGCGATTCATCATCCCCATATGATGGCCGCGAGCAGGATTGAGCGGGCGGAACTGGCGATAGATCTCCAGCGCCGGCTGCGGTTCGCTAAGCCGGCGCCAGCGGGCCTGTTCGCTCACGTGGAGTTCGCGCATCTGCGCCGGACTGTACAGCGCGTTATCCACATGTTGCGGATCGCTATGGGCGATGATTTTACCGTTTTCATCGGTCACCGCGAACCACAGCACTCCAGGCTGCCAGGCCATCTCTTCCAGCAGGGCCTGCAGCTGCGCATGATGCATACGCATCCCCATCCCGACGCGCGTGCCAGACTCCAGCGCGCGGATCAGCACGCTCCCCTTCTCCTCAATGGTTTGTCGGGCGGCGGTCGTCTCACGACCGTAGTCGCGGACGATCATTACGGAGAACAGCATGACCAACAGCACCATTGTGCCGGTCAGCAGCCAGCTCAGGGCGTCCGCAGTGGCGTGCCGGGAGAAAGGTTTGATCTTCATCGGTGAGTCCTTGTCATCTCTTTTTCGCTTTCTGCAGGATCCTTCAGCAGAAATCATGCCATTTTCCCACGCCGTCAATCCTGTTCTCAAACATATCGCCTGCGGTTTAGCGAGTAAAAATGACCCACCTGACCCGCCAGGAACGGGTCATTTTTACTCACCTTCCCCATCGGCTCCTCCGGCAGGCCCGTACGGGCGGGCTTTTTCAGGCTGGCATGGAAGATGCAATAACGAGAGAAACCACACAGGAGATAATGCCATGAAACGGAACCGTAACTTACCTCTCACCCTCGTCACCCTTGCCGTACTGACCTTTGGCAGCAACGCGGCCTGGGCCAACCATCACTGGGGCAATAACACCGGGATGGGCAATCAGGGTTACAGCCAGCTGACCCAGGAGCAGCAGGCTACCGCGCAAAAGCTGCATAACGATTACGCTGCGCAAACCAGCGCCCTGCGCCAGCAGCTGCAGTCCAAACGCTATGAGTACAATGCGCTGCTCACGACGCAAAAGCCGGACAGTGGAAAGATTGAAGCTGTCGCTCAGGAGATGGAAGGCTTACGCCAGAAGCTGGATCAGCAGCGGGTGAAGTTTGATGTCGCCCTGGCTGAGGCGGGCGTTCCCCGTGGCGCAGGAATGGGATACAACGGCTGCCGCGGTAACGGCGGTGGTCATAGGGGCATGAACCACTGGTAATCGTTAGAAGCTTTTTTCTGTCGGCTGCCAGGTGCAGAAGTTTTCATTGGCGACCAGCAATAGTTGAGAGCCTTCAGACGCCTCCAGCCAGGCGATGCTCACCGCGGCGGAGGAATGACTCTGGCGACGTTCAATATGCGCCAGGGCCCGGCTATCGAGGTCAGGCTTAACCGTCTGACCTTCACAGGTCAACACGGTATGCGCGGCAGCGTTCCAGCGCCCCTGACGCAGGACGACGCGTCCCTGGCGGAGAGCATCGCTGGTCTGGCGGATCTGCTCGGCGCGATAACGATACAGTGCGACCTGGTCGCTGGAGAGCTGTTGCTTCTGCCCGTCGACTTCCCGCTGCATAAAGCTGAGATCGCCCTGCGCGTCGAAGCGGGCGCGAATATGTTCCGGCGGCTTACCGTAGACATTGAGTTCGATAAACGTCAATTGATCGCCCTGCCAGCGATATTCACTGGTCGAGGTATCCCCGTGACGCCACGGGCTGAAAGCGGCGAGAAGATGGACTTCATCACCTGAATCTTTACGCCAGATACGCATCGCCCCCTGATTATCCGCATAACCGCTGGCGGTAAACGGTGGAAGCGAGGCGTCGTGGCTGCAGGCAGTCAGCAACAGGATGCCCGCCAGCGCCAGAGGCCGGCGCCAGACAGACAAAAGGGGCTTAATAGCCCCTTCGATAAAACTGTTCACTGCCACGCGGTCTTACTTAACTGCGTCTTTCAGTGCTTTGCCAGAAACAAATGCCGGCACGTTAGCTGCAGCGATTTTGATCTCTTTACCGGTCTGCGGGTTGCGGCCAGTACGCTCAGCGCGGTGGTTCACTTTGAAGGTACCGAAACCAACCAGTTGAACAGCATCACCTTCTTTCAGAGACTCAGTAATTGCAGCCAGGGTAGATTCCAGGGCAGCTTTAGCCTGTGCTTTGGACAGGTCAGCTTTGTCCGCAATTACATCAATCAGTTGAGTCTTGTTCATAAGTTATCCTTACAATGTGTTTATCGCTTGCTAAGCATCGAGTGCGACGGAAATGCCAAAAAAGCACCCTCCTGCATACACGCACCGATAGCCACTTTTTTTCGCCCTCCAAATGTAGACCAGACGGGGGGCGGAATGGAAGCCTTCAGACGCTACAATTCAGGCGGTAAATCACGTTTTCTGGTCTCACTGCTGAAAATTTATACCAATATTGCTCTCACCGGCCTCACGCAGGTCCGCGCGCAGACCTTTTATCAGCTCAAGGTCACGCTCTTCACAGTCGGCCAGCAGGCGGAAAATTTCCCACTGAATATCCCATTCCTGCTCTACCGCCGGGTTCGCTTTCAGCTCTTCATCGGTCATTTCGCGACCGGCCTGGGTCATTTCCAGCATCGCCACGCTGGTGATGGATGTCTTGCTCACCTCAATCGCGTGCTCAAGTGTTTCACCGCTCAGACGCGAATGGATCAGTTCGCTCAACGCCACGCAGGCGTCTATAGCCGGGTAAACACCGTACAGGTCGAAATCATCTGCCGCCGGGATGGCCTCTTCCAGCTTCTCCAGCTGACTGTCGAAATTCACCTTCGCATCTTTAACCGTCAGCGTTTCCCAGATCAGGTCCAGGATACGACGGTACAGCTGGCCGTCGCCGAACTCGGTTTGCTTGCAGAACATGGCGTAGTTAGGGTACATACGCTCGCACAGGCAGGCCATAAAAGTGACATGCTGCCAGCTTTCCAGCTTCTCCAGGCGCAGGTGAATCGGGTTTTGTAACATGATGAATTCTCGAAGTCAGAAATTAGGCGCAGTGTACCTGAATCAGCCGTGATTTGCTTGCCAACGCACAAACGACGGACGACGGGATGCCACCGCATCGGCCCAGCGCGTCGGCTCGGGGAGACGATAGCCTCGCATGCAGCGCTCAACCCACATTAAGGCGCTGTCCATGCCCACCCGGTGACCGGTGCTAATAAAAAGCGGGTTGCAGCGCACTTTGCTGCGCCAGACCCAGGCCAGTTGCTCATTTTTATCCATCAGCGGGGCCAGTGCGCCGGGCTCATCACCCAGTTCGCCGATTTTTCCGCACAGCCGTTTTTTCGCCACCCCGATGGTCGGCACGTCAATCATCAGACCAAAATGGCTGGCGACGCCGAGCCGCCGGGGATGGGAGATACCGTGGCCGTCGACGAAGAGCAGGTCCGGTTTTTGCGAAAGCTGCTCCCACGCCGCCAGCAGCGCAGGTGTTTCGCGAAACGAGAGAAAGCCGGGAATATAGGGCATGGTGGTGGCGACGCGCGCCACCTGATACTCCACCAGCTCAAGCTCAGGCCAGGTCAGCAGCACCATCGCAGCCCGGGTCACTTCCCCTTCCTGCTCAAACCCGACATCCGCGCCGCCGATCAACGCCGGCGGGTCGCGATCCAGTCGATCCGCTCGCTCGACCGACGCGGCTAACTGTTGTTGTTGGGTACGTAGCGCGGCTAAATCCATACGGCTTATCTCCTATTGATGATAGGGTGTGGAAAGACGATGCACCGCCTCAACAAAGACGCCCGCATGCTGCGGGTCGACATCCTGATGGATGCCGTGACCAAGGTTAAAAACATGGCCTTCGCCCTGGCCGAAGCCGGCGAGAATAGTCGCCACTTCCTCTTCAATACGCGGGGCGGGAGCATACAGCATCGACGGGTCCATATTGCCCTGGAGCGCCACTTTGTGACCTACACGACGGCGAGCATCAGCGATATCGGTGGTCCAGTCGAGTCCCAGCGCGTCACAGCCGGTCTCCGCCATCGCTTCCAGCCACTGGCCACCGCCTTTGGTGAACAGGGTCACCGGCACGCGGCGGCCTTCATTCTCCCGCAGCAGGCCATCGACAATTTTATGCATGTAGTAGAGCGAGAACTGCTGATAGTCGCGACCGGTCAGCACCCCGCCCCAGGTGTCGAAAATCATCACCGACTGCGCGCCGGCTTTGATCTGCGCGTTGAGGTACAGGGTGACGCTCTTCGCCAGCTTCTCCAGCAGCGCATGCAGCGCCTGCGGTTCGGCGTACATCATCTTTTTGATCACGGTGAACGCTTTGCTGCTACCGCCTTCCACCATGTAGGTCGCCAGCGTCCAGGGGCTACCGGAGAAGCCGATCAGTGGCACTTCGCCTTTCAGTTCGCGGCGAATGGTACGCACGGCGTTCATGACATAGCCCAGTTCCTGCTCCGGATCCGGGATTGGCAGCTTGTCGACGTCGGCTTTGCTTTTTATCGGCGAGGTGAAGCGCGGACCTTCGCCAGCTTCAAAGTACAGCCCCAGACCCATGGCGTCCGGGATCGTCAGGATGTCCGAAAAGAGGATCGCCGCATCCAGCGGGTAACGGCGCAGCGGCTGGAGCGTCACTTCGCAGGCCAGCTCGGCATTTTTACACAGCGACATAAAGTCGCCCGCTTGCGCACGGGTGGCTTTGTACTCCGGTAAATAGCGGCCCGCCTGGCGCATCATCCACACCGGGGTGACATCAACCGGCTGACGCAGCAGCGCGCGCAGGTAACGATCGTTCTTCAGTTCGGTCATTTTTACATTCCTTTAGCGTTGATACGCCCAGTGTAACATGTCACTCGAACTCTGCCCGACACATCGCGACGGTATCTTCGATAAGCCGGCGCGCCACCGTCCCCGGCGGTGGCAGAAGCGGTAGATCGTCATAGCGATACCAGTCCGCGGTCAGTAACTCTTTTTTGTCGACCACGATATCGCCATCTGCGTAATCCGCCATAAAGGCGGTCATCAGCGACTGCGGGAAAGGCCACGGTTGCGAGGTCACGTAGCGCAGGTTTTTCACCCGGATACCGCTCTCCTCCATCACCTCGCGGGCCACCGCCTGCTCAAGAGTTTCGCCAACCTCAACAAACCCGGCCAGCACGGTGTGTATCCCGTTGCGATGTCGGGTGTGCTGCGCCAGCAGGATCGAATCGTCGCGACGGATAGCGACGATAATGCAGGGGGCAATTTGCGGGTAGTAGCGTTCACGGCAGTGGCTGCACAGCATCGCCCATTCGCTTTTGCTGGCATGCATCGGATGGCCGCAGTAGCCGCAAAATTTATGCGATCGATAAAATTCGGCGAGCTGGATCCCCCGACCTGCCAGCTGGAAAAGGCCCGGATCCTGATCCAGCACTTGGCGCAACGATCCCATGTCATGACGGCGATCCTGACGCACCATCCACACGGACTCGCCCTGCCACTCGCCAATATGCAGCGCATGCTGGCCGACAAGATCGAAATTAACCGCTTCGCCATGTGGTAATTCTCCACCAGGCAACCATAATTTTTGTTCGTGACTGACAACCCACCAGCCGCGATCTAATTTTTCAATAATACGATCCATATCTATTGCACTACCTTTGCTTCACTGGCATGTTGTTAACATTATATTTACATTTTGGTGAGCAGATTTTAAATCAAAACTAGCGGAGTCAATCATGCTAAACCAGCTGGAAAACCTGACGGAGCGCGTTGGCGGTAGTAATGAACTGGTCGATCGCTGGCTACAAGTGCGTAAGCATCTGCTCGTGGCTTACTACAATCTGGTTGGCCTGAAACCGGGCAAAGAGTCATTTATGCGGCTAAACGAAAAGGCGCTGGATGACTTTTGCCAAAGTTTGGTGGATTACCTCTCATCCGGTCATTTTAGTATTTATGAACGCATTATTGGCGAAATGGAAGGCGATACCCCACTTTTAGCCGCCAACCGGCTTTACCCACAGCTGGAAGCCAATACCCAGCAGATGATGGACTACTACGATACCTGCCTCGAAAACGCTATCGATCACGATAACTACCTTGAATTTCAGCAGGCGTTGTCGGATATCGGCGAATCGCTGGAGGCGCGTTTCGCGCTGGAAGATAAACTCATCGCCCTCGCCGTCGCCCATAATCTGAGCAATGACGTGCGCGATAATATTGCGCCGACCGCTTGAGTTGTGAACCGTTAACGAGTAATTTACGTACATTATCCCTCTGCGGAGGGATTTCATCTTGTCGGAGTGCCTATTTTCCACACGAAAGCTGAAGTGGAAAAGGCTGAGACCGTTTATTCGGGATCCGCGGAACCTGATCAGGCTAATACCTGCGAAGGGAACAAGAGTAAACTGCTGGTCGCACCTGCCCGTTCCGGGCTGGTCGCATCTGTTACTCCATCCGTCGTCTGACAAGCCATCTCCTTTTTTAACTGGAATGCGCTATGTCTACTACCAAACTCACCCGTCGGGAACAACGCGAGCACGCGCAGCGATTCATTGATACGCTGGCAGGTACCGCTTTTCCCAATTCGCGCCGCATCTACATTCAAGGCTCACAGGCTGATATCCGCGTCCCGATGCGTGAAATCCAGCTCAGCCCGACGCTCATCGGCGGCGATAAAGATAATCCCCGGTACGAAGCCAATGAACCGATACCGGTGTACGACACCTCCGGCCCTTATGGCGACCCGGAGATCAACATTGATGTCCGCCAGGGACTGGCAAAACTACGCCAACCGTGGATCGACGCGCGTAACGACTGCGCGCCGCTCAGCGAACGCAGCTCGGCCTATACCAAAGCGCGGCTGGCCGACGATGGCCTTGATGAACTGCGCTTCGGCGGCCTGCTGACGCCTAAACGCGCCGTCGCTGGCAAATGCGTGACGCAACTACACTATGCCCGCCAGGGGATCGTCACCCCGGAGATGGAATTCATCGCCATTCGCGAAAACATGGGCCGCGAGCGTATCCGCAGCGAGGTGCTGCGCCAGCAGCATGCCGGAGAAAGCTTTGGCGCCCGCCTGCCGGACAACATTACCCCCGAGTTCGTCCGCGATGAAGTCGCTGCCGGGCGAGCCATCATCCCGGCCAATATCAACCACCCGGAATCCGAGCCGATGATTATCGGTCGCAACTTCCTGGTGAAAGTGAATGCCAATATCGGCAACTCGGCGGTGACCTCTTCCATCGAAGAAGAGGTCGAGAAGCTGGTCTGGTCAACCCGCTGGGGCGCCGACACGGTAATGGACCTCTCCACCGGCCGCTATATCCACGAGACCCGCGAATGGATCCTGCGCAACAGCCCGGTGCCGATTGGTACCGTCCCGATTTACCAGGCGCTGGAGAAGGTCAACGGCATTGCCGAGAACCTGACCTGGGAAGCCTTCCGCGATACCCTGCTGGAACAGGCCGAACAGGGCGTCGACTACTTCACGATTCATGCCGGGGTGCTGCTGCGTTACGTGCCGATGACCGCGAAGCGGCTGACCGGGATCGTCTCGCGCGGCGGTTCCATCATGGCCAAGTGGTGCCTGTCGCATCATCAGGAAAACTTCCTCTACCAGCACTTCCGCGAAATCTGTGAAATCTGCGCCGCCTATGACGTGTCGCTGTCCCTCGGCGATGGCCTGCGCCCCGGCTCGATTCAGGATGCCAACGACGAGGCGCAGTTCGCCGAGCTGCATACCCTCGGCGAACTGACGAAAATCGCCTGGGAATATGACGTGCAGGTGATGATTGAAGGCCCCGGCCACGTGCCAATGCAGATGATCCGCCGCAATATGACCGAAGAGCTGGAGCACTGCCACGAAGCGCCGTTCTACACTTTAGGCCCGCTCACTACTGATATCGCGCCGGGCTACGACCATTTCACCTCCGGTATCGGCGCGGCAATGATTGGCTGGTTTGGCTGCGCCATGCTGTGCTACGTCACGCCAAAAGAGCATCTCGGCCTGCCCAACAAAGAGGATGTCAAACAGGGGCTGATTACCTACAAAATCGCCGCCCACGCCGCCGACCTCGCGAAAGGCCACCCCGGGGCGCAGATCCGCGACAACGCGATGTCAAAAGCGCGTTTTGAATTCCGCTGGGAAGACCAGTTTAACCTCGCGCTCGACCCCTTCACCGCGCGGGCCTATCACGATGAAACCCTGCCGCAGGAGTCCGGCAAAGTCGCCCACTTCTGCTCCATGTGCGGGCCGAAATTCTGTTCGATGAAAATCACTCAGGAGGTCCGCGACTACGCCGCGAAGCAAAGTATCGAAGCCGGCATGGCCGATATGTCGAATAACTTCCGCGCCCGCGGCGGCGAAATCTACCTGAAACAGGAGGAAGCCTGATGTATCAACCTGATTTTCCACCCGTCCCGTTTCGTCTCGGACTCTACCCGGTGGTGGACAGCGTGGCGTGGATTGAACGCCTGCTTGAAGCTGGGGTACGTACCCTTCAGTTACGCATCAAAGACCGGCGCGACAGCGAAGTGGAGGATGACGTCATCGCCGCCATCGCCCTTGGTCGCCGCTATCACGCCCGACTGTTCATTAACGATTACTGGCAGCTGGCGATTAAGCACCAGGCCTATGGCGTGCATCTCGGACAAGAAGATCTGGAAACCACCGACCTGAGCGCCATCCGCCAGGCCGGGCTGCGTCTTGGCGTCTCTACTCACGACGATATGGAGATTGATGTCGCCCTGGCGGCACGCCCCTCTTACATCGCCCTGGGTCACGTCTTCCCGACGCAAACTAAACAGATGCCTTCGGCGCCGCAGGGCCTCGAACAGCTTGCCGGGCATATTCAGCGTCTGGCCGATTATCCGACGGTAGCGATAGGCGGCATCAGTCTGGAAAAAGCGCCGGGCGTACTGGCGACCGGCGTCGGCAGCATCGCCGTAGTCAGCGCTATTACCCAGGCGGCGGACTGGCGGGCAGCGACCGACCAGCTGCTGGCACTGGCGGGAGCGGGCGATGAATGATCATGACTTTATGCGCTATAGCCGCCAGCTGCTGCTGGAAGATATCGCCATCGAGGGGCAGCAGAAACTGTTAGCCAGCCGGGCGCTGATTATCGGCCTTGGCGGGCTGGGATCTCCGGCGGCGCTCTATCTTGCCGGGGCTGGCGTCGGGACGCTGATCCTGGCCGATGACGACGCCGTACATCTCAGCAACCTGCAGCGGCAAATCCTGTTCACCAGCGAGGATATCGACCAGCCAAAAGCCGCGGCGGCACAGACCCGGCTTAGCCAGCTAAACCCCCAGATCAAACTGGTTGCGCTGCAGCAGCGTCTGAGCGGTGAGGCGCTGCGCGCTGAGGTGGCAAAAGCGGACGTGGTGCTGGACTGCACCGATAACATGGTGACCCGCCAGGCGATCAACGCTGCCTGCGTGGCCCTCGATACCCCGTTAGTCACCGCCAGCGCCGTCGGCTTCGGCGGTCAGCTGATGGTGCTCACCCCGCCCTGGACGCAGGGCTGCTATCGCTGCCTGTGGCCGGATAGCGACGAACCGCAGCGTAACTGCCGCACCGCGGGGGTCGTCGGTCCGGTGGTCGGCATGATGGGCACGTTGCAGGCGCTGGAGGCCATAAAGCTCCTTATCGGCATGGCGACGCCGCGCAACACGCTACGGCTGTTTGACGCCCGCACCAGCAACTGGCGCAACCTTGCGCTGCAAAAAGTGCAGAACTGCCCGGTATGCGGAGGGCAACATGCAGATTTGGTTTAACGACGAGCCGCTGGCATGTGCGGACAACCTCAGCGTCAGCGCCCTGCTGACCCAGCTCGAACAGCTGCAGCCGGGCGTTGCGCTGGCGCTCAATCAACACATCCTGCCGCGCGAACGGTGGGAAGATCATCTCTTGCAGGAAGGCGATCGAGTCCTGCTTTTTCAGGTTATCGCTGGAGGCTGACATGTTACGTATTGCAGACAAAACATTTGAATCCCATCTTTTTACCGGTACCGGTAAATTCGCCGCCCCAGAGGTGATGGTCGAAGCGATTCGTGCCTCGGGCAGCCAGCTGGTAACCCTGGCAATGAAGCGCGTCGATTTACGCCAGCACAATGACGCCATCCTCGCCCCGCTGCTGGCGGCGGGGGTCAGCCTGTTGCCGAATACCTCAGGCGCCAAGACGGCGGAAGAAGCGGTGTTTGCCGCCCGCCTGGCGCGGGAAGCCTTAGGCACCCACTGGCTGAAACTGGAGATCCACCCGGACGCCCGCTGGCTGCTGCCCGACCCGATTGAAACCCTGAAGGCGGCGGAGCTGCTGGTGCGCGAAGGGTTCGTGGTGCTGCCCTACTGCGGTGCCGACCCGGTGCTGTGTAAACGACTGGAAGAGGTGGGCTGCGCAGCGGTGATGCCGCTGGGCGCGCCGATCGGCTCCAATCAGGGGCTGGAAACCAAAGCCATGCTGGAGATCATTATCGAGCAGGCGACGGTCCCGGTGGTGGTCGACGCCGGGATCGGCGTCCCGAGCCATGCGGCGCAGGCGCTGGAGATGGGCGCGGATGCGGTACTGGTCAATACCGCTATTGCCGTCGCCGACGATCCTGTCGCCATGGCTCGCGCCTTCCGCATGGCGGTCGAGGCAGGCTTGCTGGCCCATCAGGCCGGACCGGGGGCGCGCAGCGCGCAGGCCCAGGCCACCAGCCCGCTCACCGGATTCCTGGAGGCGCTGGCATGAAAACCTTTAGCGATCGCTGGCGGCAGCTGGAGTGGGACGACATCCGCCTGCGCATCAACAGCAAAACCGCCGCCGATGTCGAACGGGCGCTGGCGGCAAAACAGCTGACCCGCGATGACATGATGGCCCTGCTTTCGCCGGCGGCGGCTAACTATCTTGAACCGCTGGCCCAGCGCGCGCAGCGGCTTACCCGCCAGCGCTTCGGCAATACCGTCAGCTTCTACGTGCCGCTGTATCTCTCCAACCTGTGCGCCAATGATTGCACCTACTGCGGCTTCTCAATGAGCAACCGCATTAAGCGCAAGACGCTGGATGCCGCCGAGATTGCCCGCGAGTGCGCCGCGATCCGCGACCTCGGCTTTGAGCATCTGCTCCTGGTGACCGGCGAGCATCAGGGCAAGGTGGGAATGGATTATTTCCGCCAGCACCTGCCAGCTATCCGCCGCCAGTTTGCCTCGCTGCATATGGAGGTGCAGCCGCTGGCGACCGAAGAGTATGCCGAGCTGAAAACCCTGGGGCTCGACGGGGTGATGGTCTATCAGGAGACCTATCATGAAAGCATGTACGCCCAGCACCATCTGAAAGGGAAAAAGCAGGATTTCTTCTGGCGACTGGATACGCCGGATCGCTTAGGCGCGGCGGGGATCGATAAGATCGGTCTTGGCGCGCTCATCGGCCTTTCCGACAGCTGGCGGGTGGACTGCTTTATGGTCGCTGAACACCTGCTGTGGCTGCAGCAACGCTACTGGCGCAGCCGCTATTCGGTCTCCTTCCCGCGCCTGCGTCCCTGCGCTGGCGGCATTGAACCGGCCTCGCTGATGGATGAGCGCCAGCTGGTGCAGACCATCTGCGCCTTCCGCCTGCTGGCGCCGGAGGTTGAGCTGTCGCTCTCGACCCGCGAATCACCCTGGTTCCGCGACCGGGTTATCCCGCTAGCGATTAACAACGTCAGCGCCTTCTCTAAAACCCAGCCTGGCGGCTACGCCGACGATCATCCGGAGCTGGAGCAATTTGCCCCGCACGACGATCGCCGCCCTGAAGAGGTCGCCAGCGCGCTGGCCGCTCGCGGTCTGCAGCCGGTATGGAAAGACTGGGATAGCTGGCTGGGACGCGCTTCGCAAACCTCATGATGCACAGTGTAAGCGCCTGATAATTTTGCGTGCCTGCACGAGAGATGAAAAACCGAGGCTGGTCCGCCCGGCGCCGTTTTTCTATTCTGCCCGGGTCAGCAGCGGACGCTGACCAGGGCGAACCTTTTCTTCCTCATTTTCGCCCTGCCTCTCCGCGCTGCACGGGCTCAATTCATCATCAAAAAATATAAATCACGATAGATGAAAGTCTCAGAGTTATAATTAAGCGATAGTTAACTGATTCGATCGGCAGGCGTCGCAGACGCAACCTGCGTTCGGACCCTTGGTTTATACATCCGGGACGATTAACGATTCATGGCGCTACACAACAGAAAGCTCTCTTTTACGACACCGATCGTCGTAGGGTTTGCCGGAATTTTGCTCAGTTTTATGCTGATTGCTGTTTTTGTCACCCTGGCGCAGCGGAAAGATTTTCTCGAAGATTATCACGATATTAACCGCAACTTTACCCATAACCTGGCGATCAACTATACGGAAACCCTGCTGCGGGAAAACGATTTTATTCTCGGGCGCGCGGCCATCTTCTTTGCCCGCAATGACGAACTGAATCGCGCGGTAAACGTGGAGCCGGAGAAAGGGTTAACCACGTTGATGCAGTTACAGAACATGATGCCAAGCGTCTCTTCCATTTCACTGGCGGATACCGAGGGCCACTATCTGCGCGCCCCGGAGGTGCTGGAAAATGAAGACAGCCGGGCTTTCGATCCCAAAACGCGGCCCTGGTTTATCAAACAGGCGGAAGCCAGCACCTTCAGCCATTACACCAGCCCGTATATGGACTATTTCACCCACCATCCGACGATTACCATTTTCAAACCTGTCATCACCCCAGAGGGGAAACTCAAGGGAAGTCTGGCGTTTCATCTCGATCTCACCTCCATGGGTTTCGCGCTACGGCAGATGGTGGCGCCCGTGCAGGGGGAGTTTTTTGTGGTGCAGCGGGATGGCAAAGTGGTCCTGCACTCCGACCCGGGGGCGCTGTTTAAACCCTTCGTCAGCGACGAGCTGATGGATAAAATGACCAGCGGCGAGGGGCAGCTTTACGATACTAAAAGCGACACCTGGTATTACTACTACTCTTTTACCAATCCCGACTGGTTCGTGATTTTCCGTGTCGATAATACAACCCTGGTCAATCTGACGCGCCATGAGACCAATTTAGTGATCGGCGGTTTCACCCTCGCAGCGATCATCATCATCCTGTTCGGTCTTTATCTGCGTCATGCCTCCCGTACCGTGCTAATGAATATCATCAATGCGATTAAAACGGGCGATGTCAAACGCGCCCCGCGCCTTGAGGCGATGCTGAGTAAAGCGATTGAAACCAATAAACAGCGTGAACTGACCTACGTCCGTCAGGCGACCATCGACGCCCTTACCGGCTGTAAAAACCGCCGCGCCTTCGACAGCGATATCGCGGCGTTGATGAACGATCACCAGCCGTTTGCTCTCGCGCTGGTCGATATCGATAACTTTAAATCGATCAACGATACCTGGGGGCACCTGAACGGCGATATCGTCCTGCGCAACGTCGCCCGCGAAGGGCTGCAGGTTCTCCAGCCGCTGGAAATATCCCTTTATCGCTACGGCGGTGAAGAGTTCGCAGTGGTCTTTCCTGCCGAACATATCGATAACGCTCGTACGCTGCTGGAAACGTGGCGGGTCAACGTCGAGCGGCGCACCTGGCGCGAAGATGGCCTGACGGTCACCTTTAGCGCCGGACTGGGGGAATGGAATATGGAGCCGCTGGATAAACTGGTGGTGAGCGTCGATGAGGCACTTTACAAAGCCAAGCAACAAGGTAAAAACCGCATCCTCCGCGCGTGAGACAACAGGACGCGGCCGCCCACTTCGGTGGGCTTTTTTATTTTTATCGGCAAAAATGAAACCGGTTTCAATTTTTGTGTGATGACTTACACACAATCACGGTAAAGCGGTTGTCGCATCGCCAGGGCCGCGATAAAGATAAGACATTACGGAACACAAGGGCCACTGACTATGAAGAATATCGTTTTGTGCTGTGCTGCCGGTATGTCTACCAGCATGCTGGTTCAGCGTATGCAAGATGCCGCGCAGAAGAAAGGTGTTGAAGTCTCAATCAAGGCCGTACCGGTCGCCGAGTTTAAAGATAATCTGGCCGCCGCCGACATTATTCTGCTCGGCCCGCAGGTGAAATATGAGCAGGCGAAGCTGCAGGCGCTGGCCGATCCGTTCGGCAAGAAGGTCGCGGTAATCGATATGATGGACTACGGCATGATGAAAGGTGATGCCGTCCTGGATAAAGCCCTTAAGATGCTGGAGTAAGCGATGGAAGATTTAGAAACGATCATCATGGAGCTGTTGGTCAATGCCGGTTCTGCACGCAGCGCGGCGCTCACCGCACTCCAGCTGGCGCGCAAAGGTGATTTTGCCGCAGCCGAACAGGCCATGGCCGAGTCCCATGAGTTCGTCAAACATGCGCATAAAATCCAGACCCAGCTTATCGGCCTGGATGAAGGCAGCGGTAAGTTACCAGTCAACCTGATCACCGTGCATTCTCAGGACCACCTGATGAACGCGATGGTCATCCAGGATCTGGCGACCGATATGATCGAGCTCTATCGTCGTCTGCCCCTCGCGCAATAATCTCTCGGATTTAACGGGCGTCGCTGCCGGCGCCCGTCCTCTCTTACAGAAAGCCGTACATCGCAGCGAATACCCAGCCAAACACGCAGGAGACGCCGACGCCGATGAGCCCGGGCAGGATAAAGCTGTGATTAATGACAAAGCGGCCAATATGGGTGGTGCCTGAGCGGTCAAACTGGATCGCCGCCAGATCGCTTGGGTAAGTCGGCAGAATATAGTAGCCATAGCAGGCCGGCGCAGAAGCCACGATATAGGCCGGATCGACGCCGATGGCCAGGGCCACCGGCACAATCGCCGCCAGCGCTGCCGCCTGTGAGTTCACAAACTTCGATACCAGTAGCAGCACAATGGCATAAGCCCACGGGTACTCTTTTACCATCTCCCCGAGTACGCCTTTAATTTCGGTCATGTGCGCGCCGAACATGGTCTCCGCCATCCACGCGATGCCGTACACCGCGACGATAGCGATCATTCCCGAACGAAAGACCTCATTTTTGGAAATCGACGCCGGGTTAGTTTTGGTGATGATAATGATCAGCGCTCCGGAAAGCAGCATGAACATCTGGATCACCAGCACCATCGACAGCGGCTTACCGTTAAATTCCGGGCGCAGTTCGGAAAAGGCGCCGAGCAGAGCAACCACGGCAATGGAAGCCAGAAAAATCCACATCGCAATCCAGTTACTGGTGGGCAGCTTTTTATCCAGCAGCGTCGCCGTATCGCCATAGACGTAATGGCGGTTCTCCGGTACCGCAATAAACGCCTGGAAGGCTTCATCTTTATCCAGATCTTTGCCACGGAACCAGCTGAAGATGCCGATAGCTAAAATGCCCAGCAGTGTGGACGGAATGGTTATCGCCAGCAGATCGAGAAACTCCAGGTGTTTCCCGTTAAAGGTAAAATTCCCCAGCATCGCCACCAGCGAGACCACCGCCACCGAAACCGGGCTGGCGATGATCCCCATCTGGGCACCTATGGAGCTGGCCGCCATCGGCCGCTCCGGACGAATGTTATTCTTAATCGCCACATCGTAGATAATTGGCAGGATCGTGTAAACCACGTGTCCGGTACCGCAGAGGATGGTCAACGTACAGGTGACAAAAGGCGCCACAATAGAGACATATTTCGGGTTACGCCGCAGCAGCTTCTCGGCAATCTGTAACATGACATCCAGCCCGCCGGACGCCTGTAGCGTCGCCGAGGCGGCCACGACGGCAATGATCACCAGCATTACATCAACCGGCGGTTTTCCCGGCTGAAGATGGAACACAAAGACGAGGATAACCAAACCGATGCCGCCCAGCAGCCCCAGCGCAATACCGCCTTTTCGGGCACCATAAAACAGACAAATTAAGATAATAATGAGTTGTATCGCAAATTCCATGCAGCCCCCAGAGCCTGTCCACGCAGACCAAAAGAAATGACCAACACCTGCCTGCCGGTATTATTTCTGCGTCTTATCGGGAGAAGCATGAGATGCGGCGATCCCTCTCCAGAGCAGTCGCTCCGAAGATAAAGCAGCAGAAGTAATCCCATGATTCATTAGGTATTTTGAATATATCCCCTTTGAATTGATTATTTTTTGATATGAGTAGAAGTTTTACCCATATATAAACAAAGGTTTTAGGAATAGGCTTTTAATTGATATTTTGTATTAATTAATTGCTAAGAAAATGCAGATTTAATATGGCGCAAATGTAATTAGAGGCAAGTAAGGCGGCGAACAGACAATAAAAAAGCCGGTCAGGGAACCTGACCGGCTTTTTAGCAGTGCATCAACGATTAATCGTTGTCAGAACCGCCCAGACCTGCGTTCAGCAGCTCTGCCAGGTTGGCAGACGCTTCTTCCACGCTCACCTGCGGTGCTGCCGGCAATTCGCCAGCCGCACGACGGCGCATACGATCCTGGTGGTACGCATAACCGGTACCCGCCGGGATCAGACGACCCACGATGACGTTCTCTTTCAGACCGCGCAGCTCGTCGCGTTTGCCCGCAACGGCGGCTTCGGTCAGCACGCGAGTGGTCTCCTGGAACGATGCCGCGGAGATGAAGGACTCGGTGGCCAGAGACGCTTTGGTGATACCCAGCAGATCGCGGGAGAACGTTGCGCCCACTTTGCCATTCGCTTCCAGTTCGCGGTTCGCGATCTTGACGCGGGAGTATTCAACCTGCTCGCCTTCGAGGAAGTCGGAGCTGCCTGCGCTTTCAATGGTGGCTTTACGCAGCATCTGACGAACGATAACTTCGATGTGTTTATCGTTAATCTTAACGCCCTGCAGACGGTATACGTCCTGGACTTCGTTAACAATGTAACGGGTCACAGCATGTACGCCACGCAGACGCAGAATGTCGTGCGGTGCTTCCGGACCGTCGGAAACCACGTCACCACGTTCTACACGTTCACCTTCGAACACGTTGAGCTGACGCCATTTCGGGATCATCTCTTCGTACGGCTCGCTACCGTCTACCGGGGTGATAACCAGACGACGTTTCCCTTTGGTTTCTTTACCGAAGGAAATGATACCGCTGATTTCAGCCAGGATCGCCGGCTCTTTCGGACGACGTGCTTCGAACAGGTCCGCAACGCGCGGCAGACCACCGGTGATATCCTTGGTACCGCCGGATTCCTGCGGAATACGCGCCAGGGTGTCACCGGAGCTGATCTGTACGCCATCTTCCAGCTGAACAATTGCTTTACCCGGCAGGAAGTACTGAGCAGGCATATCGGTGCCTGGGATCAGAACGTCATTGCCCTGAGCATCAACAATTTTCAGTGCCGGACGCAGATCTTTACCACCTGCGGTACGTTCTGCAGAGTCCAGAACCACCAGCGAAGACAGACCGGTCAGCTCGTCGGTCTGACGAGTAATGGTCTGGCCGTCGATCATGTCAGTGAAGCGGATGAAGCCGCTAACTTCGGTGATGACCGGCATGGTATGCGGATCCCAGTTTGCGACGGTTTCACCGCCGGCAACCTGCTCGCCGTCGCCTTTCGCCATAACCGCACCGTAAGGCACTTTATAGCTCTCTTTGGTACGACCGAATTCGTCGATCAGCTTCAGCTCGGTGTTACGGGAAGTGATGACCAGTTTACCGCTGGAGTTCACAACCGACTTCGCGTTGCTGAGCTTGATGCTACCTTTGTTTTTCACCTGGATGCTGGATTCAGCAGCCGCACGAGATGCCGCACCACCGATGTGGAACGTACGCATCGTCAGCTGTGTACCCGGCTCACCGATGGACTGTGCCGCGATAACGCCGATAGCCTCACCTTTGTTGATGATGTGGCCACGCGCCAGGTCACGACCATAGCAGTGCGCACATACACCAAAGTCGGTGTCACAGGATACAACGGAACGCACTTTGACGGAGTCAACGGAGTTCGCTTCCAGCAGATCACACCAGTGCTCGTGCAGCAGCGTGTTGCGTGGAACCAGAATATCCGCGGTACCCGGCTTCAGAACGTCTTCAGCAGTCACACGACCCAGTACGCGATCGCGCAGCGGCTCTTTAACGTCGCCACCTTCGATAACCGGCGTCATGGTGATGCCTTCCAGGGTGCCACAGTCGTCTTCAGTAACAACCAGGTCCTGCGCAACGTCAACCAGACGACGCGTCAGGTAACCGGAGTTCGCTGTCTTCAGTGCGGTATCCGCCAGACCTTTACGCGCACCGTGGGTCGAGATGAAGTACTGGAGTACGTTCAGACCTTCACGGAAGTTCGCGGTGATCGGCGTTTCGATGATGGAGCCATCCGGCTTCGCCATCAGACCACGCATACCAGCCAGCTGACGAATCTGTGCCGCAGAACCACGCGCACCGGAGTCGGCCATCATGTAAATGCTGTTGAAGGAAACCTGCTGTTCTTCCTGACCGTCACGGTTAATCACGGTTTCGGTTTGCAGGTTATCCATCATCGCTTTGGATACACGATCGTTCGCCGCAGCCCAGATATCGATAACTTTGTTGTAGCGTTCGCCCGCGGTCACCAGACCAGACTGGAACTGTTCCTGAATCTCAGCAACTTCCGCTTCCGCTTCGCTGATGATTTCGTATTTTTTCTCCGGGATGACCATGTCATCGATACCAACGGACGCACCTGAACGCGCTGCATAAGCAAAGCCGGTGTACATCGTCTGGTCCGCGAAAATAACGGTCGGTTTCAGGCCCAGAATACGGTAACAGGTGTTCAGCATCTTGGAGATCGCTTTCTTACCGAGCGCCTGGTTCACGATAGAGAACGGCAGACCTTTCGGTACGATCATCCACAGAATGGCACGGCCAACGGTCGTGTCTTTCAGGCTGGTTTTCGCGACAAATTCACCATTGTCGTCTTTTTCGTATTCAGTGATACGCACTTTAACGCGCGCATGCAGAGAGGCCAGGCCAGCGCGATAAATACGCTCAGCTTCTTTCGGGCCAGTCAGCACCATGCCTTCGCCTTTGGCGTTAACACTGTCACGGGTCATGTAGTACAGACCCAGTACAACGTCCTGAGACGGAACGATGATTGGTTCGCCGTTCGCCGGGGACAGGATGTTGTTGGTAGACATCATCAGCGCACGCGCTTCCAGCTGGGCTTCCAGCGTCAGCGGTACGTGAACAGCCATCTGGTCACCATCGAAGTCGGCGTTATAGGCCGCACAAACCAGCGGGTGCAGCTGGATGGCTTTACCTTCGATCAGAACCGGTTCGAACGCCTGGATACCCAGACGGTGCAGGGTCGGCGCACGGTTCAGCAGTACCGGGTGTTCGCGGATAACTTCATCCAGGATATCCCAAACGACAGCTTCTTCGCGCTCAACCATTTTCTTAGCGGCTTTGATGGTGGTGGCCAGGCCACGCAGTTCCAGCTTGCCGTAGATGAACGGTTTGAACAGCTCCAGCGCCATTTTCTTCGGCAGACCGCACTGATGCAGACGCAGGTATGGACCTACGGTGATAACAGAACGACCGGAGTAGTCAACACGCTTACCGAGCAGGTTCTGACGGAAACGACCCTGTTTACCTTTGATCATATCGGCCAAAGATTTCAGAGGACGTTTGTTAGAACCGGTGATCGCACGACCACGACGACCGTTATCCAGCAGGGCGTCAACCGCTTCCTGCAGCATACGTTTTTCGTTGCGTACGATGATATCCGGCGCAGCCAGATCCAGCAGACGTTTCAGACGGTTGTTACGGTTGATCACGCGACGATACAGATCGTTGAGGTCAGACGTCGCGAAACGACCACCATCCAGCGGAACCAGCGGACGCAGATCTGGCGGCAGTACCGGCAGAACGGTCAGGATCATCCACTCCGGCTTGTTGCCAGACTGTACGAAGGCTTCCAGCAGCTTAATGCGTTTGGTCAGCTTTTTACGCTTGGTTTCGGAGTTGGTTTCGTTCAGCTCTTCACGCAGCTGCTCGCATTCCTGCTCCAGATCCATATTGCGCAGCAGCGCCTGGATCGCTTCCGCACCCATCTTCGCGTCGAATTCGTCACCGAACTCTTCCAGCGCGTCCAGGTACTGTTCTTCCGTCAGAATCTGGTTGCGTTCGAGGTTGGTCATGCCACCTTCGATAACCACATAGGATTCAAAGTACAGTACACGTTCGATATCGCGCAGCGGCATATCCAGCAGCAGGCCGATACGGGACGGCAGGGATTTCAGGAACCAGATGTGCGCAGTCGGACATGCCAGCTCGATGTGGCCCATGCGCTCACGACGCACTTTGGTCTGGGTCACTTCAACGCCGCACTTCTCACAGATCACACCGCGGTGTTTCAGGCGCTTGTACTTACCGCACAGGCACTCATAGTCTTTTACCGGCCCAAAGATACGGGCGCAGAAAAGGCCGTCACGCTCAGGCTTGAACGTACGGTAGTTAATGGTTTCCGGCTTTTTAACTTCACCGAAAGACCATGAACGGATCATGTCTGGCGAAGCCAGAGCAATTTTGATCGCATCAAACTCTTCGGTTTTAGTTTGCGCTTTCAGAAACTTTAATAAGTCTTTCACGGATTTGCTCCCGTCGGAGTTAGCACATTCCGCTGCCGGGGGTTAACCCGGCAGCAGTGACCTGTTTGAGCGAGAATTACTCGTCTTCCAGTTCGATGTTGATGCCCAGCGAGCGAATTTCTTTCAACAGTACGTTGAAGGATTCCGGCATGCCCGGTTCCATCTGGTGATTGCCGTCCACGATGTTTTTATACATCTTGGTACGACCGTTCACGTCATCAGACTTAACGGTGAGCATTTCCTGCAGGGTGTAGGCCGCGCCGTATGCTTCCAGCGCCCACACTTCCATCTCACCGAAGCGCTGACCACCGAACTGCGCCTTACCACCCAGCGGCTGCTGAGTAACCAGGCTGTAAGAACCGGTGGAACGCGCGTGCATTTTGTCGTCGACCAGGTGGTTCAGTTTCAGCATGTACATGTAACCCACGGTTACCGGACGCTCGAACTGCTCACCGGTGCGGCCGTCAAACAGGGTGATCTGACCGGAAGTCGGCAGGTCGCCCAGCTGCAGCAGCGCTTTAATTTCCGCTTCTTTCGCACCGTCGAACACCGGCGTTGCGATCGGCATACCTTTACGCAGGTTTTCAGCCAGACGCAGAACTTCTTCATCGCTGAAGGTATTCAGGTCAACTTTCTGACGAACGTCAGCACCCAGATCGTAGGCACGCTGGATGAACTCGCGCAGTTTCGCGACTTCCTGCTGCTGTTTCAGCATGGCGTTGATCTTATCGCCGATGCCTTTCGCAGCCATACCCAGGTGAGTTTCCAGGATCTGACCGATGTTCATACGAGACGGTACGCCCAGCGGGTTCAGTACGATATCTACCGGCGTACCGTTAGCATCGTGCGGCATATCTTCGATCGGGTTGATCTTAGAGATAACACCCTTGTTACCGTGACGACCTGCCATCTTGTCACCAGGCTGGATACGGCGTTTAACGGCCAGGTATACCTTAACAATCTTCAGCACGCCCGGTGCCAGATCGTCGCCTTGGGTGATTTTACGGCGTTTCGCTTCGAGTTTTTTCTCGAACTCGTGTTTCAGTTCGTCGTACTGCTCAGCCAGCTGTTCCAGCTGATTTTGTTTCTCTTCGTCGGTCAGGCCCAGTTCCAGCCAGCGATCGCGCGGCAGTTTGTCGAGCTTCTCAGCTTCAACGCCACCGGCAACCAGCACGGCATAGATACGGCTGAACAGACCAGCTTCGAGGATCTGCAGTTCTTCAGACAGGTCTTTTTTAGCCTGCTTCAGCTGCATCTCTTCGATCTCAAGAGCACGCTTGTCTTTTTCTACGCCGTCACGGGTAAACACCTGAACGTCGATAACGGTACCAGAGACACCGTTCGGTACGCGCAGAGAAGAGTCTTTAACGTCAGACGCTTTCTCACCGAAGATCGCGCGCAGCAGTTTCTCTTCCGGCGTCAGCTGGGTCTCGCCTTTCGGGGTTACCTTACCAACCAGAATGTCGCCGCCGGTCACTTCCGCACCGATATAAACGATACCGGATTCATCCAGTTTGGAGAGCGCAGCTTCACCCACGTTCGGGATATCAGCGGTGATCTCTTCCGGCCCCAGCTTGGTGTCACGGGACACGCATGCCAGTTCCTGAATGTGGATGGTGGTGAAACGGTCTTCCTGGACCACACGCTCGGATACGAGGATGGAGTCTTCGAAGTTGTAGCCGTTCCACGGCATGAACGCTACGCGCATGTTCTGACCCAGCGCCAGTTCACCGAGGTCGGTGGACGGGCCGTCGGCCAGGACGTCGCCGCGTTCAATGGGTTCGCCCAGGGACACGCAAGGCATCTGGTTGATGCAGGTGTTCTGGTTAGAACGGGTGTACTTGGTCAGGTTATAGATGTCGATACCTGCTTCGCCCGGGTACATCTCGTCTTCGTTAACTTTGATAACGATACGGGAAGCATCCACGTACTGAACGGTACCGCCACGTTTAGCCACCGCAGTAACACCGGAGTCAACGGCAACAGCACGTTCCATACCGGTACCAACCAGCGGCTTATCAGCGCGCAGAGTCGGAACCGCCTGACGTTGCATGTTCGCACCCATCAATGCACGGTTGGCGTCATCGTGTTCCAGGAACGGGATCAGGGACGCACCGACGGATACCACCTGCTGGGTGGATACGTCCATGTAGTCAACCTGGTCGCGGCTGAACAAGCTGGATTCGCCTTTACTACGGCAGGTAACCAGATCTTCAACAAAGTGGCCTTCGTCATCCAGGTTGGAGTTCGCCTGAGCGATGACGTAGTTACCTTCTTCGATAGCAGACAGGTAATGAATTTCGTCGGTAACAACACCGTCGGTCACTTTACGATACGGGGTCTCAAGGAAACCGTATTCGTTAGTCTGTGCGTACACGGACAGGGAGTTGATCAGACCGATGTTCGGACCTTCAGGCGTTTCGATTGGACATACGCGACCATAGTGAGTCGGGTGTACGTCTCGAACTTCGAAGCCTGCGCGTTCACGGGTCAGACCGCCTGGGCCGAGTGCGGAGATACGACGTTTGTGCGTAATCTCAGACAGCGGGTTGTTCTGGTCCATAAACTGGGACAGCTGGCTGGAACCAAAGAACTCTTTCACTGCTGCGGAAATCGGCTTGGCGTTGATCATATCCTGAGGCATCAGGGTATCCAGATCGCCCAGAGACAGACGCTCTTTCACCGCACGCTCTACACGCACCAGGCCAACGCGGAACTGGTTTTCCGCCATTTCACCAACGGAACGGATACGACGGTTGCCGAGGTGGTCGATATCATCGACTTCGCCTTTACCGTTACGGATATCGATGAGCTTCTTCATCACTTCGATGATGTCGTCTTTGCTCAGGATACCGGAACCTTCAATTTCGTCACGCAGCAGCGAACGGTTGAACTTCATACGACCAACCGCGGACAGATCGTAGCGGTCTTCGGAGAAGAACAGGTTCTCGAACAGACTTTCAGCGGCTTCACGAGTCGGCGGCTCACCAGGGCGCATCATACGGTAGATTTCTACCAGCGCGCTCAGACGATCGTTAGTCGGGTCGACGCGTACCGTTTCAGAGATGTACGGGCCGTGGTCCAGATCGTTGGTGAACAGCGTTTCGATACGCTTGTGGCCAGACTGGCTCAGCTTAGCCAGCAGATCCAGGCTCAGCTCCATGTTCGCCGGGCAGATCAGTTCGCCAGTCGCTTCATCGATATAGTCTTTAGCCGCCACTTTGCCCGCGATGTATTCAACCGGCACTTCGATATGCTTGATATCGTCTTTTTCCAGCTGACGGATGTGACGCGCCGTGATGCGACGACCTTTCTCAACGTACACTTTACCGTTGGCTTCGATATCGAAGGAGGCGGTTTCACCGCGCAGACGCTCCGGAATCAGCTCCATCTGCAGCTTGTTGTCGCGAATTTCAAAGACCACTTTTTCGAAGAACAGGTCAAGGATCTGCTCAGTGGTGTAATTCAGCGCGCGCAGGATGATGGTAGCCGGCAGCTTACGACGACGGTCGATACGAACGAACAGGTTGTCTTTCGGGTCGAATTCGAAGTCCAGCCAGGAACCGCGGTAAGGAATGATACGTGCGTTATACAGGACCTTACCGGAAGAGTGGGTCTTACCTTTGTCACTGTCAAAGAAGACGCCCGGGCTACGGTGCAGCTGAGAAACGATAACACGCTCGGTACCGTTGATGACAAAGGTACCGTTGTCGGTCATGAGCGGGATTTCGCCCATGTAGACTTCTTGTTCTTTGATGTCTTTGACGGTGCCTTCCGGCGCTTCACGCTCGTAGATCACCAGACGCAGTTTTACACGCAGCGGTGCAGAATAAGTCACGCCACGGATCTGACATTCTTTAACATCAAAAACCGGTTCGCCCAGACGGTAGCTGACGTATTGCAGCTCGGAATTACCGCTGTAGCTCTGAATCGGGAATACGGAACGGAAAGCAGCTTCCAGACCATACTGCCCTTCAGGATCTTGCTCGATAAACTTCTGGAACGAGTCAAGCTGGATAGAAAGGAGATATGGAACATCCAGAACTTGTGGACGTTTACCAAAATCCTTACGAATACGTTTTTTCTCGGTATAGGAGTAAACCATAGGGTTCCTCAGCTCGCTGACAAGTCGACCCATCTGCCCGCAGAGGGCAGTTTTTTATGCAACACTATTTTGTTGACCGGAAAATGGAACACTTTCCGCAATGCCTGTTGCTATCACGCTTAAACCATTTCATTGCGATTTACACAGCCCAGGAACCCTAACCTGTCGCAGTATATTAAGTCGTCGATAGAAACAAGCATTGAGAGGCAAACCAGTAGTCAAACAGCGTGAAACGCTACTGGCGCCTTACAGCGCAAAAAGGCTGGTGACCAAAAAGTCACCAGCCTCAGCCTGATTTCTCAGGCTGCAACCGGAAGGGTTGGCTTATTTAACTTCAACTTCAGCGCCAGCTTCTTCCAGAGATTTTTTCAGAGCTTCAGCGTCGTCTTTGCTGATGCCTTCTTTCAGTGCAGCCGGAGCAGATTCTACCAGGTCTTTAGCTTCTTTCAGACCCAGGCCAGTTGCGCCACGTACTGCTTTGATAACAGCAACTTTGTTAGCGCCAGCAGCTTTCAGAATTACGTCGAATTCAGTTTTTTCTTCAGCAGCTTCAACCGGGCCAGCAGCTACAGCTACAGCAGCAGCAGCGGAAACACCGAATTTTTCTTCCATTGCAGAGATCAGCTCAACAACGTCCATTACGGACATAGCGGATACTGCTTCAATGATTTGATCTTTAGTGATAGACATTTAAATTGTTCCTGAATATCAGAATAAGTTTATACGTAAGCGAATGCTTTACAAAGATAACTGCGATTAAGCAGCTTCTTTCGCATCGCGTACAGCAGCCAGAGTACGAACCAGTTTGCCAGCCGAAGCTTCTTTCATGGTTGCCATCAGGCGTGCAATTGCTTCTTCGTAGGTCGGCAGAGTTGCCAGGCGGTCGATCTGCGACGCCGGGATCAGCTCACCTTCAAAGGCAGCGGCTTTGACCTCAAATTTTGCATTCGCTTTCGCGAACTCTTTGAACAGACGAGCAGCAGCGCCCGGGTGTTCCATAGAGTATGCAATCAGGGTCGGACCAACAAACGTGTCTTTCAGGCACTCGAACTGAGTACCTTCAACGACGCGGCGCAGCAGGGTGTTACGAACAACACGCATGTATACGCCAGCTTCACGACCTGCTTTACGCAGTTCAGTCATTTTATCTACAGTTACGCCACGGGAATCCGCAACTACTGCAGACAGCGCGCCTTTGGCTACTTCGCTGACTTCAGCAACAATCGCTTGTTTGTCTTGAAGATTTAAAGCCATTAGCTTTGCTCCTGGATGTTTGCCAGAGCCTATGCTCTGGAACTCACTTCACTCAATTCAACGAAAAGAGCGTCTAAATACGGTGAGCAGAAACAAGCCAGAATATCCAAAAATAATCTTAGCGTTCTGTCACCGTCTACGCAGGGGATTAAGTTTCTTGCGAAACACCTGCGGTCTTCGACGGAGGCCTGGATAGGCCAGGCTCCAACGAACAAATTCTTCCTATGCCTTCGTTCTTCGAACCGCAGCGGCGTTAGCTGCTCTCGTTCACACCGGTCATGTAGTTAACTACACTCCCGGTGATTCACCCGATTGCTGCCTTGCTGCAATTCAAATGACTCGCATAGCGTCTGTCTTATTGACAGAATCGTGGGGGTAAGATTGTAGACAAAATCACCGCCCACGTAAAGGCATTAGTTTGCAGAAGCGTTCAGGCCAGCCTGATCTACTGCAACACCTGCACCCATGGTGGTGGAGATGCTAACTTTCTTGATGTACACGCCTTTCGCCTGAGTCGGTTTTGCTTTTTTCAGCGCAACCAGCAGAGCTTCCAGGTTTTCTTTCAGTTTGTCAGCGTCAAAGTCCACTTTACCGATGGTGGTGTGGATGATGCCGTTTTTGTCGTTACGGTAACGAACCTGACCTGCTTTCGCGTTTTTAACCGCTTCAGCAACGTTCGGCGTTACGGTACCTACTTTCGGGTTCGGCATCAGGCCACGCGGACCCAGAACCTGACCCAGCTGGCCAACAACGCGCATTGCATCCGGGGAAGCAATAACAACGTCAAAGTTCATTTCGCCTTTTTTGATCTGCTCAGCCAGATCTTCCATACCTACCAGCTCAGCGCCTGCAGCTTTAGCAGCTTCAGCGTTTGCGCCCTGGGTAAATACGGCTACGCGAACGGAACGGCCAGTACCGTGCGGCAGTACAGTTGCGCCACGGACGTTCTGGTCAGATTTACGCGCGTCGATGCCGAGGTTAACGGCAACGTCTACGCTTTCGGTAAATTTAGCGGTGGCCAGCTCTTTCAGCAGAGCGATGGCTTCGTTGATGTCGTACTGTTTAGTTGCATCAACTTTCTCACGGATCACGCGCATGCGCTTGGTCAGTTTAGCCATTTCTTAGTCCTCCACTACCAGGCCCATGGAACGTGCAGTACCTTCGATGGAGCGAGTCATCGCTTCAATGTCGGCACCAGTCATGTCGGCAGCTTTGGTCTGCGCGATTTCCTGCAGCTGAGCGCGGGAGATTTTACCCACTTTATCTTTGTTCGGCTTACCGGAACCAGACTTGATGCCTGCAGCTTTCTTCAGCAGAACAGCAGCCGGCGGAGTCTTGGTAACAAAGGTAAAGGAACGGTCAGCGTAAACGGTGATAACAACCGGGATCGGCAGACCTTTCTCCAGGGAATCAGTTTTGGCGTTGAACGCTTTGCAGAATTCCATGATGTTCACGCCCTGCTGACCCAGTGCTGGGCCGACCGGCGGGCTCGGGTTCGCCATACCAGCTGCAACCTGCAGCTTGACGTAGGCTTGGACTTTCTTAGCCATTCTTAAATCCTCAAATTGGGTATTAACGCTTCAGAGAAGCTCCCCGTGATTAAACATCGTTTTACGGGCCGGGCCCATAAAAACAAAAGGCGCGAAATTGTATGCCAATTTCGCGCCCTATGCAACGATTAAATCGCTGCTTTTTTGATCGCCGGCTTACGCCTTCTCAACCTGGCTGAAGTCCAGTTCTACCGGGGTCGCGCGACCGAAGATAGAAACGGAAACTTTCAGGCGAGACTTCTCGTAGTCCACTTCTTCAACCACGCCGTTAAAGTCAGCGAACGGACCGTCGTTAACACGAACCATTTCACCCGGTTCAAACAGCGTTTTCGGACGCGGCTTATCGCCAACCTGCTGCAGGCGGTTCATGATAGCGTCGACTTCTTTGTCGCTGATCGGCGCCGGACGGTCAGAGGTGCCGCCGATGAAGCCCATCACGCGCGGTACGCTGCGCACCAGGTGCCAGCTTGCGTCGTTCATGACCATCTGAACAAGGACATAGCCCGGGAAGAATTTACGTTCGCTTTTGCGACGCTGACCGCCACGGATCTCAACCACTTCTTCAGTCGGAACCATGACTTCGCCAAACAACTCTTCCATGTTGTGTAATTTGATATGTTCACGCAGCGACGTGGCTACGCGACCTTCAAAACCGGAAAACGCCTGAACGACGTACCAGCGCTTTTTAGGAGCTTCAGACATCTCAGAACCTCAGGCCAGTGATAAAGGAGACCAGGCGAACCAGAATACCATCCAGTCCCCACAGGATCAGTGACATTACTGCAGTCACGGCAGCAACAATCAGCGTAGTATGCAGCGTTTCCTGGCGAGTCGGCCAAATCACTTTACGAACTTCGGTTCTCGCTTCGCGAGCAAAAGCAACGGTCGCCTTACCTTTCGTCGTCAACAGCGCGACGCCACCGGCAGCAGCAATAAGAATAACCACGGCCAGCGCACGCACCGCCAGCATAATGTCGCGATAAAGGAAGTTGCCCACGATCGCCACGATCAGCAGCACGGCAACGATAATCCACTTCATCGCTTCCAGGCCGCGCCCGCTCCCTTGAGCTTCGGTATTCGCACTCATAAACCAACCTGTCAGAAGTATTCTACAAACAATTTCACCCCGCGGGGGCGAGGCGATCCAAACCGAAATTAAGTTTCGGATTATACACTTAACTATTCAAATTGCTTCAATGTTGACGGTCGTGTCACCCCTGCCCTGCTGTTGCAAAAAAGGAGTTGATTGGCCGTCGCCCTGACGCTCGAATGGTTTGGTGTATAAACGCCCTCTTCAGAGCCTGTCTCAGCAATGATTATGACAAATAAAATCACTGATGAGCCAGGTTCTGGTGTGAAAGCGTGCAAAAAGGGCATCAAATGATGCCCTTTTATTGCGCATTGCGTCAAATGTTATCAGCAATTAGCCGAGAACTTTAGCAACCACGCCCGCGCCAACGGTACGA
>NZ_JBMAXV010000045.1:0-34019 GCF_048589245.1 Klebsiella sp. 10982
TGAGCCCGTCAGCCTCTTTTTATTCTGATTGGCCAGCACACCGCCAGCGCCCCGACGATAACCACCAGCAGAACCAGATCCATCAGCATGCCAGCCACCCGCCAGGCTACGAACAGTAGAACGACAAACAGCGCCAAGAAACACAGCCTGCGCAGCATGATTACTTACCGTTGGTGCCGAGTACCCGGCTCAGGTTTTTCAGCAGGACAGTCGAGGCCGTTTCCAGCATGTCATCACCGGCATCGGTATTGGCGACCACCAGCGTCTTAGTGCAGGGAACCTTCACCTTCGAATCACTCAGCCAGCCGGATTCGGTAACCGCCTTTTTCATCTCGTACACCGGCTTCCCGTTCGGCAATTTATCGTCAACGTGCCAGCCGTTCATATCGATCATCGTCAGGCCGCTGCCTTCCTGATTAACCGCCTCCAGAAACTTATTCGACCGGTCCGGCGCAGATACCCAAAGGAAGGCGTCATACTCGCCAGTGGTGATTTTCGCCAGCGAGCGCACACCGCCTTTGGCATAGGTCTCTACTTTGGCGTAATCCTTTTCCAGCCCCTGCAGATATTGCCAGGATGCATACGATCCGCTGGAGGGCTCACCGACCGCGATTTTCACACCTGCCTTTAAATCACCTTCATCGCTGACCTTGCCGCCCTTCTTCACCGCGACAAAAACGCATTCATCAGCCAGCTCGCCGATGATGTCCACCTTCTGCGCTTCGTTGCTGTGGCGGCTGCGCCAGAACTGGAAAGCATCAGCCTGAGTGAAACCGATCTGGGCGGTACCGCTGGCGACCTTGTCGAGATTGTCCAGAGAGCCTTTACTGGGGATCACCGTCGAGCTGTAACCATACTCGCTGAGTGCGCTGGCGAGATTAACGCCGTACACCGCGTTATAGGTCAGGCCCTGTTGACCCGTAGTGATAACGACATCCGCAGCCGAAGCGGCGTTACTCAGGCACAGCGAAGCGACCGCAATAGCGGCCATGATGACTTTTTTCATGTGACTATCCTTTTGAGGTGAGCCTTCGCCCGGAGTGGTCGCCCTGCAGAACAGTCACACGACCATTCCAAAGGCTCACCCCGAAAAGCTCTGCAGGTTTATGCGCCGGGCGGGGCGCAGATATAAAAAAGGCCCGCAAATGCGAGCCTATGGTTGTGTGGTGGAGAGCGCCCAACTCTCACTTAAAGCCAATCGACAAATTTTTATCGCTGCTTTATGGGCCGGGATTAACCGATATGTTCTTTCACCACAATCGTGCTTTGTTCCGCTTACTGGTACGGAGCGCTCAACATTAGTTTGCGCAGATCCAAATTGTGGCCCTGCTTTAAAGTCACTTTGCGCGCAGCTGGGACATGTAAGTTACGCATTGTGATCGGGATTCGCTTCAGACGCTGGCCCCGCTGCCGTTCTGGTGCTGGTTGACGGAATCGAACCGCCGACATCCTGCTTACAAGGCAGGCGCTCTACCTTCTGAGCTAAACCAGCAATCTGGTTCAGGGCTCTGCGCAGAGGGCTTTAACGTATCGTGCAGCACGTCTCTACCCAAGAGCCCTGACCGGAGTGCAGAAATGACAAGGCCCAAGGGGGTTAGCCTTGGGCCTTTAATTTATTTCATGCTGCTCAGTTCGCTTTAACGTCCCGAGCCTATCACAATTCAAGCAGTTTCTGGCTCACTTTGCAAGTAAAATCTGTCGCCATTTGTGCCGAATGCGTCACACATTGGTGCGTACAGCATCGATTCTGCCAAACTAAGCCATGTATCAACTCTTCGCCTGCAGGTCATAAAGCACCAGTCTGGATGCTTTTCATAGAGCTCTTCCGCTATGCGCCGTTTGCTCTTACGTAACCGGTAATGATCCACCAGCAGGTGATACAGCTCTTTGTGACCACCTGTAATAAGGACTGCCCCCAGTACCTTATCAATCAGCAGTCCTTCATCGTCTGTACAGAAGGCCAGGCCGCTTTTGTTTTTCCCCGCGAGTATTTCACGAAAAAACGCCTCAAGCTCTGGCTTCGAGATGCCAGACTTCTTCATCCGGCGTAATGCTTCGTTGATGGCTGTTTTAGTGACTTTCCCGGAAGCCAGTAACTGGTTAAACATATTTCCACCACTACCGCCGCCGATGTAGGACCAGCGGCCCCACATGCGCAGCTTCCCTTGAATCCAGATGGCCTCCAGCGTTTTCAGCCTGACCATTTCACCAGCTTTTCCAACCTCGGACGGGTTAATCATTATGCGTTCTCCACTATGCCAGCACGCCAATTGCCAGCGAACGATCCAGAAATCGAAACAGCAGCTCCAGCTGTGAGCCGTGCTTCTCCTCAAATGCCACGGTGTCAGCATGCAACTCGTCGTGATGCGCTCTGCAAAGCGGCAACACAAACAGGTCGTGCGCTTTCGTTCCCATCCCACCTTGTCCGTGGCCTATCAAGTGATGGGGATCATCTGCTTGTTTGTTACAGCAGACACACGACTGAGACTTAACCCAGCGCGTCCAGCTCTCGTTTACCCAGCGGCGGCGCTTTGGTCGCAGCATAAATGATTCCGGCGTTTCAGGATCTACGCGAAGACCGAGAATCTTTTTCTGCACCACTTCGCTCGCCGCTGGCTCCGGCACAATATCGCTCTCCTTCATCACCGGTTGATGCTTTATTTCCGGCAATCGCAGGGCTTTCCGGGCCAGCGATTCAGGGATGACGTGCGCCAGATTGTTTATTACCAGCCACCAGCACAACTCTGGGATCGTCAGTTGATGGTCTTCGTTGAACCCCAGCTGTGAGCGGATGACCGTTATCAACCAGGATACCAGGTTCCCACGCGCAATGCCTGCCAGCGTCTCTGTGTACTGATCACGCACCAGGTTATCGCAGGCCCAGCAAAGGCGGATGCTGCCAGGCTCATGCCGGAACAGCGTAAAATTTTCGCTGTGCCACGAGCCGTGCGGATACTGGCATTCAAAACGACGCTCCAGCTCGGCCTCCAGCGAGCTGATACCACCCGCGCGCAGAATGACGTCTTTGTTTTCGAAGACTGGCTTCAAAACCGGGTCTTCTGCCAGTGGCTGCGTGGCGGGAGGGATAGCGCCGGTTGCGTAGTCGCTGTATTTTTCCGGTGCAGGCTCAATCAGTACCCGCCCTCTCCTGAACATCGGCATGAGATCAGCACCTGGGCGAAGAAGAACAACGCCCATGCGTGGGGCAATCTCAGGGGTTAGTAGTGCTCTCATATCATCTCCACGTCAGGCAGCTGCACGAAAACGTCGGATGGTGATTTCTACTTTCCCTTTCTTCACGATGTTCCCCCACTCCACCAGCATGCGCTTAACCTGACTGTCGTCTTCCCAGACGCCTGTTAGAGTCAGGGCATCGAACAGCGCTTTGTTGTAGTTATCGATATCCCGACGGCGCTGATCCGGCGGATACAACACTATGTGAACCTCGGCCAGATCAGAGGATGGCCGGGGAACGGCCCGCAGTTGCTCAATAATCGCCGCTCTCGCTGCCTGCTGGAACTTGCGCCCTGTCTCGCTTACCAGATGCCTGCCTTTCAGCGGTCCCTTGCTCGGGGCGCGCCAGTAACTATTTACGCTCGGTGGAAATGGTAAAGTCAGTTTCATTTAGCCCCCTTAAAGGATCGCTACAACGTCTTTTGCGACTTCCCGCGTACTGCTTTTGCAGGAGATCGAACGGCGCGCGTTGATGAATTGCAGGTTAAAACCATGCTCCCGGTACAGGTCGAGAACCTTCGGTGCAGATGAGTTAGAAATCACTACCCGAGCCCCACGGTGAAAGGCAGATACACATTGCTTCGCCAGGTCTACCTGGTTCTCCCAGCTAAAACCACCAGCGACGTAGGCGGTGAATCCGGTTGTTCCCGGCATCGGTTCGTAAGGCGGATCGCAGTAAACCACATCCCCTTTCCCGGCCAGGCTGATAGTTCGGCGGTAGTCAGCGGTCATGAATACGCAGTTATGCGCCATAGCCGCGAAGGCTTTCATCTCATCCATCGGGTAATACGGAGCCTTGTAGCCTCCCCAGCCCACATTGAACTTGTTCGCCTGGTTGTAGCGCATCAGGCCATTGAAGCAATGCCGGTTGAGATACAGGAATGCAGCTGCGCGTTCAGTAGCATCCAGCGTCTGTGCGTTGAACTCGGAACGGATCAGCTCATAGCCATCTGGTGACCGCATGTGCTCGAACATCCAGCGGGCCTTCAATTCCACTTCATCCGGCACCACCGCTAACATCTGGTACAGATTAATCAGGTCCGGATTAACGTCCGCCAGCAGGTAATCTGCGTGCTTTTCGCTGTTCAGGAATACCGACCCACCACCCACGAATGGCTCTATCAGACGTTTCCCTGCCGGGATTTGCACGAACAGGTCAGCCAGCTGGGTATACTTTCCACCAGCCCATTTCAGAAATGGCTTACTCATGAGCGGAACCCCGCTGGCACTGTATAAACCACATTGGCGAAACTGGATTTGAAACTATCATCCTGCTTAACCCACTTGCCGCCAGTCCAGGCTGGGCGTCCGGCGGCCTCCCATTTTTTGGCCTTGTCGAAATACTCGACGCAGTTCTCGGGAGCAAACAGCGTTTTGGGCCGCAGGTAGTCGCTCATCTTCGGATCCTGAGCCCATTTCGCGTTCAGGTAGTCAACCACCAGCATCAGGTCTTCAGGGCTGTAATCTTCGGCCAGGCGTCCCCGGATATAACCCAGCGTCGTTTTGGTTCGTCCCCCCTTGCCATAGGTCGAGTTGGTTACCCGATTGAAATGATCCAGAACGAGATCTGCCGGATCGGTCTGGTCTGGTTGCAGCGCAACCGGACAAGAGTCTTTACCTGTAATCTCTGTAGTACTCTCTGTTGTATTCTCTGTAAGATCATCGTGCCAATTTGACCTGATGACAGCGGTTCGTTTTGACCCGGTGGAGCGTTTCACAATGACCTCTTCCATCGTGTCATTTTGACCTAATGGAACGGCGCATTTTGACTTCTTCGATTTGGTCACTTTGACCTCATCTAAAAGCTCGCTCTCGTAGTTGATCGTGTAGTAGTTCGTCATGTCGCGCTGGGACTTGTTCAGCTGCTCAACTTTAAGCACGCCCAGGCTCTTCAGCCGGGTGAAGGTGCGCTTCAGAGTGGATTCAGACCAGAACGGGAATTGCTCCAGCCATTGCTCTGTCGTGTTGTAGATCCAGCGTACGCCGTCACGCTCCAGCCCTGAGTTAGTCTCCTGCAGCCAATAGTTAAGCTGCTGCAGCGCAATGGCTTCATTCAGGCCGATGCTATAGGCAAGGTCAGGATTGATGACTATCGGCCTTGATGGCATTAACAGGCTCATAAGACCCCTCTATTTCCCTGAATTTTCGTCTGAACTGCTCGAGGGGGCTGAAACACTCGTGCTTATACCCTTCGCGCAGGTATATAACGCGCTGTGTCTGGGGCTCCCAGCGTATGACCCTGACCGGGACGCCGTAGTGATCTCTGAACCATCGGTTGAGCTCTCGCATACTTTCTCCGCCTGGCCGTTAAAGTCCCCTACCACCCACTGAGCAAACTGGTAGCAGACAGGCTCGAACCCGCCTGGTACTCTTACCCCATACACGAACTGCACCGGCCCTGCTCCACCAGGAACTGGCCGCGCTACAAGTTGCGACCTGCGGTATTGTGTTGATAAACTGTTCATGCGTTAGTAATCTCCACTGATAACGACACGCCACGACGCCAGGAGCTGCAACTCGCTGGCGTCACTTCTTTTTGCGTGAAAAAAGCGTGATGATTGCGGCAATCTCTTCTTCACGAGCTGCCAGGTGACGGCGGTGATGCACCATGATTTCTTCGGCCTCGTGCCTTTCAATAACGCCATCTTCAAGCGCCTGTTCGATAATCTGATCAACCTGCCCCCTGGCGGCAGAGGTACGCATAGCCCGGCTAAACAAGTCCACGCGGTCCAGTTCTTCCAGGTGCGGAACATCCACCAGCAGAGCACCACGACGGCGGGCAAAATATTCAGCCAGGTGAGATGTATTCGAGATGTCCTCCATCGCTTCCAGTTCGCTGACTTCGAAGAAACGACAGCCGTTTTTCTCGTAAAGGTTGTTGTTAAACTGCGTCACCGTCATTCCCAGTGCGCCAGCCATTGCTTCGCGCCCACCTGGATATGCTTTGCACATAGATTTCACGACTTCTTTGAGGTTCATACCTACTCCTTTCAAACTCGGGTGGTAGTTACAAATTTGATGCAGTGACATTAAGCTTTCGCATTGCTGCACCTCTTAAATAGGCCCAGTCAATGTCAGGACGAAGCTCTTCGCAGGTGACAGCACCACCAGTAGCTTTCTCAATCGCAGGACATCGTTCCGCAGGTATTTGCCTAATGCCCGTTGTCCATTGATTCACTGTTGGTGATGAGATGCCTAGATTCCTTGACAAAGCGGCTTGTCCCCCAACAATGCGGCAGGCTTCACTGATTGCTTCAAGGCTACTTCTCATAAACGGATTCCTATGATTTCCACACAAGCAGATATTAGGCTAAGCCTAATAAACAATCAATAGGAATTGCCTAAGCTATAGGTTATGAGGATTATTAGGCAATGCTTAGTGGTAAAGAATTGGGCCGAGCGATCGAGCAGGCCATAGACAAGAAGCTTTCAATAGGTTCTGCCAAGAGTAAGGCGGAAATCGCACGTCATTTCAAAATAAAACCCCCATCAATCCATGACTGGATCAATAAAGGCTCCATATCGAAAGAGAAGCTACCAGAGCTTTGGAACTACTTTTCTGATGTTGTGGGCCCCGAGCACTGGGGACTAAAGGGATACCCGCTAACTGATACATGTGAGCCCGCAACAGATCCCATAGTTAAAAATGGTTCTATTGACGAGCTCTATAATAAGGCTTCGAGAGAAAAAAAGGCTATCATTGATTTTGTCCTCTTAGAGCAAGGACAGCGTATACCTGGCTGGGTAGATAGCGATGCTAAAGCATATTTAGACTCATTAGAGATGAAGATAAGGAGATGGGCAGAGCAGGAGGAAGATGGAAAAAAACAAACGAAAGCCAGAGCTTAAGCTTATATGGTCTAACGGACAATATCTCTAAGCTCCATACATGTTAAAAGCTCTGAGATTGATTCGCTTGCATAACTCAATCCCTGTGGGGGATTGGCTTGTATGAAGCCTATCCGGGATTGTGACTTGCTTTGATTTAACAGCAGGTTTTCACTTTGCATGGAGGATGCATGGAAAACTTCAAAGTACGTCTTAAAAATCACATTGAACATGTTAAAAATGTTAGAGAACACTGCACAACGGAAGAGACAACCAAGCAGGCTTTGATACTTCCTTTTTTGGACATCCTAGGCTTTAACGCATATGATCCGCAAAAAGTCAAAGCTGAATATGGTGCGGACTTCCCTGGTGTGAAAGTGGGTGAGCGTGTAGATTATGCTCTATTCTGCCAAGGTGTTCCCGTTATGTTTATTGAGGCCAAAGGTTGTAAAGAAAAAATGGACAACCATTGTCCTCAATTATCTAGGTATTTTAATTCTACTCCTGAGGTGACAATATCAGCAATTACTAATGGAATTGAATGGCGCTTTTTTACGGATCTCAATGAAAAAAATATAATGGATTCAACGCCATTTTTACGAATCATGATGGATGACATTAAAGATTCTGATGCTGAGCAATTATTTAGATTCCGCCATGACAAATTCAAACCAGAGGCCCTAAGAACCCTTGCAGAAGAGAGTGTATATATTTCTGCATTTGTTAAAGTCGTGAGTACAAGCCTTCGGGAAGTAGATCATGAATTTGTTAGATATGTTGCAGGACGAGCAAATATTGGTCGTCAATTAAATCAAAGATTTATAGAAACAATAACTCCATTGGTGAGGCAGGCCGTAGAGAGGTCAGTAAGTGAAATGGTTGTTTCTGGTCTTTCATCAAGAACATCTATTCCTGAATTAGAATCCCCTGCTGATGTAACTGAAAATAATGTAATTGATGAGCGCGCAGATATTGTCGATGCAGAGAACCCCAACATAGTAACAACCTATAATGAAAGAATTTTATTTGAAAAAATCTGTTCTATTATAGGCCCTGCATACGAACTTCAAGCCAAAGATACAGAGTCCTATTACTCTATTCTTTTCCAAGGAAAAACAAACCGCTGGCTGGTTCGCTATTATGACAAGAAGAATCGCTCAAACATACAGTTACCAATTGATATCAATGAAATAACCGGTAATGAAATTAAAAGAGCCGGACTTGAACATGATAACAATCGTATTTTCATTGAACATCCCGAGGATGTATTAAGGATTTCAGGTTTAATCCTTGATTCTTTACAATATGTACAGAATGATGAGAATTTCAGAAAGCGTCGTCCATAATCATAAAAACACTAGCTTTATTTCACACAAATCCCGCTTATGCGGGATTTTTTTTGACCGCCGACCAACATTAGGCTAAGCCTATTGACATGACATTAGGCATAACCTAACATCAAGTGAGTCTGATGGACTATGTCATCTTGGCGGCACCAGTTTCCCCATTGTTTCTGGTTCGCCCTTTTACAAAAGACATCAGAGCACCACCGAGTGACGTGCCCTAACACAATCCGCCCGAGCGGATTTGCGGCCGCAGGTGCTCTTCTGTGTTGTGTGGAGAACTAACGTACCGCCATTGCAGTGGCGGTCCCCCATCAGCAAGAAATTTTAACCAGCTATTCACCCATTCTCATGGGTTGGGTTGCTGCACCCTAAATTTACGCGTTGCAGCGCGTCAGATGGAGAACAAAAGATGGCTAAGACAGCAAAACAACTGATTAAACAGGCGTACGAAATAGCCAAAACTATGCCACCAGAACAGGCAGCAATCATCAAGGAACTGGCTACCGTCCTCGATGTTTCGAATGTAGCTCTGCGCCAGACGCGCACCGAACGTGACGCCCTTCTCGCAGAGGTCAAATCATGGGCGAAAGAGTGTGATCGCCTGACCGAGCGACACACCAAGAATCGCACAAATATGCATGTTCTAGAGGCTATGCGCGATTTGAAGGCAATTTGCCCCACCAGCTTCCGTAACGTGGAGGCTCTCTGATGGCTAAAGACTCAAAGCTGGTATATGGCGCGAGTGGCAAAACGAACGTTTTAGCGTTTGAACCTGAAAAACTGCACCTGGTTACCGACAAAACACACCCGCTTTACGATGAACGGGTCCACCTTCCTATCGACGAAGGGATGGTTCTGAACATCAAGGAGCTGGGTGTACTGGAACCTATCATCGTCTGGAAAGACCCTGAACTGGGGCTCACCTGCGTAGTTGTAGGCCGTCAGCGCGTAAAACATACCCTGGAGGCAAATAAGCTTCTTTTGAAAGAGGGAAAAGACCCACTGCTTGTTCCTGGGGTTGTTAAGCGCGGGTCAGCAAATCAGATGGCTAAATACATGGTCAGCGAAAACGAAATTCGCCGACCTGATACACCGCTTGGCCGGGCTAAAAAAATGTCAGACGCGCTCGACCGCGGGCTCGATGAGGACGACATTGCGGTGTTGTTTGGCTGCAGCGTTCAGACCGTTCGAGCAACGCTCTCCCTCCTCGATGCTACTCAGGCCGTCAGGGAAGCGGTGGAGGCTGGCACAGTCACCGTTACCCAGGCGCGACAGCTTGGTGCGCTCCCACCTGAAGAGCAGCGGGAAAAAGTGGCAGAAATCGAGCTGGCGACAGCTGGTACCAAAGGCCACGAAAAAGCCCGTCGGCAACGTCAGGTCCTCGGTGATGCAAAGCCGCGTCTGAAAACCCGCAAAGAAATCACAAAAGCCCTTGAGGGTGCCAGCGGTGAATACGCCGATGCACTGCGCTGGGTGCTTGGGGAGGCCAGCCATGACTGATATCACCGAACTGGCGCAGCGTATGAAGGCCGCAGCAGGGAAAGCGACGCAGGGCGAATGGTGGGCCGACGAAGTTAAAAACGAAGGATGCTACGGGTCTGGCGATGACTGCGTGGAGGGATTCACCTCATACGCAATTTATGGCTCTGACGGGCAAACCCTCTTTGATTCGCTCAACAGTGACGCCGCCTGCATCTGTGAGGAATACGACGGCGAGGGGCATGTGGCATGGGATGAGACGGCGCAGCGTAATGCCGAATTCATCGCCCTGGCTAACCCTGCCAACGTTCTGGCGCTGGTAGAGGCGCTGGAGAAGGCGCAGGGGATGGAAGCCTACTGGAAAACTCAATGCCGTGGGATAACAGACCACTGCGAGGAATTGCAGGCGCGCATCGCCGAGCTGGAGTCCCGCACCGTCACCGTGAAGCTGCCACAACGACTTCAGCCAGGCGCTGATGGTTGGGATGACTGGTATGTGCACAGCGACGATGAAGGGGAATATCTCAAGTTTGATGATGTGCTGGCAATGCTAACCGCCGCTGGCATCAAGGTGGAGGCTGAGTGATGGCACTGACCAAAAAACAGCGCGCAGAGCTGCGTATGAAGTTTGGCGGGCGCTGTGCTTACTGCGGCTGTGAACTGCCGGAGAAAGGCTGGCACGCTGACCACGTACAGCCTGTGGCGAGAATCTCTAAGCAGGATATGAAGGCCGCAGAAAAAGGAATTTTCAAACTGAAAGCGACAGGAGAGGTACGGAATATCTACGCCGACACCTTGGAAAATCAGTATCCGGCATGCGCTCCCTGCAATCTGTTGAAAACCTCTTACTCACTGGAAATGTTCAGAAAACAAATTTCTCTACAGGTTGAGCGGGGTAGAAAGAGCAGTGTCAATTTCCGCACCGCAGAGCGCTTCGGCCTTGTTGAAGTCGTCGAAAAGCCGGTGGTTTTCTGGTTCGAAGAGTATCAGGCAGAAGGAGCCAACCAATGACCAAATCGACCATAACCAGAGAGCGCTTGGAACAACTCGCTGATAACAACACTATCTGCAAAGTTTCATGGGATGAGCGGATCGAACTGGCACAAATCGCGCTGTCCGCAATGGACTGCGAGCCGGTGGCATGGGCATGGCACTATCGTGAACAATGGCATGTTACAAACGATGAACGCCGCGCAGAATTTGTTGCAAAAGATGGTGATGTGGCTGTACTGCCGCTCTATCGCCACGCGCAGCCGGCGCCGGTAGTGCCGGAGGAAAAACCAATTCCAAATACACTGAGCATGTACGCCGTGGATGCAGTAGCAGCCATCGCTGAGGTGAAGGGCTGGAACGCCTGCCGCGCAGCCATGCTCGCAGCCGCCCCGCAGGAGGTGAAAAGTGAATAAAGTCGAATTGCTTCAGAAGATATCGGCGCTCGCTACTGAATGCCACGCGCTGGCCTGTGAGCTTGATATTGGTGATGAGCGAACCGAAATGTTCGAAATCTACAGCGTGCTACACAACCTCGGTCGCCGCGGGTACGCCTGCCAGGTAGGGCGGCGAATGAATCCATTGCTCGCATCCTGCGATGACGACGATGATGAGGATGATGACTGATGCCAAGTAAATTAAAGCGCCGGCGATGGAGGCGTATGCGGGATGATTTAGCCTGGTATAAGGATGAAGCAAAGGACCTTCATTGCCGTCTTATGGAATTAGCCGATGAAGTTGCAAACCTTCGCAAACAGATTCTCCCAGAATCTAAAACGGTGATTGCCAAACTGAAGATGTACGAAACAGATAAGGATGATCGAGACCACCAGCTATGCAGAAGATGTAATGACGGGATTCGTGGTGGTTGCTCGTCATGTGCTTATAACGTTCGATAACCGGGTGCAGCCGGTATGTGGAGAAGAAATGTCACGTATGGTCTCTTTACTCGAATGGGCGAAAGATGAATTCGGCAGTGAAGCCCCTAGCGAGCGAGTATTAAAAAAATACGCTAAAGGTCAGATGATAGCGCCACCACCGATGAGAGTCGGACGGCGCTGGATGGTTGACAAAGAAGCTCGTTTTATAGGTGTAGTTGCTGAACCGCAACTTCCAATAAATGTTAACCCAAAACTGAGACGGATAATTAGCGATGGCAGCTAGACCGCGTACCCATAAAATCACTATTCCAAACCTATATTGCAAACTTGATAAACGTACCGGAAAGGTTTACTGGCAATACAAACACCCGATATCTGGTCGTTTTCACAGCCTCGGCACGGACGAAGCTGAAGCAAAGCAGGTAGCAAGTGAAGCAAATACTATTATTGCAGAGCAGCGAACCAGGCAGATCCTTGGTATTAACGAGCGCCTAGCTCGCATGAAAGGAAACCGCACGGATATTACAGTTTCTTCATGGCTCGACAAATATGAATTGGTGCAGGAGGAAAGATTGAAACACAACGAGCTGCGCCCAAACTCTTTTCGACAGAAAGCTAAACCAATCCGTCTTTTTCGGGAACATTGTGGAATGCAATATCTAAAAGATATTACAGCACTTGATATTTCCGAAATAACAGATGCTGTTAAGGCAGAGGGTCATAACAGGATGGCTCAAGTTGTACGCATGGTACTAATAGATGTTTTTAAGGAGGCTCAACATGCTGGTCACGTTCCGCCAGGATACAACCCTGCCCAAGCAACGAAACAGCCACGAAACAAGATAAGCAGACAAAGGCTATCTCTGGAGGAATGGAAGGCTATTTATACATCCGCCGAACAACAACAACCTTATTTACAATGTGGAATGTTGCTTGCCATTGTAACAGGGCAACGCCTAGGAGATATTTGCAATATGAAGTTTTCGGATGTATGGGATGATATGCTGCATATTGAGCAGGAGAAAACAGGAACTCGATTAGCCATTCCCCTTTCTCTCAGAAATGAAGCGTTAAATATTACTCTGAGTGATGTTGTTTCAAAATGTAGAGATGCTGTGGTGAGTAAATACCTTGTTCATTTTCGCCATAGCACCTCACAGGCTAGCCGTGGTGACCAAGTGTCAGCCAAGACACTTACTTCAACGTTCAAGAAAGCACGGGATAAAAGCGGTCTAACCTGGGAAGAGGGAACAGCTCCGACTTTCCATGAACAGAGATCACTTTCCGAGCGCTTGTATCGTGAGCAAGGGATAGACACCCAGAAACTATTGGGCCACAAAACAATGAAAATGACTGACAGATACAATGATGACCGCGGTAAAGAGTGGATCATTGTTGGTAAAAAAGCAGTATGATCTTCAATCAGTTTTGGGGAAGAATTTTGGGGAAGTTTTGGGGAAGACTCCGCACACTCCAAAAAAAACGGGAGCCCATCGGCTCCCGCTTTTACTTAATCCACCAACGGGATTACATGTTCGCGATAATCGCGTCGCCAAACTCTGAACATTTCAGCAGCTTAGCGCCTTCCATCAGACGTTCGAAGTCATAGGTCACGGTCTTGGCGGCGATAGCGCCTTCCATGCCTTTGACAATCAGGTCTGCGGCTTCGAACCACTGCATGTGGCGCAGCATCATCTCTGCGGACAGGATGATGGAGCCCGGGTTCACTTTGTCCTGACCGGCATACTTCGGCGCAGTACCGTGAGTCGCTTCGAACAGCGCGCATTCGTCACCAATGTTGGCACCCGGGGCGATACCGATACCGCCAACCTGTGCCGCCAGGGCGTCAGAGATGTAGTCGCCGTTCAGGTTCATACAGGCGATAACGTCGTATTCCGCCGGACGCAGCAGGATCTGCTGCAGGAACGCATCGGCGATCACGTCTTTTACCACGATCTCTTTGCCGGTGTTCGGGTTCTTGATTTTCACCCACGGGCCGCCGTCGATCAGCTCGCCGCCAAACTCTTCGCGAGCCAGCTGGTAGCCCCAGTCTTTGAACGCGCCTTCGGTGAACTTCATGATGTTGCCTTTGTGCACCAGAGTGACGGAATCACGATCATTAGTGATCGCGTATTCAATCGCGGCGCGAACCAGGCGTTTGGTGCCTTCTTCAGAGCACGGCTTGATGCCGATACCGCAATGTTCCGGGAAGCGAATTTTCTTCACGCCCATCTCATCGCGCAGGAATTTGATCACTTTGTCTGCTTCCGCAGAGTCGGCTTTCCACTCGATACCGGCATAGATATCTTCTGAGTTTTCACGGAAGATAACCATATCGGTCAGTTCAGGGTGCTTAACCGGGCTCGGGGTGCCCTGGTAGTAACGTACCGGACGCAGGCAGACGTAAAGATCCAGCTCCTGACGCAGCGCTACGTTCAGAGAACGAATGCCGCCGCCGACTGGAGTGGTCAGAGGACCTTTGATAGCAACGCGGTAGTCACGAATCAGATCGAGGGTTTCAGCTGGCAGCCAGACGTCCTGGCCATAGACGTGGGTCGATTTCTCACCGGTATAAACTTCCATCCAGGAAATTTTACGCTCGCCCTTATAGGCTTTCTCAACGGCGGCATCAACCACTTTCAGCATCGCTGGGGTAACGTCAACGCCGATACCATCACCTTCAATGAACGGGATAATCGGATTATGCGGGACGTTCAGTTTGCCGTTTTGCAGGGTGATTTTTTGACCTTCCGCCGGAACTACTACTTTGCTTTCCATTAACCTCTCCTTCGAGCGCTTCTGGTTCTGCTCTTCCCTCTTCACGCGAGCCTGGTGTTGGCTGAGTCGGCCAGCTTCGGCGTACCGGGTCTTCCCGCTAACCGGAGCTATCGCGTCCGTGTCGCCTTCCTGCCTGTAGTGCGAATCGGTTTGAGCAATTTTTTGTTAATAATTTGTAATGAGCATGTCAATACTACCTGAATGTTTGCGTCCATGAAAGGCATTCGTTATTAGGCTATAATGCGGCAATTGATAGAGCCTGAAAATACCATGCAGAAAACTTCATTTAGAAAACATCGCGTTGAGCGATTCAGCACACAACAAGTCACCAGACAACGTAAAGAACGCCAGCCAAAAACTGTGATCTTGTTCAATAAACCCTATGATGTGTTGCCGCAATTTACCGACGAAGCCGGACGCAGCACGCTGAAAGATTTTATTCCCGTGGCGGGCGTCTACGCCGCCGGTCGGCTTGACCGCGACAGCGAAGGCCTGCTGGTGCTGACCAACGACGGCGCGCTGCAGGCGAAGCTGACCCAGCCGGGTAAACGCACCGGCAAGATTTACTACGTCCAGGTGGAGGGAGAACCCACGCCCGAGGCGCTGGCTGCGCTACGCGATGGCGTCACCCTCAACGATGGCCCCACCCTGCCCGCCGGCGTCGAACTTGTCGACGAGCCCGGGTGGTTGTGGCCGCGCAACCCGCCTATTCGCGAGCGCAAATCGATCCCCACCCGCTGGCTGAAAATCACCCTCTATGAGGGACGTAACCGCCAGGTGCGGCGGATGACCGCCCACGTCGGCTTTCCCACCCTGCGCCTGATCCGCTACGCCATGGGCGGCTATACGCTGGACGGGCTGGCCAACGGCGAATGGCGCAAAGCCGAATAACTAACAAGGAAAAGCGATGTTTAAACCTCATGTCACCGTTGCCTGCGTGGTTCACGCCGAGGATAAATTTCTCATTGTCGAAGAGACCATTAACGGCAAGGCGCTGTGGAACCAGCCGGCGGGCCATCTGGAAGCCAATGAGACGCTGCTGCAGGCCGCCGAACGCGAACTGTGGGAAGAGACCGGCATTCGCGCCACGCCGCAGCACTTCATCCGCATGCACCAGTGGCTCGCTCCCGATAACACCCCGTTTCTGCGCTTCCTGTTCGCCATCGAACTTAGCGATCTGTGCGCCACCGAACCGCACGACAGCGATATCGATCGCTGCCTGTGGCTCAGTGCTGAGGAAATTCTTAACGCGCCGAACCTGCGCTCGCCGCTGGTTGCCGAAAGCATTCGCTGCTATCTGCAGGAGCCGCGCCAGCCGCTGTCGCTGATTGGCGCATTTAACTGGCCGTTCACAGGGGGTGAATGAACGGTGAGCGCGTGCTAGAATACGCCGCCTCGAAGTTCAATGTAGCGAGTATTTCCATGTCAGAAAGCCAGAAAAAAGTGATCGTCGGCATGTCCGGCGGCGTCGACTCCTCGGTCTCCGCGTACCTGTTGCTGCAGCAAGGGTATAAGGTGGAAGGCCTGTTCATGAAGAACTGGGAGGAAGACGACGGCGAGGAATACTGCACCGCCGCCGCCGACCTTGCCGATGCGCAAGCGGTCTGCGATAAGCTGGGCATTGAACTGCACACCGTTAACTTTGCCGCCGAATATTGGGATAACGTCTTTGAGCTCTTCCTGGAAGAGTACAAAGCTGGCCGCACGCCGAACCCGGATATTCTGTGCAATAAAGAGATCAAGTTTAAAGCCTTCCTCGAGTTTGCCGCCGAAGACCTCGGCGCCGACTACATCGCCACCGGGCACTATGTGCGCCGCGCCGATGTCGACGGCAAAAGCCAGCTGCTGCGCGGCCTCGACGGTAACAAAGATCAGAGCTACTTCCTCTATACCCTTAGCCACGAGCAGATTGCCCAGAGCCTGTTCCCGGTGGGTGAGCTGGAAAAACCGCAGGTACGTAAGATCGCCGAAGAGCTGGATCTGATCACCGCGAAGAAAAAAGATTCCACCGGCATCTGCTTTATCGGCGAACGTAAATTCCGCGATTTCCTTGGCCGCTATCTGCCGGCGCAGCCGGGCAAAATTCTCACCGTCGACGGCGAGGAGATCGGTACCCATCAGGGGCTGATGTACCATACGCTGGGCCAGCGTAAAGGGCTGGGCATCGGCGGCACCAAAGAGGGTAGCGAAGATCCGTGGTACGTGGTCGATAAAGACGTTGAGAATAATATTCTTATCGTCGCCCAGGGCCATGACCACCCGCGCCTGATGTCCGTCGGCCTGATTGCCCAACAGCTGCACTGGGTTGACCGTGAACCGCTGCAGGGCACCCTGCGCTGCACGGTGAAAACCCGCTATCGCCAGACCGATATCCCCTGCACCGTCACCGCGCTGGATGAAGACCGTATCGAAGTTCGCTTTGATGAGCCGGTCGCGGCGGTCACCCCGGGCCAGTCCGCAGTGTTCTATCTGGGTGAAGTGTGCCTCGGCGGCGGAATTATTGAACAACGACTGCCTCTGCAGTCCTGAACGCGCGTTATTTCCGTCGGGACGAACCGCCCCGACGGCTGACAAGGAGTATGTGTGGCGAAGAATTACTATGACATCACGCTGGCGCTGGCTGGCGTTTGCCAGGCGGCACGACTGGTTCAGCAACTGGCGCATCAGGGACATTGCGACAGCGATGCCCTGCATGTGTCGCTGAACAGCATCATCGACCTCGATCCCGAGTCGACGCTGGCGGTGTTCGGTGGCAGTGAAGCCAATCTTCGCCTCGGCCTTGAAACGCTGCTCGGGGTGCTCAATACCAGCAGCCGTCAGGGCCTCAATGCAGAACTGACGCGCTATACCCTGAGCCTGATGGTGCTGGAGCGCAAGCTCGCTGCCAGTAAAGGGGCGATGGACACGCTCGGCAACCGCATCGCCGGCCTGCACCGTCAACTGGAACACTTTGACCTGCAGTCCGAAACGCTGCTCAGCGCCATGGCAGGCATCTATGTTGACGTGATAAGCCCGCTGGGGCCGCGTATTCAGGTGACCGGCTCGCCGGCCGTGCTGCAAAGCCCGCAGGTGCAGGCGAAAGTTCGCTCAGCGCTGCTGGCGGGTATTCGCGCCGCGGTGCTCTGGCATCAGGTGGGCGGCGGACGTCTGCAGCTTATGTTTTCCCGTAATCGTCTGGTTAACCAGGCAAAGCAAATTCTTGCTCATTTAACCCCGGAGTTGTGATCTATGGAATTATCCTCACTGACCGCCGTTTCCCCTGTAGACGGCCGCTACGGCGATAAAGTCAGCGCGCTGCGCGGTATCTTCAGCGAATTCGGTTTGCTGAAATTCCGCGTTCAGGTGGAAGTACGTTGGCTGCAAAAACTGGCCGCCCACGCAGCGATCAAGGAAGTTCCTGCTTTTGCTGCCGACGCAAACGGTTTCCTTGACAAAATCGTCGCCGATTTCAGCGTCGAAGACGCGGAGCGCATCAAAACCATCGAGCGCACCACCAACCACGACGTGAAAGCGGTCGAGTATTTCCTGAAAGAGAAAGTCGCTGACGTCGCCGAGCTGCACGCGGTATCAGAGTTTATTCACTTCGCCTGTACGTCTGAAGACATCAATAACCTCTCCCACGCGCTGATGCTGAAAACCGCCCGCGACGAAGTGGTTCTGCCTTACTGGCGCAAGCTGATTGACGCGGTAAAAGATCTGGCGACCCAGTACCGCGATGTGCCGCTGCTCTCCCGAACCCACGGTCAGCCGGCGACGCCGTCCACCATGGGCAAAGAGATGGCGAACGTCGCCTACCGTATGGAGCGCCAGTACCGTCAGCTGAACCAGGTGGAAATCCTCGGTAAAATCAACGGCGCGGTCGGTAACTACAACGCCCACATCGCTGCCTATCCGGAAGTTGACTGGCATCAGTTCAGCGAAGAGTTCGTTACCTCACTGGGCATTCAGTGGAACCCGTACACCACCCAGATTGAACCGCACGACTACATCGCCGAGCTGTTTGACTGCATCGCGCGCTTCAACACCATTCTGATCGACTTCGATCGCGATGTGTGGGGCTACATTGCGCTCAACCACTTCAAACAGAAGACCATCGCCGGAGAGATCGGCTCCTCCACCATGCCGCACAAGGTGAACCCGATTGACTTCGAAAACTCCGAAGGCAACCTCGGCCTGGCCAATGCGGTCATGCAGCACCTGGCCAGCAAACTGCCGGTTTCCCGCTGGCAGCGCGACCTGACCGACTCCACCGTCCTGCGTAACCTCGGCGTGGGCATCGGCTATGCGCTGATCGCCTATCAGTCCACCCTCAAAGGGATCAGCAAGCTGGAGCTGAACCAGGATCGCCTGCTGGACGAACTGGATCACAACTGGGAAGTACTGGCCGAGCCGATCCAGACCGTGATGCGCCGTTACGGTATCGAAAAACCGTACGAGAAGCTGAAAGAGCTGACCCGCGGCAAACGCGTTGACGCGGAAGGGATGAAGCAGTTTATTGACAGCCTCGCCCTGCCGGAAGACGAAAAAGTGCGCCTCAAAGCGATGACCCCGGCCAACTATATTGGTCGCGCAACCACCATGGTTGACGAACTGAAGTAATCGCCCTGCCCCTCTTTCCGCCGGAAAGAGGGGCGTTGTGTCGCCGGAAAGCCATCAGATCCAGACGTCGTTCACCGCCGTCCGCTCGCCGCCTTCGTGGCCGGTATTCAGCACGCCGCGCGGCTCAATCAGCATGAGCTTCGCTTCCGTCTCCGCCGAAGTCTTATGTTCCACACCTCGCGGCACGACGATCATCTCCCCGGCCTTCACCAGCACATGTCCGTCGCGGAAGTCCACGCGTAATACCCCCTCCACCACCATCAATGTCTCATCGGTTTCCGGGTGGCTGTGCCAGATAAAATCGCCGGCGATGCGCGCGATCTTGAACTGATAGTCGTTCATCTCAGCCACCACTTTGGGCTGCCATTGTTCGCTGAACAGGGAAAATTTGTGAGCAAGATTAACGCGTTGATACATGGGCTGTCTCCTTGTGATAAAGGCAGTCAGCATAGTTCGCCTCGCCGCGCTAACGCTTGAACGATTGTGCAACCTGCGCCGCGCTAACCGTGGATCGCCCGCAGCCAGCGGCCCGGAGAGAGACCAAAGCGGCTGATAAACTGGCGCGTCATGTGGCTCTGATCGGCAAAGCCCGCGTCGGCGGCAATATCCACCAGACGCTCCCCGGCGCGCATCCGCTGGCGGCAATAATCGAGCCGGCGCATCATGACGTAACGCCACGGGCTGGTGCCGTACAGCGTTCTGAAATCCCGGCTCAGGCTCCAGCGGTCCCGGCCGCTGACCTGCGATAAGGTGTCGAGGGTCATATCCTGCATAAAACAGGCATGGATATACTCCCGGGCCTTCTCCGCCGCCCGATAGTCAAACGCCTGGCGGCGGGAACGCTGCCCGCCGACCACAGCCAGGGTCTGCGCCAGGTCATACAGGGCATCCTCTTCCTCCAGCGGCTCGAAGGTGTCAGTGACCGCTTTTAATAACGGCATCACGGCGCACCGCAGACGCGGATCCGCCGACAGGCCGCCGGGGATAAACGGCAATGGCCTGCCGCCGAGTATCTTCTGGATCAGCGCCGGTTCGATATAGACCATGCGGTAGTGAAACCCCGCCTCGGTACCCGCCTCGCCGTCGTGTATTTCGTCCGGATGAAGCACCATCGTTCCGCCGGGCAGGCTGTGCTGGAGCCCACCGCGATAGTGGAAACTCTGCACGCCGGCGATCGTCTGGCCGATAGCGTAGGTGTCATGCCGGTGCGGCTCGTAGCCGTGGCCGCCGAAGAAGGCTTCGATGCGTTCCGTCTGGCCGGGCGACTGCGCCAGCCTGACCCAGTCCGCGCTCTGCTGCTGAGACATAATGGATAACCTGCGGCGTCATTGAGGGCTCATTCCAGCACTATTACACAAAAAATTAACATCACCAACTCGCTCATTGCCCGCGCCCTGCCGCTGGGCGTTTGCTGAAATTACGCATAGAATGAAGGAGTTCCATGCACGCAGCGCAAAGGGCATCGCCCAATGCTGGCCTGGCAGCCGGTGTTTTGCGCCCTTTTTATAAAAAGCTTTATTTAACAGCCGTTTATATTTTGCGTATATACTAAGCGTCAGATTACTATCAACACAGGAAGGGAGAACAGTCATGCGCGTACTCGTGGTTGAGGATAACGCCCTGCTGCGTCACCACCTCAAAGTTCAGCTGCAGGAGCTGGGCCATCAGGTCGATGCGGCGGAAGATGCCAGGGAAGCGGACTACTATCTGGGCGAGCATCTCCCGGACATCGCCATCGTCGATCTCGGCCTGCCGGATGAGGATGGATTATCGCTGATCCGTCGCTGGCGCAGTCACGACGTGTCGCTGCCGGTGCTGGTACTAACCGCCCGCGAGGGGTGGCAGGATAAAGTGGAAGTGCTGAGCGCCGGGGCGGATGATTACGTCACCAAGCCTTTCCACATTGAAGAAGTTGCCGCCCGTATGCAGGCGCTGCTGCGCCGCAACAGCGGCCTGGCCTCGCAGGTGATCTCCCTGCCGCCGTTCCAGGTCGACCTCTCCCGGCGCGAGCTGTCGGTGAACGACCAGCCGATCAAGCTGACCGCCTTTGAGTACACCATTATGGAAACCCTGATCCGCAACCGCGGCAAAGTGGTCAGCAAAGATTCTCTGATGCTGCAGCTTTATCCGGATGCCGAACTGCGCGAAAGCCATACCATCGACGTGCTGATGGGTCGGCTGCGCAAAAAAATTCAGGCTGAATACCCGCAGGACGTCATCACCACGGTGCGCGGCCAGGGCTACCTGTTCGAACTGCGCTGATGAAGGGATTGTTGCGGCATATCTTCCCGCTGTCATTACGGGTTCGCTTCCTGCTGGCGACCGCCGGGGTGGTGCTGGTGCTGTCTCTGGCCTATGGCATGGTGGCGCTGGTAGGCTACAGCGTCAGCTTCGATAAAACCACCTTTCGCCTGCTGCGCGGCGAGAGCAATCTCTTTTATATGCTGGCGAGATGGGAAAACGGCGCCATTGACGTCGACATCCCGGAAAATCTGAATATGGAAAGCCCAACGGTCACCCTTATCTACGATGAGAAGGGCAAACTGCTGTGGGCGCAGCGCGATGTGCCCTGGCTGGCGAAACGCATTCAACCGGAATGGCTGAAACGCAATGGTTTCCACGAGATAGAAGCCGATGTCGACAGCAGCAGTATGCTGCTGCGCAATAACCATGAGGTTCAGGAGCAGCTGGACGCTATCCGCGAACAGGGCGACGACTCGGAGATGACCCACTCGGTGGCCATCAATCTCTACCCGGCTACCAGTAAAATGCCCGAGCTCAGCATTGTGGTGGTCGATACCATTCCGGTGGAGCTTAAGCGCAGCTATATGGTGTGGAGCTGGTTTATCTACGTGCTGGCCGCCAACCTGCTGCTGGTGATCCCCCTGCTGTGGGTCGCCGCCTGGTGGAGCCTGCGGCCTATCGAGTCGCTGGCAAAAGAGGTGCGCGAACTGGAAGAGCATCACCGCGAAAAACTCAACCCCAACACCACCCGCGAGCTGACCCGGCTGGTCAGCAACCTTAACCGCCTGGTTCGCAGCGAGCGCGAACGCTATGACAAATACCGCACCACCCTCACCGATCTCACCCATAGCCTGAAAACGCCGCTGGCGGTGATGCAAAGCACCCTGCGCTCGCTGCGCGGTGAAAAGATCAGCGTCGACGAGGCGGAACCGGTGATGCTGGAGCAGATAAGCCGAATCTCGCAGCAGATTGGCTACTATTTGCATCGCGCCAGCATGCGCAGCGGCGGTACCCTGTTGAGCCGGGAGCTGCACCCAATTGCTCCCCTGCTCGACAGCCTGACCTCCGCCCTGAATAAGGTGTACCAGCGCAAAGGGGTCAATATTTCGCTCGATATTTCGCCGGAGATCAGCTTTGTCGGCGAGCAGAACGATTTTATGGAAGTGATGGGTAACGTTCTCGATAACGCCTGTAAGTACTGTCTGGAGTTCGTGGAAGTTTCCGTGCGCCAGACCACCGACAGCCATCTGCACATTCTGGTGGAAGACGATGGCCCGGGTATCCCGCAGAGCCAGCGTCGGGCCGTTTTCGACCGCGGCCAGCGGGCAGATACGCTGCGTCCCGGCCAGGGGGTGGGGCTCTCCGTCGCCCGCGAAATCGTCGAACAGTACGATGGGGAGATTATCGCCGGCGAAAGCCTGCTCGGCGGCGCCTGCATGGAGGTGGTGTTTGGCCGCCAGCAGCTGGAAGATAAGCGGGTTGATCATTGAGTTTTTTAACGGCGCCTGCATCGCCGGGGCGCCGCATCCGTTATAATCCCTGTCAGACACCTGCAGTGGAATATCAATATGGATTATCAATTAACGCTTAACTGGCCCGACTTTATCGAACGCTACTGGCAGAAACGGCCGGTGGTACTGAAGCGCGGCTTCGCCAATTTTATCGACCCCCTAAGCCCGGACGAACTGGCTGGACTGGCCATGGAGAGCGAGGTCGATAGCCGCCTTGTCAGCCATCAGGATGGAAAATGGCAGGTCAGTCACGGTCCTTTCGAAAGCTACGATCACCTGAGTGAAAACAACTGGTCCCTGCTGGTGCAGGCGGTTAACCACTGGCATGAGCCATCGGCGGCGCTGATGCATCCGTTCCGCGCCCTGCCGGACTGGCGTATTGACGATCTGATGATCTCCTTCTCAGTACCCGGGGGCGGCGTCGGTCCACATCTGGATCAGTATGATGTGTTTATCATTCAGGGCACTGGCCGTCGGCGCTGGCGCGTTGGGGAAAAGGTGCCGATGAAACAGCACTGCCCGCATCCGGATCTGCTGCAGGTTGACCCCTTCGAGGCGATCATCGATGAAGAGATGGAGCCGGGCGATATTCTCTATATTCCGCCAGGATTCCCGCATGAGGGATATTCGCTGGAAAACTCGCTTAACTATTCGGTCGGCTATCGTGCGCCGAATGCCCGCGAGCTGTTCAGCGGCTTTGCCGACTATGTCCTTCAGCGCGAACTGGGCAGCCAGCGCTACGCCGATCCGGATGTGCCGTCCCGCGACCATCCGGCCGATATTTTACCGGTCGAACTCGACCGCCTGCGCGAGATGATGCTGGGGCTGATTAACCAACCGGAGCACTTTAAGCAGTGGTTCGGCGAGTTTATCACCCAGTCGCGTCACGAGCTCGACGTCGCGCCGCCGGAGCCGCCGTATCAGCCAGATGAAATTTACGATGCCCTGCAGCAGGGCGACACGCTGGAACGGCTGGGCGGCCTGCGCGTGCTGCGCATTGACGGTGAGGTGTTCGTCAACGGTGAGAAGATCAACTCCCCGCACCGCCCGGCGCTGGACGCCTTAGCCACCCATCTGACGCTGCGCGCCGACCATTTTGGCGATGCACTGGAAGATCCGTCGTTCCTCGCCATGCTGGCGGCGCTGGTCAACAGCGGCTACTGGTTCTTTGGCGACTGAGCCAGCATCCTGCCCGGCGGCGCTGCGCTTGCCGGGCCTACGGGTTTTGTGGTCACCGGCTGGACCGTAGGCCGGATAAGGCGAAGCCGCCATCCGGCACTTTGTGGTTTCGATGGCGGTAATGTCTTACCCGAGCATTATCGCCTCTCGCCTGCATCAAATTCGCTTACCTCACCCGCCCAATTCGGCGGATACCATCCCCGGCGCACATCGCGATGAAAGGTCGAATACGGCCAATCCTGCACCCGACGGACATGACCGTGCTTAACGGGATTGATATAAACGTAATCCATATGCCGCCGGTAATCTTCTTCATTACGGATGGCATGTTCCCAGAATCGCGGCTGCCAGATATGGCGCTGCGCCAGCGCTCGGGTAAACGTTTTTTTTATGTCCCGCCAGCGACCGGAATAATCGGTATCCCCCTCAGGCAGGGTCCAGATGCAGTGCATATGCTCGGGTAAAACCACCCAGGCGTTAATCAGAAAAGGTTTTTTGCTTTTAACAGACGCTGTAGCGGCACGCAGATGAACAATATGCCGCGTCAGGAGATCGCTGCGCCGATTTTGCAGGTTAACGGTGAAGAACCAGCAGCCGCCAGGGATATAACTGCGACGATAATCAGACATGTGAGGTTCCCTCCTCAGTATTAGCCCTATCGCTTTTGCCCGGCGGCGCTGCGCTTGCCGGGCCTACGGGTCTCACGGTCATCTGTTGGACCCCAGGCCGGATAAGGCGAAGCCGTCATCCGGCATAAAGACAGGCACCCGCTCTGCTGTTCACCGCCCGGCGGCGCTGCGCTTGCCGGGCCTACGGGGTCCGCGCTCACCGGCTGGACCGTAGGCCGGATAAGGCGAAGCCGCCATCCGGCATAAAGACAGGCACCCGCTCTGCTGTTCACCGCCCGGCGGCGCTGCGCTTGCCGGGCCTACGGGTCTCACGATCATCGGCTGGACCCCAGGCCGGATAGGGCGAAGCCGCCATCCGGCATCTTGTCCGACACGGTCCGTTTGAGGAGGCTATTTCCCTTTTCTGGTTGCCGTCAGCTCGGCGATACGCACGATCACCTGCACCGCCTTCTCCATCCCTTCCAGAGTGACAAATTCATGCTTGCCGTGATAGTTATAGCCGCCGGTAAACAGATTCGGGCACGGTAATCCCATAAACGAGAGCTGCGCGCCGTCGGTGCCGCCGCGGATTGGTTTCATCTGCGGTTCGATATCGCAGTCCACCATCGCCTGGCGGGCAATATCGACCACGTGCGGATGGGCGATCACCTGCTCATGCATGTTGTAATAACTGTCCTCAATCACCAGCTCGATATAGCAGTCCGGGTGCAGCCCCTTACCGACCTTTTTGGCGATCTCCATCATCTTGCGCTTACGCGCCTCGAAGTGCTTACGGTCAAAATCGCGGATGATGTAATGCATCTCGGCTCGATCGACGCTGCCTTTCATGCTGGTGAGGTGATAAAACCCTTCGTAGCCTTCGGTAGTCTCCGGCGCCTCGTCGGCCGGTACCTCGGCGTGGATGCGCGCGGCCAGCGACAGCGCATTCACCATCACCCCTTTGGCGGTGCCGGGATGCACGTTATTGCCGACAATCTTAATGGTCACCGAGGCGGCGTTGAAGTTTTCAAACTCCAGCTCACCCACGCCGCCGCCGTCAACGGTATAGGCCCAGCGGGCATCAAAGGCCTCAACGTCGAAGTGCTTCGCCCCTTTCCCCACCTCTTCGTCAGGAGTGAAGGCCACGCGGATATCGCCATGGGGAATATTTTTCGCCTGCAGGGTCGCCAGCGCGGTCATGATTTCGGCGATGCCCGCCTTGTCGTCCGCCCCGAGCAGCGTTTTCCCGTCGGTGGTGATCAACGTCTGGCCCAAAAGCTGATGCAGCACCGGGAACATCACCGGGGAGAGCACCTCATCGCCGATACCGAGGGCAATGTCCCCCCCGCGATAATTTTCAACAATCTGCGGGTTAACATTTTTGCCACTAAAATCCGGGGAGGTGTCGACGTGAGAGATAAAGCCGATGGCCGGGATATTGCCCTCAACGTTGGCAGGCAAGGTTCCCATCACCGTTCCCTTTTCACTCAGCGTTACCTTGACCAGTCCCATTTCTTCCAGCTGCGCCTGCAACAGGCGTAACAGCTTCCACTGCCCTTCCGTGCTGGGGACCTGACGAACGCCAGGCTTCGACTGCGTGTCCAAAGAAACGTACTGCAAAAAACGCTCAAGCAATTTATCCATGTAGCCACCCTCTTCTTTTGTGACAACATTATTCATAAGCCCGAAAAGACAAATATTGCGTCAGGTCATTCTTAGCCCGTAAAGCGAAATTTAATAACAGAACCGACGTTATGGTGTAAAGGTAGACCATCCGGGCGTATCAAGGATTGGCGATTACCCTCGTTTGCCGTAGAATGCTGGCCCTTATTAAAAACGTGCAACCCCAAAGGTGGTTAATCACAAACCCCGCAGCGGTCAGCGATTTTCCGTTGCGTCTACATGGGACAGAGTCAAAAATTGAATATACAACCGCGTTCGCGTTCGCCGCTGGTGCAACTGGCGGGAATTCGCAAAAGCTTTGATGGTAAAACGGTCATCGATAACCTTAACCTGACCATCAACAACGGTGAGTTTCTCACCCTGCTTGGCCCTTCTGGCTGCGGTAAAACCACCGTTCTGCGCCTTATCGCCGGCCTGGAAAACGTCGACAGCGGCCGGATCCATCTCGAAGATCACGATATCACCCATGTCCCGGCGGAGAACCGCCACGTTAATACCGTCTTTCAAAGCTACGCCCTGTTTCCGCATATGACGGTGTTTGAGAACGTTGCCTTCGGTCTGCGGATGCAAAAAACCCCGTCAGCGGAAATCACTCCACGGGTGATGGATGCCTTAAAGATGGTGCAGCTGGAGACATTTGCCCAGCGCAAACCGCACCAGCTCTCCGGCGGCCAGCAGCAGCGCGTGGCCATCGCCCGCGCGGTGGTCAACAAACCGCGCCTGCTGCTGCTCGATGAGTCCCTTTCGGCGCTGGATTACAAACTGCGCAAGCAGATGCAGAACGAACTGAAAGCGCTGCAGCGTAAGCTCGGGATCACCTTCGTCTTCGTCACCCACGATCAGGAAGAGGCGCTGACCATGTCCGATCGCATCGTGGTGATGCGTGATGGCAAAATCGAGCAGGACGGCACTCCGCGTGAGATTTACGAAGAGCCGAAAAACCTGTTCGTCGCCAGCTTTATCGGCGAGATCAATATCTTCGACGCTACCGTGATTGAACGCCTCGACGATCAGCGCGTGCGCGCCAGTGTCGAAGGACGGGAGTGCAACATCACCGTCAACTTTGCGGTGGAGGCCGGCCAGCGTCTGCATGTCCTGCTGCGCCCGGAAGATCTGCGCGTCGATGAGATCCACCACAACAGCGATGCCGACGGCCTGATCGGCTATGTCCGCGAGCGCAACTATAAGGGCATGACCCTGGAGTCGGTGGTGGAGCTGGAAAACGGCAAAATGGTGATGGTCAGCGAATTCTTTAACGAAGACGATCCGGATTTCGACCACTCCCTCGACCAGAAAATGTCTATCAATTGGGTGGAGAGCTGGGAGGTGGTGCTGGCCGATGAAGAACACCAGTAAATTCCAGAATGTGGTGATTGCCACCATCGTCGGTTGGCTGGTGCTGTTTGTCTTTCTGCCCAACCTGATGATCATCGCCACCAGCTTCCTGACCCGCGACGACGCTAACTTCGTCAAGCTGGTCTTCACGCTGGACAACTACTCGCGGCTGTTGGATCCGCTCTACTACGATGTGCTGCTGCATTCGCTGAACATGGCGCTGCTGGCGACCCTTGCCTGCCTGGCGCTGGGCTACCCGTTTGCATGGTTCCTCGCCCGGCTGCCGCAGAAGGTACGGCCCCTGCTGCTGTTCCTGCTGATCGTTCCCTTCTGGACCAACTCGCTTATTCGCATCTACGGTCTGAAGATTTTCCTCAGCACCAAAGGCTATCTGAACGAGTTTCTGCTGTGGCTGGGGGTGATCGACACGCCAATACGCATAATGTTCACCCCCTCGGCGGTGATCATCGGCCTGGTGTATATCCTGCTGCCGTTTATGGTGATGCCGCTCTACTCCAGCATTGAGAAACTGGATCGCCCGCTGCTGGAAGCGGCGAAAGATCTCGGCGCCAGCAAGCTGCAGACCTTTATCCGCATTATCATTCCGCTGACCATGCCGGGGATCATCGCCGGTTGTCTGCTGGTGATGCTGCCGGCTATGGGGTTGTTTTACGTTTCCGACCTGATGGGCGGTGCCAAGAACCTGCTGATCGGCAACGTGATCAAAAGCCAGTTCCTGAATATCCGCGACTGGCCGTTCGGCGCGGCAACCAGCATTACCTTAACCCTGGTGATGGGGCTGATGCTGTTGATCTACTGGCGCGCGGCGCGCCTGCTGAATAAAAAGGTGGAACTGGAATGATCGGTCGACTGCTGCGCGGCGGCTTTATGACCGCCATCTACGCGTATCTCTACATCCCTATTATTATTCTGATCGTTAACTCGTTTAACCGGTCGCGCTTCGGTATCAACTGGCAGGGGTTCACCACCGACTGGTATAGCCTGTTGATGAACAACGATAGCCTGCTGCAGGCCGCCCAGCACTCGCTGACCATGGCGGTGCTGTCAGCGACTTTCGCCACCCTTATCGGCTCACTCACCGCCGTGGCGCTGTATCGCTATCGCTTTCGCGGCAAACCGTTCGTTAGCGGCATGCTGTTTGTGGTGATGATGTCGCCGGATATCGTGATGGCTATCTCCCTGCTGGTACTGTTTATGCTGATCGGCGTCCAGCTTGGTTTCTGGTCGCTGCTGTTTTCGCATATCACCTTCTGCCTGCCCTTCGTGGTGGTGACCGTCTACTCCCGGCTGAAAGGCTTCGATGTGCGGATGCTGGAGGCGGCGAAAGATCTGGGCGCCAGCGAGATGACTATCCTGCGCAAAATCATCCTGCCGCTGGCTCTGCCGGCGGTGGCGGCCGGGTGGCTGCTGAGCTTCACCCTGTCGATGGATGACGTGGTGGTCTCCTCGTTCGTGACCGGTCCGGGGTATGAAATCCTGCCGCTGAAGATCTATTCAATGGTCAAGGTCGGCGTTTCGCCAGAGGTGAACGCCCTGGCCACGATTCTGTTGGTTCTGTCGCTGGTGATGGTCATCGCCAGTCAGTTAATTGCACGTGATAAAACTCAGGGGACGTTAAGATGAAAAAATGGTCACGCCACCTGCTCGCGGCGGGCACTCTGGCAATCGGCATGGGCGCTGCGCACGCGGACGACAGCAAAACGCTCTATTTCTATAACTGGACCGAATACGTACCGCCGGGCCTGCTGGAGCAGTTCACCAAAGAGACCGGCATCAAGGTTATCTATTCGACCTACGAGTCGAACGAAACCATGTACGCCAAGCTCAAGACCTATAAAGACGGCGCGTACGATCTGGTTGTCCCGTCGACCTACTTTGTCGACAAGATGCGCAAAGAAGGCATGCTGCAGAAGATCGATAAGAGCAAGCTGACTAACTTCAGCAACCTCGATCCGCAGATGCTGAACAAACCCTTCGATCCGAATAACGACTATTCCATTCCCTATATCTGGGGTGCGACGGCTATCGGCGTCAACAGTGACGCTATCGACCCGAAAACCATCACCAGCTGGGCCGATCTGTGGAAGCCGGAATACAAAAGCAGCCTGCTGCTGACCGACGACGCGCGCGAAGTGTTCCAGATGGCGCTGCGTAAGCTGGGCTATTCCGGCAACACCACCGACCCGAAAGAGATTGAAGCCGCCTATAACGAGCTGAAAAAGCTGATGCCCAACGTCGCGGCGTTTAACTCTGACAACCCGGCTAATCCGTATATGGAAGGCGAAGTGAACCTTGGCATGGTGTGGAACGGCTCGGCTTACGTCGCTCGCCAGGCCGGTACGCCGCTGGAAGTGATCTGGCCGAAAGAAGGCGGCATTTTCTGGATGGACAGTCTGTCGATTCCGGCGAACGCTAAAAACGTCGACGGCGCGCTGAAGCTGATTAACTTCCTGCTGCGCCCGGATGTCGCCAAACAGGTCGCGGAAACTATCGGTTATCCGACGCCGAACCTGGCGGCGCGCAAAATGCTCAGCCCGGCAGTGGCCAACGATAAATCGCTCTATCCGGATGCTGCGACCATTGAGAAAGGCGAATGGCAAAATGACGTGGGCAGCGCCAGCGCCATTTATGAAGAGTATTACCAGAAGCTGAAAGCGGGCCGCTAATCCCGCAGGGCGGAGCCGCGGTTCCGCCCTTTTTTTGCCCTCACCCTAGCCCCGCAGCGCGCGCCACAGGATCGCCGGCAATTTGCGCCAGCGCGGTCGATGGTAAAAATCCACCAGCCGCTGCGCCACCGCGTCCTGCTCCCGGTGGGTGATGAACCAGGGCGGCAGCGGCATCAGCGTCGGTTCGCCATGCCACAGACTACGTGGAAACGGCCGAAACGGCGCCTCAATCACCGTGCGCTCGGTTTTCTCCAGCATAAAGCTGTTATGCACCTTGCCCCGCCCGCTCTGAATATCGTCGAGCGTGTGGCCGGGAAATGCCCCCCACGGGCAGGGGGCTAACAGGAAGGCCACCCCGCTCCAGCAGTTGATCGCCACTGTGCCGTAGCGCAGCTCGGCGATCAGCGCGTTAAAACGCTTACGCCCGATCGCTTTGCGGGTGCGCGGGTGGATCACAATATTGGCCCCCAGCGAGCCCTGCAGCCGCTGATTGGCATAGCCGATCGCCTGGCGCAGGAAACTTTCCGCGCTGTCGGCCTCAAGACGGGTGACCGACAGCCCCGGGCCAAAGACCTCCTGCTGACAGAACGCCGGGTCATCCTCGGTGTTCGTCACAATTAACGGCAGCGCGTCGCCGCGCGCTATCTCCAGCGGCTGGCGGGCGCGCAGGCGAAAGTCGGTCAGCCTTTTTTCAGCGCCGGGGTAGTAGTCCGGACGGGTGTTCGCGGCGATCAGCCGGTACAGCTGATTCAGCAAGCCCGTCGCTGGCTCCCAGCCCTGCTGCAGGATCAGCACCTGGCTGGCCACGCAGTTAAACCCGCCGTTGTTCATCTTCTGCGTCGCCAGCTGCTGCGCCTGAAAAGCGATATCCGCCTCGCTCCACGGCCCGGGGACGATAATGGTGGGGCTGACGCCGCCCAGCTCCGAGGTCACCCGGCGCGGGTTCAGCGGCGTCCCGGCGGCCCGACGCTGGCGAGCCGCTTCACCGTCGCCCCAGACGATGACGTCATGGGTCTCGCGGGAGCCAGTGATATGGATCTCATCGACAGCGGGATGGGGGGTCAGCCATGCTCCCGCCTGGGCGTCGCCGGTGACAATGCGGAGCGCATCCATGGCGATCAGCGGCGCCAGGGCCTGGGCCAGCAGATCGTGCAGATAATCATTCAGCGGATTGAGCTTCAGCAGGCAGACCTGATTTTCAATAAACAGCTTGTGTAGCACATCCAGTGGCGCAATCGAGGCCACATTGCCGGCGCCAAGCACCAGCGCCAGCTTGCCCTGCCGCGCGGCCGGCGGGATGTCGTATGCCCGCGCCGCATAGCGGTCGAGATGGGCCCGGGTGACGCCTGGCTGCATCCATATCTCAGCGCGAACACCAGACAGCAACAGTCGATCCCAGAGCGTGCCGGGCACCACCCGCAGCGCCAGGCGGCCGTCCGCCAGCGTCCGCAGCGGGATCCGCCGCAGAAAGGTCTTCTCCTCCAGCTGCTCCAGGGTGGCGATGAGCCCGTTGCATCCGACCATTAGCGCGCAGGGGCCCGCCAGCCACTCCTCCCCCGCCAGCGGATCGCCCGCCGGCAGCCCTTTGGCCGCCGCCGCGGCGGCCACCCACGCCGGAGCAATACCGGCCAGGGCATCCTTGATCTGGCGCAACAGCGCCAGACGACGATTCACTGAGGTTTCCGCCCAGCGCTGGCGCGCAGCCGACAAGGCATACAGCGCCGCGTCATACCGGGAACAGGTCGTCAGACCGGGTCGCGCATGGCTCATTTTCCCTCACTCATTAAAATCTCTCCGTAGGCCTGGCGCAGTTGATTTTTGAGCACCTTACCCGTGGCGCTGACCGGCAGCGCATCGACAAATATCACCCGGTCCGGGATCTGCCATTTAGGCACCCGCTTCTCAAACCAGCTCAGCAGATCGGTCTCCTCCACTTCGCCCCCTTCCGCACGGACGCACAGCAGCACCGGCCGCTCGTCCCAGCGCGGATGGCGGGCGGCGATGGCCGCCGCGCTGCGCACCCCCGGATGCGCGATGGCGATATTCTCCAGCTCAACGGTGGAGATCCACTCGCCACCGGACTTGATAATATCCTTTGCCCGATCGCTGATCACCAGATAACCATTGGCGTCGAGCGTACCGATATCACCGGTATCAAACCAGCCTGCCGCGGTCAGGGCGCTCGCGTCCTGACCATAGTATTGCTCTACCACCCAGTGCCCTCTGACCTGCAGATATCCCTGGCTTTGCCCATCCCGGGGCAACGGTTCGCCATCCACGCCAACCACCTGCAGTTCGATGCCGAAAATGGGCCGCCCCTGACCGGCGCGCTGCTTTTGCTGCTCCTGTGCCGGGAGCCCGTCATGTTTGCTCAACGGCGTGTTGATGGTGCCGATCGGCGATGTTTCGGTCATTCCCCAGGCGTGGGTCAGCGCAATGCCGTAATCACGCTGAAAGGCCTCGGCCATCGACGGCGGCAGCGCGGAGCCGCCGACCAGCGCCCGTTTAAATTCAGGCACTCTGACGTCTGTCCGGCGCATCGCCGCCAGCAAGCCGGCCCAGATCACCGGCACGCCAAACCCCACCGTCACCTTCTCGGCGGCCAGCAGCTGCAGCAGGCTGTCGCCATCGAGGTGCGGCCCCGGCAGCACCAGCCGCGCGCCGACCATCGCGGCGATAAACGGCGTTCCCCACGCGTTGACATGGAACATCGGCACCACCGGCAACAGGCTGTCCTTCGCCGATATGCCGGCCGCGTCCGGCTGGTTGCCGCTCAGGGCGTGCAGGACCAGCGAACGATGGGTATTCAACACCCCTTTCGGCCGGCCGGTGGTTCCCGAGGTGTAGCAGAGCGAAGCCGGGGTCAGTTCATTGAGCGGCGGCCAGCGATAGTCTATGGTCCCCTGCTGCAACAGATCGTCATAAAACAGCAGCGAGGGCAGCTGGCTGAGCGCGGCTTCGCTGCGGGGTTCCATCAGCACGATGTGTTTTACCGTCGGCAGGTGCGGCAGCAGCTGCGCAACCAGTGGCAGAAAGGTCTGGTCAAAAAACAGCACTTCGTCGGCAGCGTCATTGAGGATATACCGCAGATGGTCCACCGACAGCCGTGGGTTAACGGTGTGCGTCACCCAGCCGCCGGAGGCGACGGCAAAATAGATTTCCAGGTGGCGGCGGTTGTTCCATGCCAGGGTAGCGCAGCGGGCGCCCGGCGGCAGCCCCAGCGACGCCAGCGCCGATGCCAGCCGCTGAGCATGGCGGGCCACCTCCCCCCAGCTGCTGCGCTCCTTCTCGCCGCCGGCGCCCACCGAGACAATCTCGGTCTCGCTGTGAAACTGCGCCGCATGGCCGAGCAGCGCGGCAGTGGTGAGATCCTGATAAATCATCGGTGACGGCATGGCGGGTCTCCTTTACAGACGTCCGGCGGAATAGAGGGGCGCGGCGCGATCGCGCGGGCGCCTATTGAATCTGGTCTACATTTGCCGGTCTGCACAAAAAAACGTACAGAAATCAGCGGTCACGCACAAAATAGAGTGGGAAATGATTCAGGAAGGAGAAGACGAACTCATGACCGGAAGATCATTACTCAGAGAGCGTATCGCCCGACACCGGGCCGGGCGATAGCGGTGGCGATTTACAG
>NZ_JBMAXV010000046.1:0-32649 GCF_048589245.1 Klebsiella sp. 10982
CCGGCACAAAATCAACCCGCTGATCGGCTCGGCGGGGGTGTCGGCGGTGCCGATGGCGGCCAGGGTGTCGAACAAGGTGGGCCTGGACGCGGACGGGCAGAACTTCCTGCTGATGCACGCGATGGGCCCGAACGTGGCGGGGGTGATCGGCTCGGCGATCGCCGCCGGGGTGATGCTCAAGTACGTGCTGGCGATGTAGGCCAGCCTGTTCCCGCGGCTGGCATGTCGGCCGCGGGGATCTCTCATAAGGAGACGGTGATGAATGAAACCATAGCATGCTGTCCGGAAAACCGGACATCGACACGGGAGGCGGTGGTTGACGCCATGCTGACGTCAGGCGATGAAATCGCGCAACTGCAGCCGGCACTGAATCTGCTGACTCCTCCGCTGAACGTCGCGCCTGGCGAAGCGCTGCTGGCCAGCTGTTATGAAGCTGGCGCCGATCGCGACACCGGCGATGCAAGTGCCTTTCCGGCGGCGGTCGTGCACCCTGCGGCGCCCTCGCTGCAGCGCAGCGGCCTGCTGTGCATGGCGGCCGGGGCGCTCAGCGCCCGGCATCTTCCGCTGACGCACAACCGGCTGTGCGACGTGGCGGGGCAGTTCGCCCGCGCGCTTCCCGACGGCGACGAAGAGGCGGGCAGCGGATTTTATACCGTGCGCAGCATTTCCCTGCCCGTTTACCGGCGTCTGCTGCGGGATAACCATTCCCACGGCGTCTGTCTGCAGCAGGCGCTGCTGCATCTGCTGGCCTGGAAGAGCGAGTCGCCCTGGGCGCGACAGCAGGCGCAGCGCCTGCTCTGGCAGGGAGGCGTGCTGGGTGAGAAGGGGGAGTTTGCGCTACTGACGCTGGATGACGGACTGCGTGAGCGCCAGATAGTCTGGCCCGCGCTGAGATCGCTGCTGGCGGTGACCGGGTTTCTGGTGAGATTCCCGGCCGGTCCGGTATTTAGCGATTAACGAGGCTCCCCGGAAGGGGGGAGGCATTTAGTTAGTGGCCGGGTATTCCTGCACGGCAATATGGAGCGTGATTTTCTTATCATCACGCATGATAACCACCGGAATTTCCGATCCCGGGCGGATCTCGGCCACCTGATCCATCGTCTCCAGCGCCGAGACGGCGGGTTTGTCATTCACGGAGATGATCACGTCATTGGCGCGGATCCCGGCTTGTGCCGCCGGTCCGTCCGGTGCCACATCGTTAACCACGATCCCCTGAATCTGATCGATCCCACCGCCCTGCGCGTGCAGCGGGGCGATCTCCCGACCGCTAATACCGATATAGCCACGGATCACCCGACCATCACGGATCAGCTTATCCATAATTTTGGTCGCTAACTGGAACGGGATTGCAAAGCCAATGCCTTCCGGCGTTTCGCCATCATTACTCTTATCGAAGGAGAGGGTGTTAATCCCCATCAGCTCGCCGAGCGAGTTCACCAGCGCTCCACCCGAGTTACCGTGGTTGATCGAGGCGTCAGTCTGCAGGAAGTTCTGACGACCGGTTGGGTTGAGGCCAATACGCCCTGTGGCGCTGATGATCCCCTGAGTGATGGTCTGCCCCAGGTTATAAGGGTTGCCTATCGCCAGCACCACATCGCCAATATGCGGCGTGCGTTTCGGGTTAATCGGGATCACCGGCAGCCCGCCGGTAGCATTGATCTTGAGCACGGCGAGATCGGTGAGGGAATCGGAGCCTACCAGCAGCGCTTCGAAGACGCGGCCGTCCTGCAGGGCGACGATAATCTGATCCGCATCGTTGATAACATGCTTGTTGGTCAGGATATAGCCGCGCTGATCCATGATCACTCCGGAACCCAGCGTCAGCTGATTATGGCTGGTGCTGTTCAGGGCACGGTTATAGACGTTCACCACGGCGGGGGCCGCGCGACGCACCGCAGCGTTATAGCTCGCCGGGGAGTCGTCTGCCGTATCGTTCTGAGTGATCGGCGTCAGCTGCCACTGGCGCAGTGAGGGCATCAGGGCCAGCAGCAAGCCCCCAACAATCAAACCGATGAGTACTGAACGTAATAACTTTCCAGGCATGATGCAGATATCGTTAATGAATGGTCAGGCGCAGCATAGCATGAGTTGTCCGGACATCGCACATGGCGGCGATGTCCGGGGCGAAATCAGCGCAGCAGCAGGTAAATGCTTTCATTACCACGGATCACGTTCAGGGCGATAACCGGCGGTTTGCCTTCGAGCACTTTGCGCAGTTCGGCAATCGAGTGAATACGCTCCCGGTTAAGGCCAATGATAATGTCATCTTTATGCAAGCCGACCTGGGCGGCGGCGCTGCCTTTATCCACATTATCGATCACCACCCCTTTGGTGCCATCTTTCATCTGGCCGTCGCTGAACGAGGCGCCCTGCAGAGCCGGGATAATCAGCTCCGCGCTGGCGGTGGAGGAAGTGCTCTTATCCAGGGTCACTTCGACATCGACCGGTTTTCCATCGCGCAGCAGTCCCAGTTTGACTTTAGTCCCCGGCTCGGTGGTCGCGATTCGCGAGCGCAGTTCGGCGAAACTGTTCAGCGGTTTGCCGTTCAGGCTCACGATGACGTCGCCGGATTTGATCCCCGCTTTGGCGGAACCGGAGTTTGGCAGGACTTCACTAACAAAGGCGCCACGCTGAACGTCAAGATTCATCGCCTTGGCGATGTCGGCGCTCATTTCCATGCCTTTAATGCCCAGCAGGCCGCGTTTGATTTCGCCAAACTGGATGAGCTGGTCGGCAAGGGTTTTCGCCATATTACTCGGGATGGCAAAGCCGATGCCGACGCTACCGCCGCCCGGCGCCAGAATAGCGGTATTAATGCCGATAAGCTCGCCGTTGAGATTCAGCAGCGCGCCGCCGGAATTGCCGCGGTTAATCGAGGCGTCGGTCTGAATGAAATTCTCCAGTCCTTCCAGGTTCAGGCCGCTGCGGCCAAGGGCAGAGATAATGCCGGAGGTGGCGGTCTGGCCAAGGCCGAACGGGTTGCCGACGGCGACGGCGAAATCGCCGACGCGGAGTTTATCGGAGTCAGCAATGGCGATTTGCGTCAGGTTCGCCGGCTTAATCAGCTCCAGCAGAGCGATATCGCTCTGTTCATCGCTGCCGACCAGTTTGGCATCGAATTCACGGCCATCGTTGAGCTGGACGCTGATCTTCTGCGCCTGATTAATGACGTGATTATTGGTCAGCACGTAGCCTTTCGCTGCGTCGATGATGACACCGGAGCCAAGCCCTTCAAACGGCTGCGCCTGCTCCTGCGGGGCGTTATCGCCAAAATATTTCTTCAGCTCTTCCGGCATATTGAGCGTCGGCGAGGCAGTGCCTTCCACCTGCACGCTGACCACCGCCGGCAGGACTTTTTCCAGCATCGGCGCCAGGCTCGGTAACGCGCCCTGGCCGGGCACCTGAGTCGGTAAAGATGCTGCTGCCGGAGGCAGAACCGACAACGATAACCCAATGCTTAACGCTAACGCACTCAACAGCAAAGTCTGTTTCTTCATTAGATGCTGGCTCTCGTAACCTGAGGTGTATGGGAAAACGTCCTGAATAGCCTGATGTTATTGAATTTTTGCACAGGTAACAATGTGGGTACTGGTTTAAATTGTAGCCGGGAAGTGGGGGAAGGAGCGGGCGCAGCAGGTGCGCCCGGAGAAAATTTAATCAGAAGTAATTCATTAATCGCGTTTTGCACCACCACGCAGCAAACCGGATGCGCCTTCGGAATAGTCGCGCGGCATCTGGACCGGTGCCTGATCGTTGCTGGCTTCAGACTCTTCCAGGCGGTTGCGGAACGGGTTGGCGTCTGCCATAGAGTCCGGCAGCAGGTTGTTAGAGCTTTTCGCCATATGCTGATACAGCTGACGATAGTCATGCGCCATGTTATCTAACAGTTCGGCGCTGCGCGCAAAGTGGCTCACCAGCTCTTCACGGTACTCTTCAAGCTCGGCTTTATTCTTTTCCAGTTCAAACTGCAGCGCCTGCTGCTGGCGCAGTTTGCGGTTGCCGAAACGCATGGCGACGGCACCAATGATGATACCGACGACTAACCCAATTAGCGCGTATTCCCAGGTCATGAACATCTCCCGTTGTTTTGTGGTTCCGTAGGGTGGCTGTTAGGCTCTCCGCCTGCGCCCGATAGTGCCACTATAACCGCTAATTCCACAGAAGTGGAATCCTGGCGTATCATCGCGTAGTGTAGAACGGCCTTTTTTTCGTCAATCGTGAGCTTCGGCATTACGGTTTTCAAGGAATAACAATTAGATCATGCAAAGCCTGTCTCCAACATCGCGTTACCTTTTAGCCCTGAAAGAGGGCAGCCATCAACCCGACGACGTCCAGCAAGAAGCGGTGAGCCGCCTTGATACCATTTACCAGGAACTGCAGACTCAGCCCGCGCCCGTCGCGTCTGGCGGCGGTTTGCGCGCGAAATTCGGCAAACTGCTGGGTAAGCGCGAACCGGCTGCCGAGGCGGCACCTGTCCGCGGCCTGTATATGTGGGGCGGCGTAGGGCGGGGGAAAACCTGGCTGATGGACCTGTTTTACCAGAGCCTGCCGGGCGAGCGTAAGCAGCGCCTGCATTTCCATCGCTTTATGCTGCGGGTTCACGAAGAGCTGACCACCCTGCAGGGCCATAGCGACCCGCTGGAGATTGTCGCCGACCGCTTTAAAGCGGAAACCGACGTGCTCTGCTTCGACGAGTTTTTTGTCTCCGATATTACCGACGCCATGCTGCTGGGCGGGCTGATGAAAGCCCTGTTTGCCCGCGGCATCACCCTGGTCGCCACCTCCAATATTCCGCCGGATGAGCTCTATCGCAATGGCTTGCAGCGTGCCCGTTTTCTGCCCGCTATCGACGCCATCAAGCAGCATTGCGATATTATGAACGTCGATGCCGGAATCGATTATCGCTTGCGTACCCTGACGCAAGCGCACCTGTGGTTGTCGCCGCTGAATAACGACACGCGTGAACAGATGGATAAACTGTGGCTCGCGCTGGCCGGCGCGCCGCGCGCTGCCGGGCCGACGCTGGAGGTCAACCACCGTGAGCTGCCGACCCTCGGCGTGGAAAACCAGACGCTGGCGGCATCATTCGCCACGCTGTGCGTGGATGCGCGCAGTCAGCATGACTATATCGCGCTCTCCCGCCTGTTCCATACCGTGATGCTGTTCGACGTGCCGGTGATGACCGCGCAGCTGGAAAGCGAAGCCCGGCGCTTTATCGCCCTGGTGGATGAGTTCTATGAGCGTCATGTCAAACTGGTGGTCAGCGCCGCGGTACCGCTGTACGACATTTACCAGGGCGAGCGGCTGAAGTTTGAGTTCCAGCGCTGTCTGTCGCGTCTGCAGGAGATGCAGAGCGAAGAGTATCTCAAGCGTCCGCATATGCCCTGACAGGGCACTTTTTCAGGCGGATTCAGGGCCGCAAGGCTGTCCCGGGACCTGCCTGAAAAATCTCATAAAGGGGTCGATCTTTGACCCCGACTTCTCTATAATCTTGCGACCCCACGTTACGAGAAGGTTTTTTTCCCGAAACTTTCTATGCGCCGGCATAGGCTATTCGAAGGGGTAGGTTTGCTGGACAATGTCGTGTGAACCTCAACTGACTAAACGTTTGGGTGTTCACCAACGTGTAACTTATTATTTGGGTAAGCTTTTAATGAAAACTTTTACAGCTAAACCAGAAACCGTAAAACGCGACTGGTATGTTGTTGACGCGACCGGTAAAACTCTGGGCCGTCTGGCTACTGAACTGGCTCGTCGCCTGCGCGGTAAGCACAAAGCGGAATACACTCCGCACGTTGATACCGGTGATTACATCATCGTTCTGAACGCAGAAAAAGTTGCTGTTACCGGCAACAAGCGCGAAGACAAAATGTACTACCACCACACCGGCCACATCGGTGGTATCAAAGAAGCGACCTTTGAAGAGATGATTGCCCGCCGTCCTGAGCGTGTGATTGAAATCGCGGTTAAAGGCATGCTGCCAAAAGGCCCGCTGGGTCGTGCTATGTACCGTAAACTGAAAGTTTACGCGGGTAACGAGCACAACCACGCGGCACAGCAACCGCAAGTTCTTGACATCTAATCGGGATTATAGGCAATGGCTGAAAATCAATACTACGGCACTGGTCGCCGCAAAAGTTCCGCAGCTCGCGTTTTCATCAAACCGGGCAACGGCAAAATCGTTATCAACCAGCGTTCTCTGGAACAGTACTTCGGTCGCGAAACTGCCCGCATGGTAGTTCGCCAGCCGCTGGAACTGGTCGACATGGTTGAGAAACTGGATCTGTACATCACTGTTAAAGGTGGTGGTATCTCTGGTCAGGCTGGTGCGATCCGTCACGGTATCACCCGCGCTCTGATGGAGTACGACGAGTCCCTGCGTTCTGAACTGCGTAAAGCTGGCTTCGTTACTCGTGACGCTCGTCAGGTTGAACGTAAGAAAGTCGGTCTGCGTAAAGCACGTCGTCGTCCGCAGTTCTCCAAACGTTAATTGTTTTCTGCTCACGCAGAACAATTTGCGAAAAAACCCGCTTCGGCGGGTTTTTTTATGGATAAAACGGCTGTTATCCACAAGCATAGCGCCGGTTCTCGCCACTTTTTCAGCATTTCCAGAATCCCCTCACCACAACGTCTTCAAAATCTGGTAAACTATCATCCAATTTTCTGCCCAAATGCTGGTGATTGTTCATTTTTTGTTTTATTCGTGAACGAAGGTGACATCACGCTACTGGGGTTTTTACATCTGGCTGGCCATGAGTGGCTGGCAGCAGTACAAAATTCTGAATATACCTGGAGGTTTTCATGGCTGTCGCTGCCAACAAACGTTCGGTAATGACGCTGTTTTCTGGTCCTACTGACATCTATAGCCATCAGGTCCGCATTGTGCTGGCCGAAAAGGGTGTCAGTTTTGAGATAGAGCACGTGGAGAAGGACAACCCGCCTCAGGATCTGATTGACCTCAACCCGAATCAAAGCGTACCGACGCTGGTGGATCGTGAGCTCACTCTGTGGGAATCCCGCATCATTATGGAGTATCTGGATGAGCGTTTCCCGCACCCGCCGTTAATGCCGGTTTATCCGGTGGCGCGTGGTGAAAGCCGCCTGTATATGCAACGTATCGAGAAGGACTGGTATTCGCTGATGAATACCATCCAGAGCGGTACCGCAGCACAAGCTGATGCTGCGCGTAAGCAGCTACGTGAAGAACTGCTGGCCATCGCGCCGGTCTTCACCCAGAAACCTTACTTCCTGAGCGATGAGTTCAGCCTGGTAGACTGCTACCTGGCGCCGCTGCTGTGGCGTCTGCCGGTTCTCGGTGTGGAACTGGTTGGCGCAGGTGCGAAAGAGCTCAAAGGCTATATGACTCGCGTATTTGAGCGTGATTCCTTCCTCGCTTCTTTAACTGAAGCCGAGCGTGAAATGCGCCTCGGTCGGGGCTAAATAATGGATGTATCACAGCTGACGCCGCGTCGCCCGTATCTGTTACGGGCGTTTTATGACTGGCTGCTGGATAACCAGCTGACGCCGCACCTGGTGGTGGATGTCACGCTGCCGGGTGTGCTCGTGCCGATGGAGTACGCGCGCGACGGGCAAATCGTTCTCAACATTGCCCCGCGTGCGGTCGGCAATCTCGAGCTGGCGAACGATGAAGTGCGCTTTAACGCGCGCTTTGGCGGCGTGCCGCGTAACGTTTCTGTCCCGCTGGCTGCGGTACTCGCTATCTATGCCCGTGAGAACGGCGCCGGTACGATGTTTGAACCGGAAGCGGCTTATGACGAAGACGTCAGCAGCCTCAACGATGATGATGTCGCGCCTGAGAGCGAAAACGAAACGGTGATGTCGGTGATTGATGGCGATAAGCCGGATAATCACGACGACGATCCTGACGACACGCCGCCGCCGCGCGGTGGTCGCCCGGCGCTGCGCGTGGTGAAGTAAATCCTTTCTCTGACAGGCCCTGCGGGGCCTGTTTTTTTACCTGTCTGCTTTGTTAACCCCGCCACACATCGCACGTCCTGCGGCTGATACTGTTACGCTAAACGTATCGTTCAGGGAGCAGGAATGTCTTTATTGGCTCAACTAAATTCGCGTATACACCATCATGGTGGGTTAATCGTTTCCTGCCAGCCGGTACCGGGCAGTCCGCTGGATAACCCCGCTATCGTCGCGGCAATGGCGCTGGCGGCCGAACAGGCGGGAGCGGTGGCGCTACGCATAGAAGGGCTGGCCAACCTGCAGGCCGTTCGTCCGTTAGTGACGGTGCCCGTTATTGGGTTGATCAAACGCGATCTGCCCGATAGCCCGGTGCGAATTACCCCGTGGCTTGCGGATGTGAATGCCCTGGCGCAGGCCGGGGCCGATATCATTGCTTTCGATGGCACGCGGCGGCGGCGTCCGGCCACCGTTTCGTCACTGTTAGCTGAAATTCACCAGCAGGGGAAAGTGGCGATGGCCGATTGCTCATCTCTCGACGACGCCCTCGAGTGCTGGCAGTTGGGCGCTGAGATTATCGGTACCACCCTCTCGGGCTATACCGCGAATGAGACACCTGTTGAGCCGGACCTGGCGCTGGTGAAAAGCCTGAGCGTGGCAGGCTGCAGGGTGATTGCCGAGGGGCGCTATAACACGCCAGCCCAGGCGGCGGAGGCGATGCGCTGCGGCGCGTGGGCGGTGACCGTCGGCTCGGCGATCACTCGCTTAGAGCATATCTGCGGCTGGTATAATTCGGCGCTGAAAGCGGCGGTTTGCCCGGCGAATGAGCAATAAAAAAGCCCGATGGCGTTAACCATCGGGCTTTTATGCGCTGAGGCTCAGAGCCTAATCAGACCTCGAGGTAGTTGAGGATCCCGTCCGCCGCTTTCCGGCCTTCGGCAATCGCTGTCACCACCAGGTCGGAACCGCGAACGATATCGCCACCGGCGAAGATTTTCGGGTTGCTGGTCTGGAAGGCGTTGTCGCTGCCTTCCGGCGCAATGATACGGCCCTGAGAGTCCAGCTCGACGCTGTGCTTCGCCAGCCACTCCATGCTGTGGGGACGGAAACCAAACGCCATCACTACGGCGTCTGCCGGCACCACATGCTCTGAACCAGGGACGATCTCCGCGCGACGGCGGCCTTTCGCGTCCGGCTGGCCCATTTCGGTGCGCGCCATCTTCACGCCGCACACTTTGCCATTGGCATTCACTTCCACACCCAGCGGCTGGACGTTGAACTGGAACTCAACGCCTTCCTCACGCGCGTTTTTCACTTCGCGTTTTGAACCCGGCATGTTCTCTTCGTCACGACGATAGGCGCAGATCACGTGCGCCGCATTCTGACGAATGGAGGTCCGCACGCAGTCCATCGCGGTGTCGCCACCGCCGAGCACGACCACGCGTTTGCCTTCCATGCTGACATAGGGCTCATCGGCCGTTTCGCCAAAGCCCATGATCTGTTTGGTGTTAGCGATCAGGAACGGCAGCGCGTCGTAGACGCCCGGGGCGTCTTCGTTGTCCAGTCCACCGCGCATCGACTGATAGGTGCCAACGCCGAGGAACACGGCATCGTACTCTTTCAGCAGGTCGTCGAGCTGCACGTCCCGGCCCACTTCGGTATTGAGTTTGAACTCAATCCCCATGCCGGTGAAGATCTCCCGGCGGCGGGTCATTACCTCTTTTTCCAGCTTGAACGCCGGAATACCGAAGGTCAGGAGGCCGCCGATTTCCGGATGGCGGTCAAACACCACCGCTTTAACGCCGTTACGGGTCAACACGTCGGCACAGGCGAGGCCCGCCGGTCCGGCGCCGATGATCGCGACGGTTTTACCGGTCGGCTTCACGCCGGAGAGATCCGGGCGCCAGCCCATTTCGAACGCTTTGTCATTGATATAGCGCTCGATGTTGCCGATGGTCACCGCGCCGAACTCATCGTTCAGCGTACAGGAGCCTTCACACAGGCGGTCCTGCGGGCAAACGCGCCCGCAGACTTCCGGCAGGGTGTTGGTCTGATGCGACAGCTCAGCCGCCTCAAAAATACGCCCCTCGTTGGCCAGCTTCAGCCAGTTCGGGATGTAGTTATGCACCGGGCACTTCCATTCGCAGTACGGGTTGCCGCAGGAGAGGCAGCGATCTGCCTGCGCCTTGGCCTGGCCTTCTGAAAACGGCTCGTAAATTTCCACAAACTCAATTTTACGGATCTTCAGCGGTTTCTTTGGCGGATCAACGCGCTGCAGGTCGATAAATTGATAAACGTTCTGACTCATCTTAACCCCTTACTGCGCCTGCACCCGCAGCTCAGCTGCGGAACGACTACGGTGACCCAACAGTGCTTTAACATCGCTGGACTTCGGTTTAACCAGCGCAAACTTCGCGGAGAAGGCCGGCCAGTTGGCGAGGATCTCTTCGCCACGTTGCGAACCGGTAAGCTGCACGTGTTCGGTGATTAAACCGCGCAGGTGCTCTTCATGGATAGCCAGGGAATCAACGTCCAGCACTTCCACCAGTTCCGGGTTCACGCGTTTACGGAAGTCGCCATCTTCATCCAGGACATAAGCAAAGCCGCCGGTCATCCCTGCGCCAAAGTTGACGCCGGTTTTACCGAGCACGCAGACGATGCCGCCGGTCATATATTCACAGCCGTTGTCACCGATGCCTTCCACCACGGTAATGGCGCCGGAGTTACGCACGGCGAAACGCTCACCCGCGCGGCCTGCGGCGTACAGACGACCACCGGTCGCGCCGTACAGGCAGGTGTTGCCGATAATGCTGGCTTCATGGCTGCGGAACGCAGAGCCGACCGGAGGACGAATGGCCAGCAGACCGCCCGCCATGCCTTTACCGACATAGTCGTTGGCATCGCCGGTCAGATGCAGCTCTACGCCACCGGCGTTCCACACGCCGAAGCTCTGCCCCGCGGTACCACTAAAGTGAGCGACGATCGGGTCGCCCGCCAGTCCCTGGTCGCCATGGGTCTGGGCGATATACCCGGACAGCGAGGCCCCCACGGAGCGGTCAGTGTTGCGGATATCAAACCAGAACGTCTTGCTCTGCTTTTCATCCACGTACGGTTTCGCCTGCTGCAGCAGCTGGGCGTTGAGCACGCCGTTATCGAACGGCGGGTTGTTTTCGGTGCAGTACAACGCTTTGCCCGGATGCGGCTCTGCGGTCTCCAGCAGTTTACCCAGATCCAGTTTCTGCTGCTTGGCAGTAAACCCATCCAGCTCTTTGAGCAGATCGGTGCGGCCGATCAGATCCACCAGACGCTTGACGCCCAGCTGGGCCATCAGCTCGCGGGTCTCACGGGCGATAAATTCAAAGTAGTTGGTCACTTTGAACGGCAGACCGTGATAGTGGTTCTTACGCAGTTTGTCATCCTGAGTCGCCACGCCGGTCGCGCAGTTGTTCAGGTGGCAAATACGCAGGTATTTACAGCCCAGCGCGACCATCGGGCCGGTACCGAAACCGAAGCTCTCTGCGCCGAGGATCGCCGCTTTGATGATATCGAGGCCGGTTTTCAGGCCGCCATCCACCTGCAGACGGATCTTATGACGCAGACCGTTAGCGACCAGCGCCTGCTGGGTTTCCACCAGGCCAAGCTCCCACGGACAGCCGGCATATTTCACCGAAGAGAGCGGGCTCGCTCCGGTGCCGCCGTCGTAGCCGGCAATGGTGATCAGATCGGCATAGGCTTTGGCCACGCCGGTGGCGATGGTGCCAACGCCCGGTTCAGAAACCAGTTTGACCGAAATCATCGCTTTCGGGTTGACCTGCTTGAGGTCGAAAATCAGCTGCGCCAAATCCTCGATAGAGTAGATATCGTGGTGCGGCGGCGGGGAGATCAGTGTCACGCCCGGAACGGAATAGCGCAGTTTGGCGATGTACGGGGTGACTTTATCACCCGGCAACTGACCGCCTTCACCCGGCTTCGCCCCCTGGGCGACTTTGATCTGGATAACGTCGGCGTTGACCAGATAGGCTGGCGTGACGCCGAAGCGGCCGGACGCCACCTGCTTGATGCGCGACACTTTATTGGTGCCGTAGCGCGCCGGGTCTTCGCCGCCTTCACCGGAGTTAGAGAAGCCGCCGATGCTGTTCATCGCTTCCGCCAGCGATTCGTGCGCTTCCGGGCTCAGGGCGCCGATCGACATCGCCGCGGTATCGAAGCGTTTGAACAGCTCTTTCGCCGGTTCTACGTCGTCGATACTGACAGCGTCTTCGCCTGGATTGAGCGCCAGCAGATCGCGCAGCGTGGCCGCCGGACGTTCGTTAACCAGTTTCGCGTATTGTTGATAGTCGCTGTATTCGCCGCTCTGCACGGCTTTCTGCAGGGTCTGAACCACGTCCGGGTTGTAGGCGTGATATTCGCCGCCGTGCACGAACTTCAGCAGGCCGCCCTGAGCCAGTGGCTTACGTGCCAGCCAGGCGCGTTTCGACAGATTCAGCAGATCCTGCTGGAAATCGTCGAAGCCGGCGCCGCCGATACGGCTGACCACGCCCTGGAAGCAGAGATCGGAAACCTCGCGATGCAGACCGACCGCTTCGAACAGCTTCGAGCAGCGGTAGGACGCGATGGTCGAGATCCCCATCTTCGACATGATCTTGTACAGACCTTTGTTGATACCGTTGCGATAGTTCAGCATCACCGCACGGTACGCTTTATCGATGGCTTTGCTGTCGACCAGCTTCGCCAGCGTTTCATAGGCGAGGTACGGGTAGATAGCCGTCGCACCGAAGCCGAGCAGCACGGCGAAGTGGTGCGGATCGCGGGCGCTGGCGGTTTCAACGATGATGTTGGCATCGCAACGCAGACTTTTATCGACCAGACGGGTCTGGATTGCGCCAACGGCCATTGGCGCCGGTACCGGCAGACGGTCTTTGGCGATGTTGCGGTCGGACAGCACCAGCAGCACGGTGCCGTTGCGCACCATTTGCTCCGCTTTGTCACACAGCGCTTTCACCGTCTCGCCGAGGGAGGCCTCTGCCGGATTGAAAGTGATGTCGAGGACGTCGGCACGGTAGTGCTCTTCTTCCATCGTTGTCAGCTGTTTGAAATCGGAGTACAGCAGGATCGGCGATTTGAAACTCAGACGATGGGCCTGGCCTTCCGCTTCGCAGAAGACGTTCATTTCGCGACCGATGCTGGTGGCCAGCGACATAACATGGGCTTCACGCAGCGGATCGATCGGTGGGTTCGTCACCTGGGCAAACTGCTGACGGAAGTAATCGTAGATAATACGCGGCTGACTGGAGAGCACGGCGAAAGGCGTGTCATCGCCCATTGAGCCGACCGCTTCCTGGCCATTCTCGCCGAGCACGCGCAGGACGGAATCCAGCTCTTCCGCACTGTAGTTAAACTGTTTCTGGAAGCTGGCGAGCGTGTCGTCGTCCAGCTGGCGGCTGCCAACTTCTTCGTCCGGCAGATCTTCGAACGGTACCAGGCGACGAACGTTTTTCTCCATCCACTCTTTATACGGATGGCGGCTTTTCAGATCGTCATCGGTTTCCGCCGAGTGCAGAATGCGTCCGGCACGGGTATCGATAACCATCAGCTCGCCTGGGCCCACGCGGCCTTTCTCGACCACTTCGTCCGGCTGGTAGTCCCAGATACCGACTTCAGAGGCGCAGGTGATGAGCTTATCTTTGGTAATGACGTAGCGCGCCGGGCGCAGGCCATTACGATCGAGGTTACAGGCAGCGTAGCGGCCATCGGACATGACGATGCCCGCCGGGCCGTCCCACGGCTCCATATGCATGGAGTTAAAGTCGAAGAACGAACGCAGCTCCGGATCCATATCCGGGTTGTTCTGCCAGGCTGGCGGCACCAGCAGGCGCATGGCGCGCACGATATCCATCCCGCCGGCCAGCAGCAGCTCCAGCATGTTGTCCATTGAACTGGAGTCAGAGCCGGTTTCGTTAACGAACGGCGCGGCGTCGTGCAGATCCGGGATCAGCGGGGTCTGGAACTTATAGGTACGGGCGCGGGCCCACTGGCGGTTGCCGGTGATGGTGTTGATTTCACCGTTGTGCGCCAGGTAGCGGAACGGTTGCGCCAGCGGCCAGCGCGGCACGGTGTTAGTGGAGAAGCGCTGGTGGAACAGGCAAATAGCCGACTCCAGGCGCAGGTCCGCGAGGTCCAGGTAGAAGCGCGGCAAATCCGCCGGCATACACAGACCTTTATAGATATTGACCAGGTTCGACAGGCTACAAACGTAGAAATCTTTGTCATCCTGCAGGCGTTTTTCAATGCGACGACGCGCAATAAACAGACGGCGCTCCATATCGCGCGGGCGCCAGCCAGCCGGGGCGTTCACAAAGATTTGCTCAATACGGGGCAGCGAGGAGAGGGCGATTTCACCGAGCACGCCTTCGTTGGTCGGCACATCGCGCCAGCCGACAATCGACAGGGTCTCAAGTTGAAGTTCTTCTTCAACGATGCGGCGCGCCGCTTTAGCCAGCTCAGGATCTTTATTCAGGAACAGCATCCCAACGGCGTAGTTTTTGGCTAAACGCCAGCCGCGCTCTTCAGCAACGATGCGGAAGAAACGATCGGGTTTTTGCAGCAGCAGACCGCAACCGTCGCCGGTTTTACCATCGGCAAGGATTGCGCCACGGTGCTGCATGCGGGCCAGTGCGTGTATCGCGGTTCGCACTACCTTGTGGCTAGGTTCGCCTTCTATGTGGGCGATCAGGCCGAAACCACAGTTATCCCTCTCAAGGGATTTGTCGTACAACATATCAGTGAACCTCCCCAGGCTCTACGGACACCCTCCGATACCGATTGCGCACAGGCACAGAAAGAGCGTGGCGACGGGGTTTGCACCTCGCATTCGCCCTCTTTAAATCCTTTTCGCATCGGTACACAAGTTTGAGGACTTGCTGTTAAGAGGGAATCTCAATTACTGCATAAATATGATGAGCAGAGTGCTCATCCAGAAAGCTTCCAGCGGATTCCCAACTTATCGGGAATCCACACTTACGTCAAATGGCAATCTTATTAATACAAAAATGTGCTATACAGCATTTAACTTGTTGTTTTTATTGTAAATTATACCTTTTTTTATGCTTTGTAAACGCCTGAGGAAGGATGAGGTAGTGTGATCTGTCTCACTATGCACGCGGCTTTGCATTACCGTTATGCGCTAAAATATAACCTACTGTTAGTATATTTAGCTGCATACATTTTATCTGGTAGATATTAATACTGTTTTTTATCATGTAGAAGATTAGGGCTACCAGCACGCTAAATATAAGCAAAACTCATCACCTCACTGGTGAATGAAATTGCAGTAATCATGATTGTTTATGCAATAGGATTGGCCGCCGCGTTGACGATTGATCCAGGTCATCGCCGTCGGTGACGAAAAATGGCAGGCTTGGCCCCCTTTGTTGAGGCCGGTCTATCAGATTATGCAGTTACAGAAATTAGTCAATATGTTTGGTGGGGATCTTACGCGCCGCTACGGCGAAAAGGTCCATAAGCTGACGCTGCACGGCGGTTTTAGCTGCCCAAATCGCGACGGAACGCTGGGCCGTGGCGGCTGCACTTTCTGTAATGTGGCTTCCTTTGCCGATGAGGCGCAGCAGCATCGTTCCATCGCCGAGCAACTTGCTCATCAGGCGCAGCTCGTCAACCGGGCGAAGCGCTATCTGGCCTATTTTCAGGCCTACACCAACACCTTCGCTGAAGTGCAGGTGCTCCGCTCAATGTATCGTCAGGCCGTCAGTGCCGCAAATATCGTTGGCCTCTGCGTCGGCACTCGTCCGGACTGCGTGCCGGAGGCAGTCCTTGACCTGCTAAGTGAATACCATCAGCAGGGGTATGAGGTGTGGCTGGAGCTGGGGCTGCAAACTGCCCATGATAAAACCCTGCATCGCATTAACCGTGGACATGATTTCGCCTGTTACCAGCGTACCGCGCGCCTGGCGCGAGAGCGAGGGCTGAAAGTCTGCACGCATCTGATCGTCGGTCTGCCCGGGGAAACCCAGGAGCACTGTCTGCAGACCCTGGAGCAGGTGGTGGCGACCGGGGTGGATGGTATCAAGCTGCACCCGCTGCACATTGTTAAAGGCAGCATTATGGCCAAAGCCTGGCAAGCCGGGCGCCTCGATGGCATCGAACTGGAGGCGTATACCGTGACCGCCGGGGAGATGATCCGCCATACGCCGCCGGAGGTGATCTACCACCGTATTTCGGCCAGCGCCCGCCGTCCCACGCTGCTGGCGCCGCTGTGGTGCGAAAATCGCTGGACCGGAATGGTCGAACTGGATCGTTATCTGAATGAGCAGGGCGCTCAGGGCTCGGCGCTGGGCCGCAGCTGGGTCGCTCCCCTGGTTGAGAAGTAGGAGCACGCGATGTCCGGGACAATGCCGGACATCGCTCTCCTGCCATTATGCCTGGCTGGCTTTCATCGTCACTCGCGGAGTTTTGATCACGAACAGCACCAGCAGGGCGCCGAGCGCGGCGATAGTGCCGGCGAGGACAAAGGCGCTGTCGAATTTACCGGTAGACTGCACGATATAGCCAGTGACAATCGGCCCCACAATACCCGAGATACTGCCGATAAGGTGGATAAAGCCGCTGGCACCGCCGACGCGGGATTTATGCACCACGTCCTGGATAATCGCCCAGTAGATCGCCCCGGTCACATAGAGGAAAAAGATGGAGACCGACATGAGCAGAACGGCAGGAACGACGCTGCTGACGGTACCCGCGAGCCCGACGCAGATAGCGGCCATTAGCAGACATACCACCAGTACAATTTTGCGCGACAGCAGCAGGCGGCCGGTAATTTTAAAAATTTTATCGGAGATATAGCCTCCAAGCGCCAGACCGACAAAGCCGACTATCCATGGGATCATGGTGGTAAGGCTCATCTGTTTAATATCCAGATGGTGCTGTTGTACCAGATAGGACGGGAACCAGCTGAGAAAGAAAAACAGAATATAGTTGTAGCAGAAGAAGGCAAAGGCTGTCACCAGAATAATAGGTTGTTTCAGATAATAACCCAGCGAGTGAGCCGTTTGATTTTCTGTTGTTTCCAGCGCGACTTCTTCTTCCTTCATTTTATTAATCAGCTTAAGTTCTTCCTGGCTGACTTTTTTATGCTTTTCGGGCGAATTAGCGGCAATAAAAAACCACGCTATCATCCAGACAATACCGATAGCGAAAATAATCATAAACGCGGGACGCCAGCCGAATGCCAGAGCCAGGTAACCCACGATGGGGCCAGCGACTGCGCCGCCCAGCGGAGAGCCAGCGCTGAGGAAGCCGACGGCGGTAGCCGCTTGCTTTTTAGGAAACCAGCCGTTGATCATTTTGTTCGCCGACGCGCAAATCGGGCCTTCCGCCATCCCGAAAAGCACCCGCAGCACCAGCATGGAATAAAAACCGGTGGCAACCGCGGTTAAGCCGCAAAATAGCGACCACAGACCGACCGCCAGACCCATCACCAGCGTTGCGCCGAATTTATCCACGGCCAGACCGCCAATAAAATTAAAGACCGCGTAACCGAAGAAAAAGCTACCGAAAATCATGCCAAACTGCTCAGCGTTAAGCGCGAGATCTTTTTCAATCATCGGTACCGTAATGGATAATGCCACCCGGTCCAGATAATTTATCATATATACTAAAAATAATAACAGGACGATAATCCAGCGAATATTTTTTCCCATGATAACACCATGCTCAGTATATTATTTATTTCAGGCGCAACGGATAAAAAGGTATCCGTTGGCCGTTATTTAAAATGATGAGGGTTTAGCCTAGCTGCAGCAGCACCTTGCAACAGGTTTTACGATCGTTGGCAAATATCTCCATGGCCTCTTTCACCTGTTCCAGCGGCATACAATGGGTGATTAATGCATCAGGATGGATAAGCCCTTTCTCCATCCAGTCAATTACCAGCGGAAAGCGTCCGCTGTTCAGGCGGGAAGAGAAAATGGAAATTTCTTTACTGGTGATACTTTGCTGGGTGAGAGTAGAGGCTTCGCCGGAGAAGCCGAGTATACCGATGCGGGCGGCGGGGGAGGCGAGAAGAATGGCCTCCTGGAGGATCGCCGGGTGACAAGCGGCATCAATGACCAGCGTCGGAGCCAGCTGCCGCTGCGCCAGCTGTTCAGCGAGCGGCTGGTCGGTGTTATCGAGCGTCAGATCGGCGCCGTTTTCCCGGGCCATCTGCAGACGTTCGGCAATGCGATCCACGACGATGACCTGCTTAACGCCATACACCCCCTTCAGCGCCTGGATGATCGTCAGACCCATAGGGCCAGCGCCGTAAACCAGGGCAATATCCTGCGCCGTGGGTTGCAGCTGGGCGGTAATATTTGCCGCGATGGTAAAAGGCTCAACCATCGTTGCCTGACGATCGGTGATAGCCTCGGGGATGTGCCAGGCATTTTTCGCCGGCACGCAGGCGTAGTCGCTAAATCCTCCGTCGCGGTGAACCCCAATGACCTGGAGCTGGGTACAGACATTCGGCCTGCCTACCGAGCAAGGATAACAATGGCCGCAACTGACAACGGGGTCTACTGCGACACGCTCGCCGATACGCGTCGGGGAAACCTGCTCGCCCACGGCGTCGATAATGCCAAAGAATTCATGGCCGATGACGCGGGGATACTTCGCGAAAGGGTTGTGGCCGTGATAGATGTGTACATCGGAACCACAGATCCCGGCAAAAGCAATTTTCACCCGTACTTCATGGGCTGCCGGAACCGGAACCGGACGTGATTCAATGTTCAGTTGGCCTGGCTCTTTGACGACGACGCTTCTCATTTTGATTCCTTCCATTGTCTGTTTTCTGAACGAATTTCGCTGCTTTTATTACCATACAAGTATGCAATAGATCATAATCAGGCCTGGATCACATTTGAGAAAGCTCGTCCGAAAAAGCCATAGCATGATTAATCTATTGAAATAAATTGAAAAAAATTATGAATATGTCACGTATTGCCAGTTAGATAAGCCGGTCAGCAGGAATGTGATCGCTATCACGACAGTTAAGGCGCATTCGATTATGATTACTGGTATGGTAGTAGGGTATAAACGCAAATTTTAACGCAGGTGATAACGATGCAGATGACAATGCGCTGGTTTGGGCCAGAGGAAGATAAGGTTTCATTAGAACATATTCGCCAGGTGCCCGGTGTCGAGGGGGTGGTCGGTGCGCTCTATGACGTCGCTGTGGGTGAGGTATGGCCGGTGGATAAAATTGAACGTCTGGTCGGTCAGGCCCATGCCGCAGGCCTGAAAATGGAGGTGATAGAGAGCGTTAACATTCATGATGACATCAAAATCGGCCTTCCTTCCCGTGACCGCTATATTGCCAATTACCAGCAGACCATCCGCAATCTTGCCCGCTTTGGCGTCAAGGTCATCTGTTATAACTTCATGCCGGTTTTCGACTGGATGAAGACGGATATGAACTACGTTCTACCGGATGGCTCATTGACGATGGCTTTCGAGAAGAAAGATATCGATAAGCGGCTGGAAGACGTGGTGAAGGAGGTGCTGGAAAACTCAAACGGCTTCGCGTTGCCGGGCTGGGAGCCGGAAAGGCTGGCGGAGGTGCAGACCTTGTTTGCCAAATATAGCGCGGTAGATGACGAAAAGCTGCGGGAGAACCTGGTCTATTTTCTGCGGGCGGTGATCCCGGTTTGCGAAGAGGTCGGGGTGAAAATGGCGATCCACCCGGACGATCCGCCGTACTCGATTTTTGGCTTGCCGCGGGTGGTAAAAAACCGCGACGATCTGGACTGGCTCTGCCGGGCCGTCGATTCGCCCGCCAACGGCATTACGCTCTGCACCGGCTCGATCGCCGAAGATCCGGATAACGACGTGTACGCTATCCTGGCCGAATTTACCCGGCGCAAGCGAATTCATTTTGCCCACGTCCGTAATATTAAGCTGATACGGGATAAAGATTTTTACGAGTGCGCCCATCCGTCAGAATACGGTTCTCTGGATATGTATAAAGTGATGCAAGCGCTGTATGACAATGGGTTCGACGGCTATATTCGCCCGGATCATGGCCGTTTTATCTGGGGTGAGACCGGACGGCCGGGCTATGGCTTATACGATCGCGCCCTCGGCGTGACCTACCTGAAAGGACTCTGGGAGGCATTAAGCAAGCGTTAATCCCTCTCCTGATCCCCCTCTTTTTTTGCGGCTGGTTCGCCTCTGCGGCCAGCCGTCGCACCGTGTCCTTCCCGCATTTTTTGCACAACTTACAGCGCATTGCTCAGAATTGAGTATTATTGTGCGAAGTTGTCGTGAAGGAATCCCCTATGAAGCAAATTCGTATGCTGGCGCAGTATTATGTCGACCTGATGATGAAGCTGGGTCTGGTCCGCTTTTCGATGCTGTTGGCTCTTGCGCTGGTCGTGTTGGCTATCGTGGTGCAGATGGCGGTTACCATGGTTCTGCATGGCCAGGTGGAAAGCATCGACGTTATCCGCTCTATCTTCTTTGGCCTGCTGATTACCCCATGGGCGGTCTATTTTCTCTCGGTGGTGGTGGAACAGCTTGAAGAGTCCCGTCAGCGTCTCTCACGGCTGGTGGAGAAGCTGGAGGAGATGCGCGAGCGCGATCTGAAGCTGAACGTGCAGTTGAAAGACAATATCGCACAGTTAAATCAGGAGATTGGTGAACGTGAAAAGGCGGAAGCCGAGCGTGAGACCACCCTTGAGCAGTTGAAGATCGAGATGAAAGAACGTGAGGAGACGCAGATCCAGCTCGAGCAGCAGTCTTCCTTCCTGCGCTCTTTTCTCGATGCCTCTCCGGATCTGGTCTTCTATCGCAATGAGGATAAGGAGTTTTCAGGCTGTAACCGGGCGATGGAGCTGTTGACCGGTAAAAGCGAGAAACAGCTTATCCATCTCAAACCGCAGGACGTCTATAGCGAAGAGGCGGCGGAAAAGGTTCTGGAAACCGACGAGAAGGTGTTCCGTCACAATGTGTCGCTAACTTATGAGCAGTGGCTAGACTATCCCGATGGCCGCAAAGCGTGCTTCGAAATCCGCAAGGTTCCCTATTACGATCGCGTTGGCAAGCGTCGCGGCCTGATGGGCTTCGGCCGCGATATCACCGAACGTAAACGCTATCAGGACGCCCTTGAGCGCGCCAGCCGGGATAAAACCACCTTCATCTCCACCATCAGCCATGAGCTGCGTACTCCGCTGAACGGGATCGTCGGGCTGAGCCGAATTTTGCTGGATACCGAACTGACCAGCGAGCAGGAAAAATACCTCAAGACCATCCATGTCTCGGCGGTGACGCTGGGGAATATCTTTAATGATATTATTGACATGGACAAAATGGAGCGCCGCAAGGTGCAGCTCGATAACCAGCCGGTGGACTTCACCAGTTTCCTTGCCGACCTTGAAAACCTCTCGGGCCTGCAGGCCCAGCAGAAAGGGCTGCGCTTTGTGCTGGAGCCGAGCCTGCCGCTTCCGCATAAGGTGATCACCGACGGCACCCGCTTGCGGCAGATCCTGTGGAACCTTATCAGCAACGCCGTGAAGTTTACCCCCCAGGGCGGCGGGGTGAACGTCCGCGTGCGCTATGACGAAGGCGATATCCTGCACTTTGAAGTGGAAGACTCCGGGATTGGTATTCCTGAAGCGGAACAGGACAAAATATTCGCCATGTATTACCAGGTTAAAGACAGCCACGGCGGCAAACCGGCCACCGGGACCGGGATTGGCCTCGCCGTCTCGCGTCGCCTGGCGCGTAATATGGGTGGCGATATCAGCGTTACCAGCCAGCCGGGCAAGGGGGCGACCTTTACGCTCACCGTCCACGCGCCTGCCATTGCGGAAGAAGTGGAAGATACGTTGGCGGAAGACGACATGCCATTACCGGCGCTTAACGTGCTGCTGGTGGAAGACATCGAGCTCAACGTCATTGTGGCCCGTTCGGTGCTGGAAAAACTGGGCAACAGCGTTGATGTGGCGATGACCGGGAAAGCCGCGCTGGAGATGTTTGAGCCCGGCGAATATGACCTCGTGCTGTTAGATATTCAGCTGCCGGACATGACCGGACTGGATATTTCCCGCGAACTGAAACAGCGCTTTGCCGCTGATGAGCTACCGCCGCTGGTGGCCCTGACCGCCAACGTGCTGAAGAATAAGAAAGAGTATCTTGATGCCGGCATGGACGATGTGCTGAGCAAGCCACTATCGGTGCCGGCGCTGACGGCCATGATCAAAAAATTCTGGGATGCGCCGGATGAGGAGACGCAGGACGCGCCGGCGGCCGATCTGCATAAAGCCGATGCGGTGCTGGATACCGATATGCTGGAGCAATACATCGAGCTGGTAGGGCCGAAGCTTATCAACGATGGTCTTGCGGTGTTCGAGAAGATGATGCCGGGTTATATGTCGGTTCTGGAGTCTAATCTGACCGCCCGTGACCAAAAAGGGATCGTCGAAGAGGGCCATAAAATCAAGGGCGCGGCAGGTTCTATCGGCCTGCGCCACATCCAGCAGCTGGGCCAGCAGATCCAGACTCCGGATCTGCCAGCCTGGTCTGATAATGTCGCTGAATGGGTTGAAGAGATGAAATCCGAGTGGCAAAACGACGTCGCGGTACTGAAAGCGTGGGTGGCGAAGACCGGAAAAAAATGACCCCGGACAGACCGGGGTGCGCGAATACTGCGCCAACACCAGGGAACTGGTGGTTGAGCCAGTGTTGTTTGAGTGATGTTGTTACGTGGCGCAACCGGAGAAGTGGATTGCTCGCTGATTAAGATAGCAAAGCTTAACTAATTTGTTACATGAATCAGTAAAATATGTGAAGCATAGCGAGTAAATCGACATTTTTGACTGGTTTCAGCAAGTTGCATGGAGGAGCGAAAGCGATGAAAAAAATTGGTGTGGTACTGAGCGGCTGCGGCGTGTACGACGGCAGTGAAATCCATGAGGCGGTGATTACCCTGCTGGCGATCGCGCGCCACGGCGCGCAGGCGGTGTGCTTTGCGCCCGATAAACCGCAGCGCGACGTCATCAACCATCTGACCGGGGAGGCGATGACGGAGCAGCGCAACGTGCTGGTGGAAGCGGCGCGTATCGCCCGTGGCGATATCCTGCCGCTGGCCCAGGCGCGCGAGGAGACGCTGGATGCGCTAATCGTTCCCGGCGGCTTCGGTGCGGCGAAAAATTTAAGCAGCTTCGCCGCTGAAGGGAGCGAATGCCAGGTGGACCACGACCTGCGGGCCCTGGCGCTGGCGATGCATCAGGCCGGCAAGCCGCTGGGCTTTATGTGTATTGCCCCGGCGATGTTGCCGAAAATCTTCGCGTTTCCGCTGCGGATGACCATTGGGACCGATCTTGATACCGCCGATGTGGTGGAAGAGATGGGGGCGGAGCACGTCCCTTGCCCGGTCGACGACATCGTGGTGGATGAAGAGAATAAGGTGGTCACCACCCCGGCGTATATGCTGGCGGAGGACATTGCGCAAGCCGCCAGCGGAATTGAGAAGCTGGTGGCCCGCGTGCTGGCGCTGAGCGCATGAGGCTCCGCGTTGCGCCCCTCGCGCTGTTAAAACGTCTGGCGCTGCGTTTGCTGTTGATCGCCGCTGTTTTCTGGGGCGGGGGTATTGCGCTGTTTAGCGTGCTGCCGGTACCGTTTTCGGCGGTGATGTTTGAGCGGCAGGTGAGCGCCTGGCTGTCCGGAGATTTCCACTACCTGGCGCACTCTGACTGGGTCGGTATGGATGAGATCTCTCCGTGGATGGGGCTGGCGGTGATTGCCGCCGAAGATCAGAAGTTCCCGGAACACTGGGGGTTCGACGTATCGGCGATAGAAAAAGCGCTGGCGCACAATGAGCGCAATGAGAACCGGATCCGCGGCGCGTCCACGCTGTCACAGCAGACGGCGAAAAACCTGTTTTTATGGGATGGCCGCAGCTGGCTACGTAAAGGGCTGGAGGCCGGGCTGACTGTCGGAATAGAAACCGTCTGGAGTAAAAAGCGGATCCTGACTGTCTATCTGAATATTGCCGAGTTCGGCGACGGGGTATTTGGTGTGGAAGCGGCCGCCCAGCGCTATTTTCATAAGCCTGCCAGCCAGCTGACGCCGGGTGAAGCGGCGCTGCTGGCCGCGGTGCTGCCAAACCCGATCCGCTATCGCGCCGACGCGCCCTCGGGCTATGTGCGCAGCCGCCAGGCCTGGATCTTGCGCCAGATGCGACAGCTGGGTGGGGAAGGGTTTATGCGTAACCATCAGTTAAGGTAATTCTTGATGTTAGTAGTGAACGACATTTGAACTCCTCTGGATCTTTTCTATTATAGATGTTGCTGATGGCGATTTAAGGAATGAGAGTGTTGTTGAAGGCAACCAGTCGGAGAGAAGGCCAAATTTACCATCATGAATTGCCTGGCGTACTCTTGAAGCACTAATCACGATGCCATCATGCATTTTTCTGTCAATAATAATGCACTCGATTCCAGCCGCAGGTAGCATTGTGGACATAACATCATTATATATTTTAGTTACTGTACTATTGGGTTCTTCACCAACATAGCGGCGAGTAATATTCAATGTCCGGGCTATATCTTTAAAGATGTTGACGTCTACTATTGCTTGAGCAGTGAGAATATCTTTTTTACTGTGCATAAAATACCCAGGGAATGTTGCGTTACTAATCATATAATCTCCACACGTATGGTATGATATATTCATTAAATGCTCAGTGCTATCAATGATTAATTTTCGTCGAATTTCATAAGGAAACAGGCTAACATCCTCGCTTACGATGAATAAGTGCAATCTGTCATTTTCTTTAGCGGCAGTTTCTATGAGATGTAAATGACCCAAGGTGAAAGGATTTGCATTCATTATTATTGCAGCTGATTGTGGCCAGATCGTCTCTTTTTGTAATTTTTTGAGATAATTCCTGAACCCGTCTAATTTGTTTTCCATAAAGACGAGTTGTCTACTAACCGTAGTGATAATATGAAAACCGATATCCAGAAAGAAATTAGCACTTTCAGGTTTAGTATATAAAAATATGTGATCATTGTTTCTTTGGTGCTGTACCTCAATAAGATGCGTAACTATTTTATTCAATAATCCGAATCCTTGGTGGGATGAACTAACTGCCATACAGCGCAATGTGTTACCAAAGCAACTTCCTGTTGCAATCGCATTGTCGTGTTCATCAAAAATAGCACATCGATAGTCCAGATGGTCATCGCGACGAATACCTTCCTGCTCAAGTAAAACATCGATTTTGTTTTGATGTAAAATATCACGTTTAAAGACGGTTGCTACATTATAACCATTCATTTTTCTATTTCCTGTATGTTGTAGGAATTGTTTCAATAAAAGCTCTTACTTGGGGGAGTGCGGTTATTTCATCTGTATAAACTAACCAGGTAGACCGAACGAAAGGAGCTCCATTTTTAAAGGATAAAGGAATTCTATGTCCGGTGAAATGGCGCAAACAGATTTCTGGAACAACAGTCCAGCCAAGCCCTCTGTCAACAAGTTCCACACAGGTGCTAATGTTGTCAACATAAATACCTTGCCGCTCCGGATTATGATTGTTTTCACGCATCCACTGAGATAACTCACGTTCAAATACGGTATCAGTTTTTCGACCAATAAAAGAGATTTCATTTAGTGGTTTATTTTTATCTTTATTACTACAAATTGCATAGATTCTGTCGCAATCAATGAGTTTTTTATGGCCTTTCCATGGAAACTCCCCACGAATAATAGCAAGATCGAAGTATCCGTCTAATAACTGGAGATAAATTTTTCGACTATGTTCTGTAATGATATGTGTGTCAACGTAAGGGAATTTATTGCGAAAAATGGTCAGAAGTTCAGGTAGTTGGTATAAAGCATAATTAATCGACACTCCAGCTCGGAGCGTGCCTGAAACTCCGTGTTTATCTATTTTTATCCTTTGCCGTAGCAACGCTAGTTCATCTGTAACCTTTTTTGTATGGTACAGAACGGATTCCCCAGCTGGTGTAAAATGAACTCCGTTACGAGAACGTAACAATAATGTTATACCTAATTCGTGCTCTATTGCATTAATTCTTTTAGATATGGCTGATTGTGATGTATATAACAAATCGGCAGCATGTGTAATATTTTTTGTTTTTTCTATTGTCATTAAAAGCTCAAAGTCGCGTTCATCCATACCTTATCCTTGTAATGTAGAAACCTTTTATACTTTAACTAGGATATGACTTTTACTTCCTGAAGTAAATCCAGGAAGGTATTCCATTTTGGAATGTCTGGGCGCGCGCAACTGGAATTTTACATGGTCAAAAATAATGTTATTAAATTAGTTACACAACGGTGTAATAAAGGATTGAAGATGGAAATATATAATAAAGGGATTGCTGGTACGCTTGAATCCAGTGATGCCATGATAACGGTTGAGCCAAATGAGAGTGGAATCGAGCTCTATGTCGATAGCGTGGTGATGAACGTCTATGGCAGACAGATAAAAGAACTGATTTTAAAAACGCTCGCAACCCTGGAGGTGGCAAAAGCTAAGGTGACGGTCATTGATAAAGGTGCTCTGGAATGCACATTAAAAGCCAGACTTGAGTGTGCGGTATATCGTAGTTGTGATGCATCTCGCAAAAATATCCCATGGGAGAATATCTGAAAATGATTCCTCGTCAACGACCTATAAAAAACCGCCTGCGCCGCACTATGATGTTTATGAATGCTCAAAAACCCGGGCTACTAAAGGATGCTTGGATTTATGGTGCCGATAGCATCATTTTAGATCTGGAAGACGCAGTGGCTGAAAACCAAAAAGATGCCGCTCGCTTTTCACTATATCACGCATTGAAAAATATTGACTATGGCGATACTGAAGTGATTGTCAGAATCAATGGTCTGGATACGCCGCATTGGCAGGAAGATATTCGCTGTGTCGTTGCGGCTGGCGCTGATGGTATTCGTATCGCGAAATGTGAAAGTGCGCAGGATGTCCATCTGGTTGAAGAACACGTTCTTGCTGCGGAAAAAGAGTTTGCTCAGGAAGAAGGGCGCACATTATTAATGGCCGCTCTTGAAAGCCCGAAAGGTATATTGAACGCTCTGGAGATCGTGACAGCTTCAGAACGTATTTTTGGTTGCGCTATTTCTGGTGGCGATTTCCGTAAAAATATGCATGTTCGTATTGAAGAAGGCGGTATTGAGATGCTGGCTGCTCGCGGAAATATGCTGATTGCGGCTCGTGCTGCTGGCGTTCAGTGTTTTGATACGATGTATCCTCATATCGATGATATCGAAGGGTTTGAAGCCGAGGTCAGACAAAACAGAAAAATGGGTTTCGATGGAAAAAGTATCGTTAATCCACGGCAAATAAAATACGTACATGACACATTTGCACCAACAGTAAAAGAAATTGCTTATGCTGAAAAATTGATTTATTCCTTTGATGAACAAACTGAAGCTGGTGTTGGTGTATATACCGTGGACGGTAAAATGGTTGATATTCCTTTCTTTGAGGATGCACGGCGTATTATTGCACTCGCTAAAGCTTGTGGCGTCTACCACGGAAATCTTTAATTATTAAATGGATCATGGTCTATGAAGAACGCTGTTAATCGAAATATACCTGATGAACTTCTTCTGGCAGGAAAGGAAGTTTATCAAGGAAAACATTATATGGACGGTAAATATGTGAAAAAGGATTCACCTTTTTCACGTCGTCATGTAAAACCGGTCGAAGATAAAATTTGCGCAACCATCCGGGAAGCTTGTGAACGCTGTGGTGCGCATGATGGCATGACATTTTCTTTTCACACTGAGTTCCGTGAAGGCGATTATGTCGCGGCAATGGTCGCCAGAGTATTAATCGAAGAGATGGGACTAAAAGATATTACTGTTGCAGCCACTTCGTTAGGCAATGCACAGGATGTTATTGCGGATTATATTGAACAGGGAAAAATTATCGGTGTACAAACGTCCGGTGTTCGTGGGCGAATTGGCGAGGTAATTTCTGCAGGAAAACTGGCCAGTCCGGCGGTTATTCGTAGTCATGGTGGACGTCCGCGCGCGGTAGAAGCAGGTGAGGTTCATATTGATATCGCCTTTCTGGCTGCATCTACTGCCGATTGTTGCGGCAATGCAAAAGGAACGGGGGGGAAAAATAACTGTGGCTCAATGGGATTTGCAATCCATGATGCAAAGTATGCCGATCACACGGTCATCATTACCGATACGTTAGTCGATTTTCCTAATATGCCCTCCTCTATTGCGGCTATTGACGTCGATTGCGTATGTGTAGTGGATAATATCGGTGATGCAAGCAAAATCGCGACGAAAGAAGCACGGATGACGGATAACCCGCGTGAATTGATGATGGCGGAACAGGTAGCTAAGGTGATTTCCGCTACGCCGTGGTTTAAAGATGGATTCTCATTCCAGACTGGTGTCGGCGGACCGTCTCTTGCAGTAAACCGTTTCCTTGAGAAATATATGGTTGATAACCGTATTACGATGAGTTTTGCTCTGGGGGGAACCAGCAGTGCGATTTGTGAGTTGCAAAGTAAAGGTCTGGTTAAACATATTCTTGATACACAGGATTTTGATTCAGGTGCGATTGAACATTTAACACAGCATCCAGGTCATCATGAAATTGATCTGAGTGAATATGCGAACCCGGCAAATAAAGGGGCATACGTTAATAAACTTGATTATGTCGTGCTCTCCGCGCTAGAAATTGATACAGCTTTTAACGTCAATGTTATTACTGGTTCCGATGGTATTCTGCGGGGCGCGCCAGGTGGCCATCCGGACACTGCTGCCGGGAGCAAATGCTGCATTATTGTTACACCATTAACACGTGGAAGAATGGCAACCGTATGCGATGAAGTAGTGACGGTGACAACTCCGGGTGATTGTGTTGATGTTTTGGTTACGGATTACGGCACGGCGGTGAATCCGTTGCGCCAGGATATTATTGATTGGTTGGATGATGCAGGGATCCAACATATTTCAATTGAATCTTTGCGCGATAAAGCCTATTCGATTGTCGGAGTTCCGGATAATCTGCAATGGGAGGAAAAAGTCGTTGCAGTAATTGAGGTCCGGGATGGTACTATTCTTGACGTTGTCAAAAAAATCAAAACGATTAAATAATTAAAATAGTAACAAGCACAAGGAAGCAATCGCGATAATTGTTTTCGTGTGCTTGATTTATTTATCACTGTTTCCTAAAAGAGTAATCATATGGCTATTCAAATTTTGTCATTATTTTTTCTCATATTTGCTATAGTTCTTGGTTTTTTTAAGAAAACGAATATTGGTTTTGTGGCTTTTGGTTGTGTTCTGATTTTATCGACGATTGGGGGATTGAAGGCGTCTGTAGTTTTAGCGTGTTTTCCTGAAAAATTATTTATCACATTACTTGGTACTATGTTTTTTTTCTGTCTGTTACAGCAAAATCAGACACTGGAGCTGCTTTCCAGGAAAATGGTTGTGGCAGTAGGAAAGCAAGCATGGCTTATTCCAATTATTATCTATCTGGTATCATGGGGGCTCTCCGCTGCGGGTCCTGGCGCAATCTCCGTACAGTCAGTGATGATCATTTTCGCCGTGTCATTAGCTGTGCAAATGAACGCCTCACCTGTATTATTAGGTTCGATGGCGATTCTTGGCGCGGTCGGTGGCACAACATCGCCAATTGCATTGTCCGGTATTATTGTTACTGATATTACTAATTCTCTTGGATATCATGGTGTAGCCCAACCGGTATTTATTGCCGTCAGTATCGTTAACTTTATATGTGCAATGTTGTTGTATGTCGGATTTAAAGGTTATGCACTTAATGCGGGAAATCTTAATTCGATTCCACAGCTTCCGAAATTTAATAAAAAACAAACAATAAGCATTGTGGCTATAGTTGCATTGATTGTCGTAGTCGTGGGGTTACGCTATGATGTTGGGCTGGTGGCATTTACATTATCGCTCTTGCTTATTTTATGCGAGGCCGTAGATGAAAAATCAGCAGTGAAATTAATCCCATGGAACGTGCTTATTCTTATCTGTGGTGTGAGTGTTTTAATGAGTGTAACAAGCTTGTTAGGTGGAATAGACTTGCTGTCTCACTTCCTTTCATCGCTAATGAATGATAAAACAGCCTCTCCGCTTATTGGTCTTACAGCTGGGATAATGTCATGGTTCAGTTCAGCGAATGGTGTCGTTCTTCCTACGCTAATACCAACGGTTCCTGGAATTGTGAATAATATTGGCGGTGGAATTAGTTTGCCTGAGCTGGTGATGGCAATTGTAGGTGGTGCGACAGTTGCCGGAATTAGTCCTCTTTCAACAGGCGGTAGCCTTATTCTGGCAACTTATGCGCAGGAAGCAAAGGTTTCAGATAATGCTCTACAATCGATATTTTCCAGACTCTTCTTGCTGTCTTTCGGCGTTGTAGTCGTAGTGATGATTTTTGCTGGAGTGAATGGTTTTAAATTATTTGTGACAGGAGTGTAAATGATGAATGGATTACTATTTGTTGGCTGCCGTACGACGAAAGAACGAGGTGCCAGAGGTAAAGGAATTAAAGCATTTGAGACCAATACGACTACCCCAGGAGTGTTGAAGCATTTAACCTCTGGGCTGGTTAATCCCTCATGGTTGTGCCTGGATGAAAAAAAAGAATTTCTTTATACCATTCATGGTGATATGAGCGATGTGTCTGCATTTTCTATTAATAAAATTAACGGAGGATTAACCAGGATTAATACCGTGTCTACGGCTGGTGAAAATCCTGTCCATATTTCAATAGACAAGACTAACCGCTGGGTTTTTGTCGCCAACCTGCAGACAGGAACAATTTCCGTAATTCCACGAAACTCTGATGGTAGCCTCGGGAATTTACATAAATTGTATACTATTCCGGGCCTGACCGACGGCGCAATTTCTCATCCTCATCAGGTATTCCAGGATATATCTCGTAACTACCTGGTTGTCCCATGTCAGGGGCGAAAATATGGCTTTGGACAGATAGTTGTTTTCCGTATTAATTCAGTCGATGGCACGCTGGAAGAAACATGTACGGTACGTAGTCGTGAACTGGCGGAACCAAGGCACTGCGTATTTCATGCCAGTAATCGCTACTGTTATTGCGTTAATGAGAAAGATTTTACTATTACCGCCTACTCTTTTGATGAGACGCAAGGGGTGTTATCTCCTTTCCAGGTCATTCCTACGCTTCCGGATACCTGCACCGATGATGGATGGGCCAGCGGTATTATTATGGATCAAACATCGCGTTTCGTTATCGTGTCTAATCGTAAGCAAAACAGCATTTCCTCACTGCTGGTTGACCCAAACACTGGAAGGTTAACACTAATTGATACAATGGGGTCGTTTGGAGAACAGCCGAGGTTTATTTATCTATTGCCGAATGGTCTGTTGTTAGTGGCGAATGAATTAACCGATTCTCTTGAGTTTTTTAATCTGGATGATAATGGAAAATTTCATCATCTAAACATGCAGATTAAAACGGAAAGTCCGGTAAGCGCTGTTTCCTGGCAGTAACGCCTTGAGTGTAAATAACAATTGAGTAATTTAATTGTTTGCTGGTTGTTATTTACACAGATTTTACAGAGAGTATTGAATGACTCACACCACAATAAATATGTCCATAGATATCGTGTGCGAATACTTCACTCAACTAGTACTACGCGCTATGCAGACGGAGGTTAATCTAACACCTAAACCGGGGTTGGTCGATTCAAGAAATAGTGGTGCTCATTGTGATATGGATCTACAGGATTTTCATCGTAGCGCTAAAGCAATATCTGTTTATGTTCCGGAATTTATTTTATGTGGGTTTTCAACTGCTAAAAAGGATACGCGTTTGATCTTAAGCGAGTTGCATATTCCCGGGAAAAAATGTGAGCAGGCAATGTATAAGGCGACATCTGGAGTAAATACACATAAAGGAGCCCTGTTCTCTCTGGGATTATTTTGTGCCGCGATTGGTCGTCATTATGCGTTGAATCAGTCGTTGACGCCTCGGGCGCTAAGCCATACGGTGGCGAGTATTTGTCAGGGAATCGTGAACCGTGAACTGAACGGACTTTCTGAGCATTATAATTTGACAGCTGGACAGTTATTGTTTGTTAAATATGGACTTACCGGTGCGCGAGGCGAAGCCGAGAATGGTTATCCGTTAGTGATCAATATTGCGCTGCCCTATTTCCGACAGCAAATAAAGTCTGGTTTAAGTCAAGATTATTCATTGCTAAATACATTGTTATTAATCATGTCATATAACAATGACACGAATATTGTTTCAAGAGGTGGGCTGTCATCATTGCAGTGGATTAAAGATTGTGCTGAAGGTTTATTACAAAATGGCGGAGTTCGTTCAGCAAGTGACTTACCGGGGATTTATCAGCTCGATGATCTCTGTATTTCCCGCAACCTCAGCCCCGGCGGCAGCGCTGATTTACTGATGTTGACCTGGTTTCTTTCACACTTTCACGAAGAGGAGAGTCAATGACTGACAATGCTGTACTGCTGGGTGAAGGCTTCACCCTGATGTTCCTCGGCATGGGATTCGTGCTGGCGTTTCTGTTCCTGCTGATTTTCGCCATTCAGGGCATGTCCGCCGCCGTCAACCGCTTCTTCCCTGAACCGGTCCCGGTACCGAAGGCGACACCTGCCGCCGCCGCGTCCGCG
>NZ_JBMAXV010000047.1:0-31829 GCF_048589245.1 Klebsiella sp. 10982
CACACCTCAACGGCAGCCGCCCCGGCGCTCAGGTATCGTTCGCAGCCCCGACAAAAAAATAGGGGCTATCGGCCTACGCGCCGGGGAAAGCTGTATCAGTGTTGGTTTTTTGGAGATGAGTTTGCGGCAATCATGAAAAGGGGAATGTATGGGAATACTGGAGCAGGAAATGAAGCGACTGGCGCAGCAGGCAGGCGGTAGCCATAAAACCGTTCACGACCGCATTAAGCTGGCGCAGCGGTTTTGTGAGCGTCTGGTTCTGGCGCAGAATGTGCAGATCCGCCGGGTGGAACAGCTTAAGGCGCGGCATATTGAAGGTTATGTTCGTGAACGGCTGGCGCAGGGCATCACGAAGCGTTCCCTGCAAAACGAGATGGCGGCGGTACGTTGCATTCTGAAACAGGCCGGGCGTGACAGGCTGGCGCAGAGTGAACGGCTGAATAACCGTTCGCTGGGATTGTCCGGTGCATCCCGCAACGGTACGAAGCTGGCTATCACGCCGGAGTACTATCTCGATGTGCTGGAGACGGCCCGTGCAAAAGATCCGGGGCTGGCGTCAGCGCTGGAACTCTCAAGGCTGATGGGGCTGCGTTCGCAGGAGGCGGTGCAGAGCGTACAGTCGCTGAAAACGTGGCGACAGGCACTGGATCGTGGTGACACTCGCTTAACCGTGGTGTTTGGCACCAAAGGCGGGCGACCCCGTGAGACGATTATTCTTGATGTTGTCGCTGTCAGAAAAGCGCTGGCTAATGCGCTGACCGTGGCAGAGGATCGCCACGGCAGGCTGATTGACAAGCCCGATCTGAAAAGCGCAATGAAATACTGGCATAGCCAGGCGTCGGGTCTTGGCTTAACTGGCGCATACTCTCCGCACTCTCTTCGCTATGCGTGGGCACAGGATGCGATCCGCCATTATCTGGTGCAGGGATTTTGTGAGAAGGAAGCGCTGGCAATGACGGCGATGGATTTGGGGCATGGCGACGGGCGCGGGCGGTATGTGGCGCAGGTTTACGGGAGAAAGGATGGTGCTGATTGATAGCCTCAGACTTGCAATATGATGTTATTCATCGTTTTTCGTACAAAATTATTTGCCCCAAATAATTTGGGGTGATTTCCTATTAATCTCGGGTTATTCATTGGTTTTCGTGCAAAAAATTTTGGGGGCAAAATTTTTTGTACGGTTTCCTCTTAATAACGATGTTTCTAAATGGTACGGCCTATTAACAGGCTTCTGGTGCAGCATTCCGTTATTTTTTCTGGTGATTGTGCCAGCAAAAGGGAAAAGGCCAAAGGGCTTAAAAGGATAAAGCTGGCGCAGATCGGTATTTATCCGGTGGTATCTGGCGCAATCCTGACATAGACAGGCGACGGCAGGCTGGTGCAGATAAACGGTGACACTGAACTGGTGCAGTTATGGTGTATCGGCAAATCGGTTTCTGGTGCAGATTGTCTGGCAGCGATTGCCCAATACAAAAAGCAGATCCAGATTCAATCAGCATCTGCTTTTTCATTATCAACAAATTATATTGCCGCTGGGTCAGGCCACTTTATGCCGCTGCGCATAAATATACGGCGCAACGTACCCCTCGTGGCTCATGTCGAGATAATCCGACCACCACTGCATCATCTCCATACGGGCTTCCAGATGTTCCGCCTTATGCACATACGCCGCCCGCACGCCGTTGCGCTCCTTGTGGCTCATCTGGCGCTCGATGGCATCCTTTGACCACAACGCGGATTCGTTCAGGGCGCTACAGGCCATCGTGCGGAAGCCGTGACCACAGACCTCGGTTTTGGTGTTGTAGCCAATCACGCGCAGCGCCTTGTTGATGGTGTTTTCACTCATCGGCTTGTTCATGGAGTGCGCACCCGCAAACACGAAAACGGAATCTCCGGTAATTTCCTTTATCTGCTCCAGCAGGGCGACGGCCTGCGCGGATAACGGCACCAGATGCTCATCCTTCATCTTTGCGCCACGCGATGAAAATCTTACACCTTTAACCGCATCGCGCTGTGCAGGCACCGTCCAGATATGGGCTTTCAGGTTGAACTCAACCCAGCGGGCGAGGCGTAGCTCACTGGAGCGCAGGAAAACGTGCAGATTCAGCTCCAGCGCCAGACGGGTCAGTTCCCGCCCCTTGTAGCCATTAATCTTGTCCAGCAGCTCTGGCAGGCGTTTCAGGGGCAGGGCGGGGTGATGTTGGGTCACAACCGGGGTCACGACGCCATCCAGATCGTAAGCCGGATTATATTTAATCGTTCCCTGCTGTACGGCATGGCGCATGATTTTGGTCAGATGCTGGCGCACCCGCCCGGCAACGTCATGCACGCCCTTATCGTCTATGGATTTTACAAGCTGCGCCAGATGGCGGGTTTCAACCTCTGCAATGTCCATTGCGCCAACATCAGGGAAGACGTAGCGCTTCAGGCAGGTCAGGATCTTGTCGGCGTGATCTTCTGACCACAGCTTAAGACAACTGGTATGCCATGCCGTGGCGATGTACTGAAAGGTGCGTGTGCCGTCAACGGCGGCTTTTTCCGCCTTTCGGGGCAGGGAAGGGCTAACGCCGGATACCAGCAGCTTACGTGCCGCATCGCGCTTCTCGCGGGCTTCTGCCAGCGTAACCTGTGGGTAGGGGCCGAAGGCCAGACGATTTTCCTTACCTTCAAAACGGTAGCGGAAATACCACAGCTTAGAGCCACTGGTGGATACCGTCAGGTACAGACCTTGTGCATCGGTGAGCTTATAGGATTTTGCGAGGGATTTCGCGGCGCGGATCTTGCTGTCAGTTAACATGAGGGTCTCTCCGTTCATCGAACTGAATGAACCCTCAATCTGACCCCTGATTTTCCGGATACGTAGGGATAAATCAAAACGCATCCGGAAAGATTTTTTACGCTAACTTATTGAATTTCATACGCATGGGAATTCATAGGGAAGCATAAAAAAGGAAAGGTGGTGCCCGGACTCGGAATCGAACCAAGGACACGGGGATTTTCAATCCCCTGCTCTACCGACTGAGCTATCCGGGCAACGGGGCGCATTAAACCGTAATCGCCGCGCCTCGTCAACGAAATTTATCTGTTTTGCAGCAGACTGAACAATCTATCACCACATTGCGCTAAAAGCACGCGTCTTCAGGCAAAAAACAGCGTCCAGGCCGCTGAAATCGGCATCGCCAGCACCAGTGCAGGTAGCATATTCACTACCGCAAACATTTTTATCCCGCAGATGCGCAGGCCGGTGGCGACCAGCAGCATACCGCCGACGGCGCTGAAATCCGCCAGCATCATCGGCGTGGTAAGCGGCATAATCACCGCCGCGCAGGCTGCGAGGGTCAGCTGAATGATCAGCATCGGCACGCTGATGGCGGCGACGGCAATCCCCAGCGTGCAGGCAAAAATGGTGGCGGTGAAAAAATCGAGAAACGCTTTGGCAATCAGAATGCTGGCATCGCCGGTCATCCCTTCGCGCATGGCACCGAAGACGCCGGTGCCGCTGGCGCAGAACAGAACAATAATCGCCACGTAGCTCTGGATATAAGATTCCTGAGCGGAGGCCTTTTTCTTGCCTTTCGCTGACATTAGCTGCTGGAGCTTGCTGACCAGCGTATTGATCCCTTTTTCCATATTGCTCACTTCGCCGAGCAGCGCACCGACAAGGGTCGAGAGCACCATCACCGGCAAATTGGCACACTTGATGACCAATAAAATGCCGATACCCAATGACGCCAGGCCAAAAATGGAGGTCATTGAGGCGCGGATCCGCTCCGGCAACCGTTGGCTAAGCAAGGCGCCCAGCACGCCGCCGACCAGCACCGCGCTGGCGTTAATAAAAGGTCCTGTAACCACGCTGACTCCTGTTAAATATCCCTGATAACCGCATTATTATGACGTTAACCTGCCGGGAAAGCTTGTGTATCCGTGATATAAGTGCATACGGTTTTCATCTTGCGCCGGTCCGGGAAAGGTGCCATGATTGCGCGAATTTTCTCCTCCCTGCTATGAGGCCGCCGATGACGACACTGCCATTACCTCGCCAGCGACGCCGCGCACCGATGCGCGGGCAGCCTCATCTTGCTACGCTTACCCCTCTGTTCACCATGCGGTGAAGGACACGTATGCTCACTGTAGGGCAACAGTAAGATCGGACGCGTCTGCTTTTACTGATGTCCGGCGGTCGGAGCTGAATCCGTCAGACCCGGACACATCGTTGGGCAAGGTTCTCCCTTGTCTGAGCTTTTTACACTCCCGATACGGGCATTTGCGCTTATGAAATCCATGCACATTGCCGCCAGCTACGAGCTGGTCACCCGCTTGTCCACCCACCGTCGCGTTGTGGCGCTGGACAGTACCGATTTTACCGATGTGGCGGCAGTCGTCATCTCCGCGGCCGACAGTCGCAGCGGCATCCTTACTCTCCTCAGGCGCAGTGGCTTTAACCTGCCGGTCTACCTGCTGAGTGAGACGGCGGTCGAGAAGCCGGAGGGGGTGCAGGCGGTGATCGCCGGTAAAGATCAGGAATGGCTGGAGCTGGAGGCGGCGGCTTGTGATTATGAAGCGCGTTTGCTGCCGCCATTTTTCAATACCCTGACCCAGTACGTCGAGATGGATAACAGCACCTTTGCCTGTCCGGGGCATCAGCACGGGGCGTTTTTCAAAAAGCACCCTGCTGGCCGTCAGTTCTTTGAGTTTTTTGGCGAGAATGTCTTTCGCGCCGACATGTGCAACGCCGATGTGAAACTAGGCGATCTGCTGATCCACGAAGGGTCGGCCAAGCACGCGCAGAAGTTCGCCGCGAAGGTGTTTAACGCCGATAAAACCTATTTCGTTCTCAATGGCACCTCGGCGGCCAACAAAGTCGTGACCAACGCGCTGTTGACCCGCGGCGATCTGGTGCTGTTCGATCGTAACAACCATAAGTCAAACCATCACGGGGCGCTGATTCAGGCGGGGGCGACGCCTGTCTATCTTGAAGCCGCGCGCAATCCGTTCGGCTTTATTGGCGGCATTGACGAACGCTGCTTTGATGAGCATTACCTGCGGGAACGTATCCGCGAAGCGGCGCCTGAGAAAGCCAATGCCTCCCGCCCATTTCGTCTGGCGGTGATCCAGCTCGGAACCTACGACGGTACGGTCTATAACGCCCGTCAGGTGGTGGATAAGATCGGCCACCTCTGCGATTACATCCTGTTTGACTCGGCATGGGTGGGCTATGAGCAGTTTATCCCGATGATGGCTGACTGCTCGCCGCTGCTGCTGGAGCTGACCCCGGACGATCCGGGTATTTTTGTCACTCAGTCCGTGCACAAGCAGCAGGCCGGCTTTTCGCAAACGTCGCAGATCCATAAAAAGGATAACCATCTGCGCGGCCAGGCGCGCTTCTGTCCGCATAAGCGGTTGAATAACGCCTTTATGCTGCATGCCTCCACCAGCCCGTTCTATCCGCTGTTTGCTGCGCTGGATGTTAACGCCAAAATCCACGAAGGCGAAAGCGGCCGTCGCCTGTGGGCCGAGTGTGTGGCGCTGGGCATCGAGGCGCGCAAAGCGATCATCGCCAACTGCAAGATGATCCAGCCCTTTATTCCGCCAGTGGTGGCGGGGCGTCCGTGGCAGGATCACCCGACCGAGGCGATCGCCCGGGAACGCCGCTTCTTCAGCTTCGAACCGGACGCGCGCTGGCATGGTTTTGAGGGCTATGCGGACGACCAGTACTTTGTCGACCCGTGTAAGCTGCTGCTGACCACCCCGGGCATCGATGCCGATAGCGGCGACTATACCGAGTTCGGCATTCCGGCGACTATTCTGGCGCACTATCTGCGTGAAAACGGCATCGTGCCGGAGAAGTGCGATCTCAACTCGATTCTGTTCCTGCTGACGCCGGCGGAGAGCGCCGAAAAAATGGCGCATCTGGTAGCGATGCTCGGGCAGTTCGAGCAGCATATTGAGGCGGATACGCCGCTGGCCGATGTGTTGCCGACCATCTACAACAAATATCCGGTGCGCTATCGCGATTACACCCTGCGCGAACTGTGCCAGGAGATGCACGATCTCTATGTCAGCTTTGATGTGAAGAGCCTGCAAAAGGAGATGTTCCGCAAACGGAGCTTCCCGCGGGTGGTGATGAATCCCCAGGATGCCAACCGCGAGTTTATTCGCGGCAACGTGGAGCTGGTGCGTCTGAGCGAAGCGGAAGGCCGCATTGCGGCGGAGGGGGCACTGCCGTATCCGCCGGGCGTGCTGTGCGTGGTGCCCGGCGAGGTCTGGGGCGGCGCCGTGTTGCGCTATTTCCTCGCGCTGGAGGAGGGGGTCAATATGCTGCCTGGCTTCTCGCCGGAGCTGCAGGGAGTTTACAGCGAGACGGATCCGGACGGCATTAAGCGACTGTATGGCTACGTGCTGAAGGAATAAAAAAACGCCCCGCTGAACAGGCGGGGCGTTTTACTTTTGCCGATCACGCGTTCTGCTGGGCGGCGGCAGGTTGTCTGACGTGTTTGTATTTGAACAGCGCCACGAAGGCGAAGGCCAGCACCAGCGAATAGCCGGCGAAAATCAGCCACACGCTCTGCCAGTCAGTGATCCCCTCGACGGTAAAGTGCTCCACTACTTTGCCGCTCACCATCCCACCGAGAATACAGCCGAAGCCGTTGGTCATCATCAGGAACATTCCCTGGGCGCTGGCGCGGATTTCCGGACGTACCTCTTTCTCAACGAACACCGAACCGGAGATGTTGAAGAAGTCGAAGGCGCAGCCGTAGACGATCATCGACAGCACCAGCAGCACGGTGCCGAACGGCGTCGGGTCGCCGAAGGCGAACAGGCCGAAGCGCAGCATCCACGCCACGATACTGATAAGCATCACGTTCTTGATGCCGTAGCGGCTAAGGAAGAACGGGATAGTCAGGATAAACAGCGTTTCGGAGATCTGCGAGATCGACATCAACACCGAGGCGTGTTCAACGATAAAGCTGCCGGCAAACAGCGGATTTTTATCGAAGCTGTGCAGGAAGGTGTTGCCGAACATGTTAGTGATTTGCAGCTCGGCGCCGAGCATCATCGAGAAGATGAAGAAGATTGCCATGCGTTTGTTTTTAAACAGCGCAAAAGCGTTAAGCCCCAGCATCTCCGTCCAGCTTTGATTGCGCTGGGCGTTGGCGACCGGGATCGTCGGCAGCGTCAGGGTGAACAGCGCCAGCAGAACCGACAGCGTCGCGCCAATGTACAGCTGCATATGGCTCAGTTCAAAGCCGGAGAAGCTCACGCCCCACATGGCGAGGATAAAGCCGATGGTGCCCCAGATGCGAATTGGCGGGAAATCGGTGACGATATCCAGCCCTGCTGACTGCAGGCGGTAGTAGGAGATGGTGTTGATCAAGCCAAGCGTCGGCATATAGGCCAGCGAGTTAAGCAGGATCACGAGGAACATCTCGCCTGGCGTGGTGACCTGCGCCGCGAGGTACAGCGTTAACGCGCCGACCAGGTGGCAGATGGCGTATACCCATTTAGCACTGATCCACTTATCGGCAACGATACCGAGCAGCGTTGGCATCAGCACTGCGGCGATCCCGAGCGAGCTATACACCGCACCGATAGCCGCACCATCAAACTTCAGCGTGACAAACATGTATGAGCCAAGCGTGGTGAGCCAGCTCCCCCAAAGGCAGAACTGCAGGAACGACAATATTTTGAGCTGCAGCTTAAGATTCATGTAGATATCCTCACGAATGTGGGCTTGTTATGTTTTTAAAATAACATTAATGCCGTTATTTTGATGCGATTCTATCATTTGCCAGCTGAAGGCTTCTGTTAACTGCCGCAGAAAATCGAAAGATATTACAAAGTATGGCGGAGAATAAGCGCGGCCTCAGCGCAGGGCTGAGGCCGGTGACAGGGGGGTTATTTGCGGCGGTAGCTTTTCTGCGCGGTGTTAACCTTATACAGATAGCGGCGTGATTCCGCCGACGGATGGCGGGTGGTCAGGGTCTGGTAGACGTCCCCTGGGGCCATGCTGTTGATAATATTGGCCGCCTGCACTTTATCGCTGGAGAAAACCCGCAGTACGCTGCCGGCGCCGCCGTTATAGGCAGTGATCACCGCATAGCGACGCGAGGTGGGGTTATCGATGCCGGCGAGGTAGACATTGTTCAGCATCGCCAGGTAGGCGGTACCGGTGTCGATATTATTCGCCGGGTCAAAGAGATAGCTGCGGCTTGGCAGGCCCGATTTGCCCTGGGAACGGAAGACGTCTCTGCCGGCGCTGTGCTGAACGACCTGCATCAGCCCCATGGCGTCGGCATGGCTGACCGCATAGGGGTTGAAAGAGGATTCGGTCTGCATAATCGCGAGGATCAGCGACTCATCAACCCCATACTTACGCGAGGCCTGACGAACCATGCCGAGGTATTTATGCGCACGTTTGTCGAGATGGTTCGGCACCAGGTTGATGGTGATGCTGTAGACCACGCGCAGACCATTGTTGCGGCTCTTCAGACGGGTTTGCAGCAGGTAATCGGCATAGCGCGCGGCGCGCCATTCCCAGCGGATAGATTCGCCGGTGTTATCGACAACCTGGCCGTAGAGGAACGGCTCTTTGGAAATCTGAATATCATCGACGTCGGAATAGAGGTCGATAGAGTTAGGATCATCGCCCATCAGCAGGGTTTTGATAATCGCCTGGCGCAAGCGTCCTTGCGGATCGGTCCCGGCGATGGTCTCGACGGTAATCGTCCCGGCATCAAAGTTGATGTGGCTACGGGTTTGATACTGGTCGGTGTATTTAACGTAGTCCTTCGGCCCGGCAAGCAGAACTTCGTTATACCCCCAAATGTTCTCGATGTTGTGGGCAAACTGGCCCATCAGAATATCGAATCCGTTGGTGTCCTTGACCCAGGCCTCGTTATATTCGGCGCCTTTTTTATTGGAACTGGAACAGGACACGAGCAATGGCGCAATCAGCGCGAGCGCTAAGTATTTTTTCATCATTCCGGGAGTGCGTGTTGTGTTTGTCTGGTAAAGGCCGTAAGGCCCTTACTGTTTTTCCGGCGGCGTGTAGCCTTCGATGTGAACGTCTTTCCCTTCAAACAGGAACTGCACCATCTCCTGTTCCAGCAGCTTACGATGCTCCGGGTTCATCATGCTGAGCTTTTTCTCGTTGATCAGCATGGTCTGCTTATGCTGCCACTGCGCCCAGGCTTCTTTGGAGATTTCGTTATAAATACGCTTCCCGAGCTCGCCCGGATACAGCTGGAAATCCTGGCCATCCGCTTCACGCTGCAGGAAGGTACAAAAAATGGTTCTGCTCATAATCAATCCTCTTTGGTAGCCGAAAAATTTATACCGGGGTTCCGGCTTTTAACTGTTGCAACAAGCGCTCCACGGGAGCCGCCAGACCGACCGACGGCGGCTGCGCTAAGTTATACCAGAGTGCGTTGCCTTCATCCATGCATGCGCCAGATGAGTGCACTGTAAGCCACATCGGCACAATATCCAGGTGGAAATGGCTGAAAGTGTGGCGAAAAGCGGTGAGCTGCGTCAGATTATCGGCCTTAATCTGGCGCTGTGCCAGCCACTCGCGTAGCTCCGCTTCGCCTGCAAATTGTGGAAAACAGAATAATCCGCCCCACAGGCCTACCGGTGGACGCTGGGAGAGAAACACCTCGTCGCCGTGCTGCATCAGCAGGAAATAGCCAGTGCGTTCCGGGAGGGTCTGCTTCGGTTTTTTGCCCGGATATTCTGCCCATGAATGATTGGCGTAGGCCACGCAGCCGTTATTCAGCGGGCACAGCTCGCACTTCGGCTTCGAGCGGGTGCAAACCATTGCCCCGAGATCCATCATCGCCTGGTTGAAGCGCTCAACCCCCTTCGCCGGGGTAACCTCTTCGCTGATGTCCCACAGCCGTTTTTCCACCTCTTTTTTTCCCGGCCAGCCGCTGACAGCATAGCAGCGGGCGAGCACCCGCTTCACATTACCGTCGAGAATCGGATAATGCTGACCGAGCGAAAGGGATAAAATCGCCCCCGCCGTTGAGCGCCCGACGCCGGGCAGCGCCGCCACTGCGTCAAAGGTCCGGGGGAATTCCCCGCCGTGCAGTGTGGCGACCTGCTGCGCGGCTTTATGTAAATTGCGCGCCCGCGCGTAGTAGCCGAGGCCGGTCCACAGATGCAGCACCTCATCCAGCGGCGCGTTGGCTAAATCAACAACCGTGGGGAAACGCGCCATAAAACGTTCAAAATAGGGAATAACCGTGGTGACCTGGGTCTGTTGCAACATCACTTCGGAGAGCCATACTTTGTAGGGCGTCTTGGCGATTTGCCAGGGCAGGGTTTTACGCCCGTATTTGTCGTACCAGTCCAGAACCTGGGCTGAAAATTGCGTGGCGAGAAAAGTCAAAGCTACGGCTCCGGGATCGCGATTACAGGGTGGCAGATTGCAGCACAAGGGCGAGTGGCTGTAAACCCTTGCATCCGCCGGGTAACTTTGGATAATGCCCGTTTTCCGAACACATTCACAAGCAGACCAAACTTTTATGAAAAACGACGTCATCTCTCCGGAATTTGATGAAAACGGCCGTCCGCTGCGCCGTATTCGTAGCTTCGTCCGTCGCCAGGGTCGCCTGACGAAAGGGCAGCAGCATGCGCTGGATAACATTTGGCCGGTGATGGGCGTTGAATTCAACGATGCGCCGCTCGATTTCGCCGCCCTGTTTGGCCGTGACGCGCCGGTCACCCTCGAGATTGGCTTCGGCATGGGCGCCTCGCTGGTGGCGATGGCAAAAGCCAAACCGGAACAGAATTTCCTCGGCATTGAAGTACACTCGCCGGGCGTCGGCGCATGCCTGGCTTCTGCGGAAGAAGAAGGCGTACAAAATCTGCGCGTAATGTGTCACGATGCGGTGGAAGTGCTGCACACTATGATCCCGGATAACTCGCTGAATATGGTGCAACTGTTTTTCCCTGATCCGTGGCATAAAGCGCGCCATAATAAACGTCGTATCGTGCAGCCGCCTTTCGCTGAGCTGGTGAAAAGCAAGCTGAAGCTTGGCGGTGTCTTCCATATGGCGACCGACTGGGAAGCCTATGCCGTGCATATGCTGGAAGTCATGTCCTCGCTGGAAGGTTATCGTAACCAGTCGGCAAGCAACGATTATGTACCGCGCCCGGAATCGCGCCCGGTAACCAAATTTGAACAGCGTGGCCATCGTCTCGGCCACGGCGTATGGGACTTAATGTTCGAGAGGGTGAAATAATGGCCAAGAATCGTAGCCGTCGTCTGCGTAAAAAAATGCATATCGATGAGTTTCAGGAGTTAGGTTTCTCCGTCGCCTGGCGTTTCCCGGAAGGGACCAGCGAAGAGCAGATCGACCAGACGGTCAACGATCTGATCGAAGAGGTGATTGAGCCGAACAAGCTGGCCTTCGACGGCAGCGGCTATCTCTCCTGGGAAGGGCTCATCTGCATGCAGGAGATCGGTAAATGCACCGAAGAGCATCAGGCCATCGTACGCAAATGGCTGGAAGCGCGTAAGTTAGAGGATGTGCGCACCAGCGAACTTTTTGACGTCTGGTGGGACTAAGTTTGACAAGGGTCGGCAATTGCCGGCCCGTTTTGTCTTAAGGGAGTTTTATGATGCGTAAAACGCTGCTGGCGGTGGCGCTCTCCGTCACCGCTTTGTCTGCCCATGCGGACTACCAGTGTAGCGTCACGCCGCGTGACGATGTGATCCTCAGCCCGCAGCAGGTCCAGGTGAAAGGGGAAAATGGCGATCTGGTGATAAAGCCGGACGGCAATTTGACCTTTAACGGCAAGGCCTATGCGCTCAGCGCCGCCCAGCGCGAGCAGGCGCAGGATTATCAGGCCAGTCTGCGCAGCAGCCTGCCGTGGATTGACGAAGGCGCGCGTTCGCGAGTCGAAAAAAGCCGTAAGGCGCTGGATAAAATCATTACCGAACAGGTTGGCGCCAACAGCAGCATGCATGGTCGCCTGACCAAGCTGGACGCGCAGCTCAAAGAGCAGATGAACCGCATCATTGAGCGCCGCAGCGATGGCCTGACCTTCCATTATAAAGCCATCGACCAGGTGCACGCCGACGGCCAGCAGCTGGTGAATCAGGCGATGGGCGGCATTCTGCAGGACAGCATTAACGAGATGGGGGCGAAAGCGGTGCTTAAAGGCGGTGGTAACCCGCTGCAGGGCATTCTCGGCAGTCTCGGCGGCCTGCAAACGGCGATTCAGGATGAATGGAAAAACCAGGAGGCCGATTTCCAGCAGTTTGGTAAAGACGTCTGCAGCCGGGTGGTCTCGCTTGAGGATAGCCGCAAGTCGCTGGTTGGCTCGCTGAAATAATGACATGGCGGTCCGCTTGCCGGCAGGACCGCTTCTGCGTTTACTCGTTCAGAAATAACTCAAGCAGGGAATTCAAAAACAGCTTACCGTGCTCGGTGATCTGCCAGTTCTGCTCGTCTTCATGCAGATAGCCCTGGGCTATCGCCGCCTCCAGCTGCGGGCGGATCGCCGCTTCCTCAAGACCGGTATAGCGGCTGAATTCGTCACGCGGCGCGGCCTCCAGCAGGCGGAAACGGTTCATAAAGAACTCAAACGGTTTATCCGCGTCTTCTACATCATGCTGACGCTCGAGGTAACGGCCTTCCATATACCCGCGCGGGTGGCGGGTTTTGGCGGTACGCAGGATGCGTCCGTCAGGGAAGGTGATCTTGCCGTGCGCGCCGCAGCCGATGCCGAGGTAGTCGCCAAAGCGCCAGTAGTTAAGATTATGCTGACACTGGAAGCCCGGCTTAGCGTAAGCGGACGTCTCGTACTGCTGATAGCCGGCGGCGCTCAGCAGCTGATGCCCCTGCTCGAAAATATCCCATAGCGCGTCGTCATCCGGCAGCACCGGTGGCCGGGAGCCGAACAAGGTGTTTGGCTCAATGGTCAGCTGGTACCACGACAGGTGCGGCGGATTCAGCGCAATCGCCTGACGCAGATCGTCCAGCGCCTCCTCCAGCGACTGGTCCGGCAGGCCGTGCATCAGGTCAAGATTGAAGCTGCGCAGGCCGAGCCCGCTGGCGAGACGTGCTGCGCGCTTGGCCTCTTCAGGGCCATGTATCCGTCCCAGGCGCTGCAGCTTTGGTTCACTGAAGCTTTGGACGCCGATGGAGATGCGGTTCACCCCGGCGCGCTGGTAATCAACGAAGCGATCGGCCTCCACGGTGCCCGGGTTGGCTTCCATGGTGATTTCCGCCCCGGCGGCCAGCGGCAGGCAGGCGCGGACACCATCGAGCAGGGTTTGCATGGCCGGGCCGGACAGCAGGCTCGGCGTACCGCCGCCGATAAAAATCGTGCCTATTTCCCGTCCCTGGGCATATTGCGCATCGGCCTGCAGGTCGTTCAGCAGATGCTGGACGTAATCGTCATGCGGCACCTCGCCTTTCAGCGCATGCGAATTAAAGTCGCAGTACGGACATTTCTGCACGCACCAGGGAATATGGATATAGAGACTCAGCGGCGGCAAATTAGCCATTACGTAATGCTTCCAGTAACAGTTTCAGCGCTTGCCCACGATGGGAAATGGCGCTCTTTTCTTCACGGCTCAGTTCGGCCGCGGTTTTCCCTTCTGACGGGACGAAGAAGATCGGATCGTAGCCGAAGCCACCCGTACCGGCGGCTTGTCGGGTGATTACCCCAGGCCAGCTGCCGTGGCACACCAGCGGCGTGGGATCTTCGGCATGGCGCAGATAGACCAGCACGCAGTGGAACTGCGCCTGACGCTGGTCGTCCGGCACGTCCTTTAACGCGTCGAGCAGCTTCTCAAGATTCTGCTGGTCGCTGGCGTCGACGCCGGAATAGCGGGCGGAGTAAATACCCGGCGCGCCGCCAAGCGCATCGACGGCCAGACCGGAATCGTCGGCGATGGCCGGCAGGCCGGTGATCTGCGCCGCGTGACGCGCTTTCAGAATCGCGTTTTCAATAAAGGTCAGGCCGGTCTCTTCCGCAGAGTCCACGCCCAGCTCGGTCTGAGCGACGATATCGAGACCAAAATCTTCCAGCAGCGAGGCCAGTTCGCGCACTTTACCGGCGTTGCCGGTAGCGAGGACGACTTTTTGCATGATGAATCCTGTTTATTCAGTTAGCGCCGCGACCGCAGTCGGGATCTGTTGTGGGGCGATGATTTTAACTTGCTTATGGCGGCCCAGCTCGCCTTTTTCAATCAGAACCTGGCTTTTGGCGACGCGGAACTGTTTGGCGAGAAATTTCACCAGGTGGGCATTGGCCTGGCCATCAACGGGCGGGGCGGTAATGGCGACTTTAAGCTCGTCGCCATGTACGCCCACGATGCTATCGCGGCTGGCCTTAGGCTGAATGTACAGCCTCAGCACCAGCCCGTCAGCGCAGGGTTCAACGGCACTCATAGCGCCATCCACAGCCCCGGCAGCAGCACGTTACCGGTAGCCTGCAGCACCTCGGCGACGCCCATATTGATCACGTACAGCAGCAGCACCAGCACCATCGGTGAGAAATCGATACCGCCCATCGACGGCAGCAGGTTGCGGATAGGGCGCAGCAGCGGGTCAGCCAGCTGCATCAGCACGTACTCCACCGGGCTGCGGCCCTGGCTGACCCAGCTCATGATCGCCATCAACAGCAGCACCCAGAAGATCAACGAGCCGATGGTTTTCAGCAGAATAAGCAGGGCGGAGATCCAGATGATCGGCTGGAAAGTGATCACCATAAACAGCACGATCGCTTTGATAACGCAGAGAATAAATGCCACCAGCAGCGAGGCGCTGTCAATCGGCCCCATTGCCGGGATAATCCGGCGCAGCGGTCCGACAATCGGCTGCGTGGCCTTCACCACAAACTGCGAAAACGGGTTGTAAAAGTCGCAGCGCGCCCACTGCATCCAGACGCGTAACAACACGACCATCGTGTAAAGCTCAATGACCGTTGAAAGCAGGAAAGTCAACGTCTTCATGGCGTTCCTCAGATTCCTTATTATTTGCTGTAGTCGCGCGCACCAAAAATGGCTGTGCCGATGCGCACCATCGTGCTTCCCGCCGCGATTGCGGCTTCCATATCGTCCGACATTCCCAGAGACAACGTATCGACCGTGGGGTACCGCGTTTTTAATCGCGCAAATGCTACCGCCATTTGCCGGGCGACGGCAAACTGCCTTACATATTCTGACTCAGGCGCAGGGATCGCCATCAGGCCGCGCAGCTCAAGGCGAGGTAATTCAGCGATCTCCGCCGCTAACGCATCGAGCGCTTCCAGCGGAATACCGGATTTGCTCTGCTCATCGCTGATATTAATTTGAATCAGCACCTTCAGCGGCGGCAAATGCGCCGGGCGCTGTTCGTTCAGACGGGTGGCGATTTTCAGCCGATCGACGGTGTGGCACCAGTCAAAATGCTCCGCCACTAACCGGCTTTTGTTGGACTGCAGGGGGCCAATAAAGTGCCACTGCAGCCCACTGACGCCCGCCTGCTGGAAATGGTTAATCTTCTCCACGCCCTCCTGGACGTAGTTTTCACCAAATGCCCGCTGGCCTGCCGCGATGGCGTCTTCGATCGCGCTCGCAGGTTTTGTTTTACTCACTGCAAGCAATGTCACTTCTTCTGGCGCACGCCCGCATCGGGCGGCAGCACCGGAGATTTTGTCCCGGACCTGTGCCAGGTTATGCGCAATATCGTTCATATTCCGAGGATGAGTTATGAAGCTGGAAGAAATCGTAGCCCTTAGTGTAAAGCATAATGTCTCCGATCTACACCTGTGCAATTCCGCCGCGCCGCGCTGGCGGCGGCAGGGCAGGCTGGAGGCCGCTCCCTTTCCTGCGCCGGATGTTGCGGATTTACTTAACGACAGGCTCGATGTCGCCCAGTTACAGCACTGGCAGGAGCAGGGACAGATTGACTTTGCGCTGACCCTGGCCTGCGGTTCGCGGCTGCGCGCCAGCGCGTTCGCCCATACGCGTGGAATTTCGCTGGTGTTGCGCCTCCTTCCCGGGGAGTGCCCGCGTCTGGAGTCGCTGGGTGCCCCGCCAGCGCTGAGTGAACTGCTGGCGGAAGAGAGTGGTTTGCTGTTGGTCACCGGAGCGACGGGCAGCGGCAAGTCGACCACCCTGGCGGCAATGGTTGGGCACCTCAACCAGCATCTTGATGGTCATATTCTGACCCTGGAGGACCCGGTGGAGTTTATTCATCACAGCGAGCGCTGCCTGATCCAGCAGCGGGAGATTGGCCGTCACTGCCCTTCGTTCGCTGCGGCGTTACGCGTGGCGCTGCGTCAGGACCCTGACGTCATCCTGTTAGGTGAGCTACGCGACAGCGAAACCATTCGCCTGGCGTTAACCGCGGCGGAGACCGGGCATCTGGTGATGGCGACATTACATACCCGCGGTGCGGCGCCGGCGGTGGAGAGATTGATCGATGTCTTTCCGGCAGAGGAGAAAGATCAGGTTCGTAGCCAGCTGGCCGGAAGCCTGTGCGCCGTACTGGCGCAAAAATTGTTACCCGCGCGTCAGGGTGGCAGAGTTGCGCTATACGAGCTTCTGGTCAATACCCCTGCGGTGGCGAATTTGATCCGTGAAGGAAAAGTGCACCAATTGCCCGGCGTGATGCAGACCGGGATGCAGAGTGGAATGCTGACCTTTACCCAGAGTTTTCAGCAACGTGTCGCTGCAGGCGAGCTATAAAGTGAGGAATGGGCGGGTTTGCCAGGTTAAATGATATGTTGTATGAATGTTTGTTTTTTGTTTATTAATATTATTTAGTAATACAAATAACTTTTGATTATAAATTCAAATAATACATTCAAATTAGATATGTCGATAGTGAATACGCATTTCCAGGAAAAAAGTTTGATTATGTTTTGACAGTTTTGAGTCATTCGATTTATGCTGTTTATGGGAATAGGATGATTCTCATGGAATAACGTTTCTATTTGTAAGTCGCCTTGGTGATTTATAAATTCACGACTGAATGTATCTTTTTTTATTCATTTAACCACCATGGCGGTGGGTAACAGCTAAGGAGAGTTTTAAGTGATTAATTTAAATGGAAATTCATCATCTTCTCGTCAGGTAACCTTTATTACCCACCCCTCTATTCAAAGCAAAGCTTTTGCCAGCTATTTGAGTGAAACCCTGATGGCGCCTGTGATTTTACAAAACATTAATAAACCACTTGCGCAGCGCCTGGCGAAAGATTCTGTAATATTATTTGATATCGCAGTGTCAAATAAGAAATTAAACAGGGTGTGGCGGGATATTATTCGCCTGCAGGCAGATAATCCTCGTTTGTTGATTATTAATAGCGCACAAAAGTATGAGTTATACGAAATGGCGCAGTGGCCAGCTTTATATGGTGTGTTCCGCCATGACGATGATGAATCGCGCTTAATTGAGGGCGTTAAGGCCGTGCTGAACGGTGAACAGACGGCTGAATTGAGCGTGATGCACCCGGCGATGTATGCTGCGGACCATGCATCGAAACCAGTGGAGAACTCGCCCCTGACGGAACGGGAATGCGAGATCCTCAACGAACTGCGCTGCGGCGCGACCAACCTGGATATCGCCCGGGCGCTGTTCATCAGCGAGAACACGGTACGGACGCATCTGTATAATGTATTTCGTAAGCTGAGCGTCAAGAATCGCACCCAGGCGGTGAGCTGGGCGAACGAACATCTGCGTCACTGAGCGGGTGGAAGGGCGCCGTCAGCAACCTGCCGGCGGCGCAGGAGAGCAGAGCTTAAAAGCTCTGCTCGAAGTAGCTTTCCAGAATGACCACGGCAGAGGCCGAGTCGACGCTGCCTTTATTCAGCGCCCGGTAGCCGCCGTGTTCAAACAGACCCGCGCGGGCTTCAACCGTACTCAGACGTTCATCATGCAGAAGGATCGCGACACCAAAGCGGCCATGGATTTTATTGGCGAAATTACGCGCGCGCGCCGTCAGCGGTTGCTCGGTGCCGTCCATATTCAGCGGCAGGCCGACGACCACCGCCTCAGGCTGCCACTCTTTAAGCAGTTTTTCAATGATATTCCAGTCCGGTTTACCGTCCTGTGCCTTCAGCGCCGGCAGCGGTCGAGCGGTTGCGGTGATGCGTTGACCCACCGCCACGCCGATGCTTTTGGTGCCGAAATCAAAGCCGAGAAAGGTTCCGCTCATCATGCATGCCCCGCGACGCCAGGCATCGTCACAATGTCGATACCAATCAGTTTAGCCGCCTCGCGCCAGCGATCGGCGATAGGTGTGCGGAAGAGAATATTCTGGTCAGCCGGCGCGGTGAGCCAGGCATTATCTAAAATCTCCTGCTCCAGTTGCCCTTTCTCCCATGAGGCGTAACCCAGCGCAACCAGCACGTTGCCCGGCTGCCGGTCGGTGCCTAAGGTTTCAAGGACATCCCGCGAGGTGGTGATCACCGTGTTATCCGAAATGCGGATGCTCGAGGAGAAGTCAGAGGGCGGGGTATGCAGAATAAAGCCGCGGTCTTCCGCCAGCGGGCCGCCCAGCATCACCGGTTTATCCAGGCGGATCTCCGGGTTGCGCGGCTCCGGGACAATTTTGAGCTTCTCGAGGATCCCTTCCACCTGCAGATTTTCCAGCGGCTTATTGATAATAATGCCCATGGCACCCTCATCGTTATACTCGCAGATATAGACCACGGAGCGGCGGAAAATAGGGTCCTGAAGCGCAGGCATGGCAATCAGAAAGTGATGCTGTAAATTCATTGTCAGAGGTTCTGTTCCTGGTTCAAAAAAGCAACACCCAGTATGCGGGCAAAGTAGAATGGTGTCGATGCACTTTATCTGGCAGGTGCCCAGGCGACGCCTGGCTGGCCGCGTTTCACGAGCGCGGAAACCCGCGCTCGCGGCGCCATCAGCGGACGTTTACAACCTGGTGCTTATTTAGCGATACGTCTCTCGATAGCGTCCATCAGCATGCCGGTGATCGAAATATCCGGGAAAGCTGCCTCGATCTCACGCACACAGGTCGGGCTGGTGACGTTAATTTCCGTCAGACGGTCGCCGATGATATCCAGGCCAACAAAGATAAGGCCTTTGGCCTTCAGCGTCGGGCCGACGCGGCGGGCGATTTCCCAGTCGCTTTCGGTCAACGGGCGAGCTTCGCCGCGGCCGCCGGCGGCCAGATTGCCGCGGGTTTCACCGCCCTGCGGAATACGCGCCAGGCAATAAGGTACCGGCTCGCCATCCACCACCAGCACGCGCTTGTCGCCGTCTTTAATGGCCGGCAGATAGTTCTGCGCCATGCAGTAGCGGCTGCCCAGTTCGGTCAGCGTCTCGGCTATCACCCCAAGGTTAGGATCGCCGGCTTTAACACGGAAAATAGAGGCGCCGCCCATGCCGTCGAGCGGTTTCATTATGATATCGCCGTGTTTTTCCCAGAAGGCTTTCAACTGGGCTTTATTGCGGGTGACCAGCGTTTCCGGGGTGAGTTCAGAGAACCAGGCGGTGAACAGCTTCTCGTTACAGTCGCGCAGGCTCTGCGGCTTGTTAACGATAAGCGTACCTTTCTCTTCCGCCCGCTCGAGGATGTAGGTGGCATAAATAAATTCGGTATCAAACGGCGGATCTTTACGCATCAGGATGACGTCAAGGTCCGCCAGCGGCAGATCCTGCTCGCCGGTGAAGTCATACCATTTATCGTAGTTCTGTTCGACGCTTAGCGTGCGCGTACGGGCGCGGGCTTCGCCGTTGATCAAATAGAGGTCGTTCATCTCCATGTAATGGAGTTCATAGCCGCGACGCTGCGCTTCCAGCAACATAGCGAAGCTGGTGTCTTTCTTGATGTTGATGGTTGCGATGGGATCCATCACGATGCCGAGCTTGATCATGGTTCTTCTCCGTTAACGCCTCAACCTAAGTCGCCAAAACGCACCTGCAGGGCGGTGATGGCGGTGAGCGCAGTAGTCTCTGTACGCAGAACGCGCGGTCCCAACAGAATATCAGTAAACTGGTATTGCGCGGTCATCGCTATCTCTTCAGCCGACAGCCCACCTTCCGGGCCAATCAGCAAACGGACGCGTTCAACCGGCAGCGGCAGCGTGTTAATACTGGCGCTGGCGCGCGGGTGCAGGTTGAGCTTCAGCCCGCTGTCCTGTTCGGCGCACCACTCTTCCAGCTGCATCGCCGGACGTATTTCCGGTACCACGTTACGACCGCTCTGTTCGCAGGCGGCAATAGCGATTTTCTGCCACTGCTGGATCTTTTTCTGCAAACGTTCGGCATCCAGTTTAACGCCACAACGCTCGGAAAACAGTGGCGTTATGAGGCTTACCCCAAGTTCGATCGATTTCTGGATGGTGAATTCCATTTTTTCGCCGCGCGACATCACCTGGCCTAAATGGATATGCAGCGGCGATTCCCGATCGTCAGGTTCGCCACTGAGCACCTCAACCGTAACGTTTTTCTTACCGGCCTCGGTGATGACCGCGTCAAACACCTGGTTACTGCCGTCAAAAAGCTGTAGGTGCTGACCGGCGGTCATGCGCAGGACGCGGCCGACGTGGTTGGCCGCGTCATCGCTCAGCGCGATCTGGCTGCCGACAATGAGGCGTTCTGGATGATGGATGCGAGGAATGCGCATGCTTGATATTCCGTTCGTTGCGCAGATGCCAGCTTCCCGCCATCGGGCGGGAAGCACAGGGCTGCAAATTAACAATTGCCGCTAGTGTAGGTTAGCTCTTTTGCGCCTGGCAAGCCTGCTGGACATACGGATTATGGTTGCCCTGTACTTTCGCGATGCGTTCATCGCGTTCACACTCCCAGGCGGTGACCGGGTACTGTTTATTCCAGGCGGTAAACAGCTGAGTTTGCTGGCGGGAAAGATTCAGCTGATAGCGGTCGCGCATATAGAAGTAGGTGCGGGCGATGGCGCCGCGAGCGCGGGCAGGGGGCTCGGCGATTTTATCTTTAAAATCGACCTTCATGGTGCACTGGCCGTACTGGCCTTCACCGCCGTTCCACTGGCTGTACATAAAGTTGCCGCGATCGCCATTCACTTCTCCCACCGCCGGCTGCAGGTTGTGCATATCGCTTTCCATCTTGCGGTATTCCGGATCTTTGGCGCAGTTTTTACGTCCACCCTCCTGCCAGCACTGACGCTGATGGCCGAACTGCCATGCCGGCACTACGTGCTCCCATTCAACCCGGCTGGCGCGGTTCTCATTTTTACGCACTTTATAGCCGCAGGATTCCAAATCGATAACGCCTTTTTTCCCCTGCCAGTCGATTTTACAGCCGCAATAAAAATCGCCCGGAACGTCGGCATTCACTTTGACGCCAGCGGCTTTGGCCTGGGAAAAACTGGTAATTTCGGCGGCCGCAAGCGGGCCACTGACTGCCGCGCTCAATACCGCTACGGCTAAAACATGCATACGGGACATCGTTAACTCCGTGTCAAAACGAGCCCGCAACGTAGCGAATGAGGGTGCCGGATGCAATCAGTCAGATCAGAAAGTTTCTAATTAATTCCAATGGTTATTTTTCAGCCACCAGCAGATCGCCGCAGCGAACGCAGCGGTAGGTGGCCTCACCACGAACCACCCGGTTATGGCGACGGACGGTGAGCTGATGCTGCTGACAGCGGCAGCGATAGGGGAAGGTGTTCTGGCGAACCGAATCGAGTTCAAAGCGGTGGGTGCGGCGAGCGGGAACGCCAAGGACGCTCTCCATCATCCATTTCCACTCTTTTCCGTGCGGCGCGACGCGGCCAAAATGCTGCCAGACCAGCAGGTGTGCCAGCTCATGCGGCACCACTTCATCGATAAACTCCTGCTGATTTTCCAGCAGCAGCACCGGGTTTAAACGAATTTCGTTTTTCTCCAGCCAGGCGGTGCCGGCGGAGGTACCGCGCTGTTGGTAGACCAGCGTCGGCTCCGCATAGCAGCGTTCCAGCTTGCGATTCGCGTTGGCGAGATGCTCCCGCAGGCTGCGCATTACGGCCTGCTGAATAGCGATGGGAATTCGGGGTGTTTTCATAGCGCCAGAGGATAGTGCGGCGCACGAGGGAGAGCAAGAGGAAGCTTCCTCCCGGGGAGGGAGGAAGCTCAGGCGGGTTAGTTGCGGGCGCCGATTTCGCGCAGCGGACGACCTTGCATCAGGTTCCGTTCAATATGTTCCAGCGAGACGTTTTTGGTTTCCGGGATCAGCCACAACGTCAGCAGGATAAACAGCACGTTCAGGCCGCCGTAGACCCAGAAGGTATTGGCGCTGCCGAGCGAGTTGAGCATGGTCAGGAAGGTGGCGCCGACAATCATGTTGGCAATCCAGTTAGTCGCCGTGGAGCAGGTGATACCGAAGTCGCGGCCTTTCAGCGGCTGGATTTCGGAGCACAGTACCCAAATCAGCGGACCGGCGCTCATGGCGAAACCGACGATGAACATCAGCAGCATCAGGACCGCAACATACTGGGCGGTAGAAGAGTGAATGCCGATGTGCATCATGGTGCCCAGCACGCCCATCCCTGCGGCCATCACGATAAAGCCAAGGATCAGCGTTGGTTTACGGCCCCAGCGGTCGACCAGACCGATGGCGATAAAGGTGGCCAGCACGTTGGTCAGACCGACGATTACCGTCCCCCACATTTGCTCAGTGGTGTTGGCATAACCCGCCAGCTCAAAGATCTTCGGCGCGTAGTACATGATGACGTTCATCCCGGTGAACTGTTGCATCACCTGCAGCAGAATGCCGAGGAACACCGCACGGCGGAAGTTACTGTTGTCTTTAAACAGCGACCAGCCGGACTGTTTCACCTTCAGGCTTTCACGGATCTCGTCAAGCTCACGTTTCGCTTCGGCGCTGGTATCGCGCAGGCGGAGCAGCACGCGTTCGGCATCGACGAAGCGACGTTTGGCGGCGAACCAGCGCGGGCTGTCCGGCAGGAAGATGACGCCAATCAGCAGCAATATTGCCGGAATGATGATCACGCCGAGCATCCAGCGCCAGGCGCCGCTGTAGCTGAAAGCGGTATCAGAGAGATAGGCGCCAAGGATCCCGATGGTGATCATCAGCTGGTACATGGAAATCATACTGCCGCGAATTTTTTCCGGCGCGATTTCCGAGAGATACAGCGGAGCCGTGTATGAGGCAACACCCACCGCCAGCCCCAGCAGCACGCGGGAGACCAGCAGGATCTCGACGTTTGGCGCAGCGGCAGAGAACAGAGAACCCGCGACAAAGAGGATGGCGCCGATCATCAGGCTCTTTTTACGGCCCAGTTTGAAGGAGAGCCAGCCGCTGCCGACCGCACCGACGGCGGCACCGAACATCATGGAGCTGACCACCCACTCCTGAGTGTGAGCGGAAATCTGGAACTCATTGGCAATAAAGGGTAAGGCACCCGCAATAACACCGATATCAAGGCCGAACAGCAGGCCAGCCAGCGCGGCGAGGAAACAGACGAAGAACGTCATGGTCTTGTTCGAACGCCCTTGTTTTTTGTTGTCAGGCATAACGCCCTCCAGTTGAGTTATTGATTCTGTCGATGGTTAGGGTAGGACACTCGTCGGTAAAAAAACGTGATTATAGTCACGGCTGTGTAATCGTTTACACAAAGGTAAAGAAACGTAATACATTAAATGCTTTTTAAATCAGCAATATAAACAAGGATAGTCGACAATTTGAAAAACGGTAATCAGAGTTGACCGAAACAATATGTAACATTGTGAAAAATACCTCCATAAGCTGCCTGCTTAGAGGAGAAAGTGATAGGCATCAATATGTAATCGCTTTCATGGCAATGTCACGTTCTGCTTAAGCAAGGCGCAGGGAGCAGATAGAGGGAAAATAAAAAGGCCAGCACGAGGCTGGCCTTAAAGAGAGGAAGCGGGGGATTATTTCAGACCGGCCGCTTCGCGCAGCAGTGCCGCTTTGTCGGTTTTTTCCCATGGGAAATGTTCGCGACCAAAGTGACCGTAGGCTGCGGTTTCTTTGTAGATCGGGTGCAGCAGATCCAGCATCTGAATCAGGCCGTAAGGGCGCAGGTCGAAGAACTCGCGTACCAGCAGGGTCAGCTGTTCAGAAGGCACTTTTTCGGTGCCGAAGGTTTCGACCATGATCGAAGTCGGTTCAGCGACGCCGATAGCGTAGGAAACCTGAATCTCACAACGGTCAGCAAGGCCTGCGGCAACGATGTTTTTCGCCACATAGCGCGCCGCGTAGGCTGCGGAACGGTCAACTTTAGATGGATCTTTACCGGAGAACGCGCCGCCGCCGTGACGAGCCATGCCGCCGTAGGTATCAACGATGATCTTACGACCGGTCAGACCGCAGTCGCCCATCGGGCCGCCGATAACGAAACGGCCGGTCGGGTTGATGAAGAATTTGGTCGAAGCGTTCAGCCATTCGGTCGGCAGAATCGGCTTGATAATCTCTTCCATCACCGCTTCCTGCAGCGATTTCTGGTCGATATCTTCCGCGTGCTGGGTGGACAGAACGACTGCATCGATGCCGACGATTTTGCCGTCGTCATACTGGAAGGTTACCTGGCTTTTCGCATCCGGGCGCAACCACGGCAGGGTGCCGTTTTTACGCACTTCAGCCTGGCGCTGCACCAGACGGTGAGCGTAGGTCACCGGCGCCGGCATCAGCACGTCGGTTTCGTTGGTGGCATAGCCAAACATCAGCCCCTGGTCGCCTGCGCCTTGCTCCAGCGGATCGGCACGGTCAACGCCCTGGTTGATGTCCGGAGACTGTTTACCAATGGCGCTCAGTACGGCGCACGAGTTAGCGTCAAAGCCCATATCGGAATGCACGTAGCCAATTTCGCGGACGGTGTTGCGAGTGATCTCTTCGATATCAACCCATGCACTGGTGGTGATTTCGCCGCCGACCAGCACCATGCCGGTTTTGACATAGGTTTCACATGCGACACGCGCTTTCGGATCCTGCTCGAGGATCGCATCCAGCACAGCATCAGAGATTTGGTCAGCAATTTTGTCAGGATGCCCTTCTGATACGGACTCAGACGTAAAGAGGTGTTTTGCCATATTTTATTTCACCTGTGGACGATTCGGGTAGCTCATACTGTTGTGTGATGTGGCTTTGGTGGATTATCAGCGCAAAGCCGCGCAGGTTGCGACACGAGCAGTCTGAGTGTTAATCAGTATAGACGGATTAACTTCTGGACGGCCATTTTAGGTCAAATCTTGAGCCTATTTCCAGCCTTTTTTGATGGCGGTCGCATTTATGGGAAAACGGGTCTGGCAAATTTTCCTGACAACGGCGCAGGCAGGCACATTTTTATTTTGCTTTTTACCCCGCTTCTCGGTATAAAACGCCGCGCGCGGCTCATTAAAAAAGCGCACGGGGCATGGCCCTGTGGTGCCACTTCCAGCCGGGTTAAGCAGTCTGTATTTACAGAATCTCGCAGCGGCGTAGCGCCTGTTGCCCGGTATGTATAGCTTTGGCTTGTCGCCGACCCTGTCGCAGGGCGGTGTGGAGGTGATACCAGATAATGAACCAACGTTTTTCGCTTGATTCGTCGCGTCGTTCTGTCGCGCGCCAGCACTCCGCAACCTGCATCTCTCTCATGCAAACCAGCCGATGTTCACCCCATCTCGGCGCTTCTCAGGATTCCAGGGCCGGTCGGCCGTCAGAAAACTGAACAAGGGCGCTCTTGCCAGGCAAGAGTTTTCTCGTGGTTTCTCCGGACTGTCATACTCTGTTCGGCTACGTGTTTTACGATGATATGAATAAGAAACCGGTCGCGCAGTCGCAAAACCAGCAGATAGTGCTGGGCTTTAGGACTGTTCATGGGTTGTTATCGCATCTTTGGACTGCGATAGTAGTTAACTGTCTTACACTTATTATTAAAAATTGAGGTTCGCTATGTCTGACGACATGTCTATGGTTTCGCCTTCGTCAGCAGGCGAACACGGTGTATTACGTTCCATGCAGGAGGTAGCGATGAGCTCCCAGGAAGCCAGCAAGATGCTGCGTACTTATAATATTGCCTGGTGGGGCAATAACTATTATGACGTCAACGAACTGGGCCACATCAGCGTTTGCCCGGATCCGGACGTCCCGGAAGCGCGCGTTGACCTCGCGGAATTAGTCAAAGCGCGTGAAGCGCAAGGACAGCGCCTGCCGGCACTCTTCTGCTTTCCGCAGATCCTGCAGCACCGCCTGCGCTCGATCAACGCCGCCTTCAAACGCGCGCGTGAATCGTATGGCTATAACGGCGATTACTTCCTCGTCTACCCAATTAAGGTTAACCAGCACCGTCGCGTGATTGAATCGTTGATCCATTCCGGCGAGCCGCTGGGTCTGGAAGCCGGTTCGAAAGCGGAACTGATGGCCGTGCTGGCGCACGCCGGGATGACCCGCAGCGTCATCGTCTGTAATGGTTATAAAGACCGCGAATACATCCGTCTGGCGCTGGTGGGCGAGAAGATGGGCCACAAGGTCTATCTGGTCATCGAGAAGATGTCCGAGATCGCCATCGTGCTGGAAGAGGCCGAGCGCCTGAACGTGGTGCCGCGCCTCGGTGTGCGTGCGCGTCTGGCCTCGCAGGGCTCCGGCAAATGGCAATCCTCTGGCGGCGAGAAGTCCAAGTTTGGCCTCGCGGCGACCCAGGTACTGCAGCTGGTTGAGATCCTGCGTGCCGCAGGGCATCTTGAGAGCCTGCAACTGCTGCACTTCCACCTCGGTTCGCAGATGGCCAATATTCGCGATATCGCTACCGGCGTGCGTGAATCGGCGCGTTTCTACGTCGAGCTGCATAAGCTGGGCGTCAATATTCAGTGCTTCGACGTCGGCGGCGGTCTGGGCGTGGACTACGAAGGCACACGCTCGCAGTCTGACTGCTCGGTGAACTACGGCCTGAACGAATACGCTAACAATATCATCTGGGCCATCGGCGATGCCTGCGAAGAGAATGGCCTGCCGCACCCGACGGTGATCACCGAATCCGGCCGCGCGGTGACCGCGCACCATACCGTGCTGGTTTCCAACATCATCGGCGTGGAGCGTAACGAATACACCGAGGCGACCCCGCCGGCGGAAGACGCTGCGCGTCCGCTACAGAGCATGTGGGAAACCTGGCTGGAGATGCACGAGACCGGTAATCGCCGCTCGCTGCGCGAATGGCTGCACGACAGCCAGATGGACCTGCACGATATCCATATCGGCTACTCCTCCGGCACCTTTAACCTGCAGGAGCGCGCCTGGGCCGAGCAGCTGTATCTGAACATGTGCCATGAAGTGCAGAAGCAGCTCGACCCGAGCAACCGCGCGCATCGCCCCATCATTGATGAGCTGCAGGAACGCATGGCGGATAAAATCTACGTCAACTTCTCGCTGTTCCAGTCGATGCCGGATGCCTGGGGGATCGATCAGCTGTTCCCGGTGATGCCGCTGGAAGGGCTGAACAAGTCGCCGGAGCGCCGCGCGGTGCTGCTGGACATCACCTGCGACTCCGATGGCGCCATCGATCACTACGTGGACGGCGACGGGATCGCCACCACCATGCCGATGCCGGAATACGACCCGGAGAACCCGCCGATGCTGGGCTTCTTTATGGTCGGCGCCTATCAGGAGATCCTCGGCAACATGCATAACCTGTTTGGCGATACCGAGGCGGTGGACGTGTTCGTCTTCCCTGACGGCAGCGTTGAGGTTGAGCTGTCCGACGAGGGTGACACCGTGGCGGACATGCTGCAGTATGTGCAGCTGGATCCGAACACGCTGCTGACCCAGTTCCGCGATCAGGTGAAAAATACCGGCCTGGACGACGCGCTGCAGCAGCAGTTCCTCGAAGAGTTTGAGGCGGGACTGTACGGCTATACTTATCTGGAAGACGAGTAACCATTGATGCCCGGTGGCGTAGCGCTTACCGGGCCTGCGAAGGTAGGCCGGATAAGGCGAAGCCGTCATCCGGCGGAATGCGATACTTACTTGAACCCGTATGCATTACCGGCGATAATTCACGCCAATAAGCGATTTATCTATCAAACCCTTCCTCGTCGGGCCTAACGACGCGGAGGGGTTTTTTTATACTTATTTTTTACGTTCCACGACTGCGAAAAGAGGTCATATCCATGAGCACTTTAGGTCATCAATACGATAACTCCCTGGTATCCAATGCCTTTGGCTTTCTGCGTTTGCCGATGAATTTCATGCCTTACGACAGCGATGCGGACTGGGTCATCACCGGCGTACCGTTCGATATGGCGACCTCCGGGCGCGCGGGTGGCCGTCATGGCCCGGCGGCTATCCGTCAGGTTTCCACTAACCTCGCCTGGGAGCACAACCGTTTCCCGTGGAACTTCGACATGCGCGAACGCCTCAACGTGGTGGACTGCGGCGATCTGGTGTACGCCTTCGGCGACGCGCGCGAAATGAGCGAGAAGCTGCAGGCTCACGCCGAGAAGCTGCTGGCGGCAGGTAAGCGCATGCTCTCCTTCGGAGGCGACCACTTTGTCACCCTGCCGCTGCTGCGCGCCCACGCCAAGCACTTCGGTAAAATGGCGCTGGTGCACTTCGATGCTCACACTGATACCTACGCCAACGGCTGCGAGTTCGACCACGGCACCATGTTCTATACCGCGCCGAACGAAGGGCTTATCGATCCGAACCACTCGGTGCAGATCGGGATCCGCACCGAGTTCGACAAAGACAATGGCTTTACGGTGCTGGACGCCGGCCAGGTCAACGACCGCAGCGTTGATGACGTGATTGCCCAGGTGAAGCAGATCGTCGGTGACATGCCGGTCTACCTGACCTTTGATATCGACTGTCTGGATCCGGCGTTTGCGCCAGGCACCGGTACCCCGGTTATCGGCGGGCTGACCTCAGACCGCGCGATCAAGCTGGTGCGCGGTCTGAAGGATCTGAACATCGTTGGGATGGACGTGGTGGAAGTGGCTCCGGCCTACGATCAGTCCGAAATCACCGCTCTGGCGGCGGCGACCCTGGCGCTGGAGATGCTGTATATCCAGGCGGCGAAGAAGGGTGAATAACCCGGATTAACCCCGACCCTCTCCCTTCCCGGGAGAGGGTTGCGCACGGCACAGAGGGGTTATCAAGGCGCCGGGCGATAGCTCCTGCGCGCCGGGAGAGGGCCGGCCCGCAGGAGAGGGGTCATCAACGCATCAAAATACGTTAAACGGATATTCGACGTAGAACCGGACTTCATTCCCGCTGACGTTATAGTCGCTGGCGTTGCTGGAAACGCGCAGCACCGAATAGCGGAGTCTGAATTTCAAATCTTTCGCCACGCCGTTTTGCACCTGGTACTGAACCTGGTTGAACCATTCATGTTCTTTCCCGTTGCTGGTCTCTGAAGTTTTAATGTTATCCCCGCGCACGTAGGCAGTGGTCCAGGTCAGCCCCGGCAACCCCAGCCCGGCAAAATCCAGTCCGTACGACGCCTGCCACGAGCGTTCATCTTCACCATTAAAATCAGACCAGTAGGAGTTAGCCAGCCAAATGGTGTTGCCGCCATCGCCGACGCCGCCCTGGTTCTGGTAGCCGCCATAATGGTAGCCGGTACTGCCGCTGCTTTGCTGGTAAGCGACCTTAAAGGTGTGAATATCCCAGATGTAGCTGGCGGCCAGGCTCCAGATGCTGTTGCTGCGCCCGGTGTCATTGGCATCGGCATATTCTTGATCCAGGCGTGAGTTATAGCCGTTGAAGTCGAGAACCAGCTGTTGGTTGGCGGTGAACGGCTGCTTATAATTCAGGCCAAGATACTGTTTGTTCAGCACATCTTCGACGTGTGAAGCGAACAGCGCACCGCTAAGCTGGTCGTTGAACCGGTAGCTGGCGCCGCCGAAGGTCAGGCTTTTCAGGCCGCTGTTATGGCTGTCGTCGCTTTTGCGCTGCTGATCGGTCAGGTAGCCAGCGTTAATTTCCAGACCATCGATTTCGCGTGAGGTCAGCATGGTGCCGGTATAGCTCTCGTACAGCAGACGTGAGTCGTCGGCATAGACGATGGGCAGCATCGGGCGCTGGCTGCCGTAGCTGAGTACGGTATTTGAGAAGCGCATTTTGCCGGTGGCGCCGAATTTCGCAAGATCGGATTTCGCCCGGCCATCGTCATCCTGGGCGAAAAAGTCGATCCCGCCCGCGCCGCTGCGCCCGCGACCGCCGTCAAGGCGTACCGCATATTGAGCGATACCGTCCACGCCGAAGCCAACCGGACCCTGGGTAAAGCCGGATTCGAAGGTGGCGATAATCCCCTGGCCCCATTCGGCCTTATCCGGCAGTCCGTCACGATAATCACGTTTGATATACGCGTTACGCAAAAAGAGATCCAGATGGCTGTCGTCAATAAAGCCCTGGCTGGCGGATTGTTGGCTGGCGAAAGTCGGCGTGGCGGCAATAATGCCAAGTGCGATTAACGATAATTCTTTTTTCACTGAAGGCACTTCTCTGTCTGTCGATATATTCAAGGGAATCACTGCTGACCAGATATTCTCCTGAAATAATGTCGAAAGCAATCATTGTGTGAGCAATGGTATCGGCAGGAAACAAGTGATGTAGCGCGCCACGGCAGCGTGCGGCGGTAAGGGCTGGACTATTTATTATCTGGAGGAATGCGGTTCTGAAAGGCGGATTGTGTCCGCCGTTTTTCATTTGCCAAATAATATTTTGCTGAGGTTTCGGATATAAAATAATTGCCTGTAAAGTGAAGCGGTTATAATTAACAGTTTGTGCGCTTAAGTTATCAATTTATGCGGCTAAATATTTTTCCTGCAATATAAAAAAGGGAGGCGATAATGCCTCCCACTGTCGATTATTTAATCCCGTCGGCCTTCATGCGATCGCGAATATGCTGGGCGCGCGCTTCTGAGGCCGGGTGATCGTCAAACATGGAACTTTGACGGCCGGCTTCCAGCTTGGCCAGTTTTTCGAAGCTGGTGGCCAGCCCTGATGGATTGATGCCGCGTTTACGCAGCAGGTCGTAAGAGTAGTCATCCGCTTCCGACTCCTGGCGCTGGGAGAACTGCGAGTTCACCAGTTTTTCACCCAGATCGCCCAGCTGCGACTGCGACAGACTGCCGACGATGCCGCCCGCGGAGGCTGCCGCCGCACGCACGGCGTTGGTGCCCAGCGCGACCTGCATGCCTTTCTTCACGTGGCCCAGGGCGACGTGGCCCATTTCGTGGCCGATCACCGCTTCAACTTCATTATCGTTCATCAGGTCCATCAAGCCGCTGTAGACGCGGATGCAGCCGTTGGCCATCGCGAAGGCGTTTACATCTTTGGTCTCATACACTTTGTAGTTCACTGGCTGACCATTGATGTTATCGCCCAGCGCGGCCGCGATTTTGCTCAGACGCTGGCTGTATTCACTGCTGGCCGGGGCGATTTTCGCTTTGGCGTCCATTTCTTTACAGGCCTGGTCGCTTAGGGTTTTCACCTGCGCGTCGCTGAGGGAGTAAGCCTGGAAGGCTTCGGCGCCTGAGCTGAGCAGACCGTTGGAGTCCATGTTCTGACATCCGGTAAGGGTTGCTGCGATCCCAAGAGCAAGTACGGTTGAGCGAATTTTCATTTTTTATCTTCCACAATCTTATGGTTGTTTATCCGACAATACGGCGACGGCAGGGAACCGTATTCTGCGTAAATTATAAAGAGTATCGCAGGAAGCGGGCGAGCGGATTCCGGGGTAGCACAACCTGTTCCAGAGATTTCTTAAAGGGCAAAAGGATGCTCCATGTACATGACTTGTCGCTTGGGTTACATTGTTCACACTTTTTTCCGGCGTAGCCCAAAACGCGCTCTCGTCAAGTCGTTAAGGGCATGGCCTTCAACAGTCCGAACTGGAGTCAAAATGTCCTCACGTAAAGAGCTTGCTAACGCTATTCGTGCG
>NZ_JBMAXV010000048.1:0-31553 GCF_048589245.1 Klebsiella sp. 10982
AATATATATACAGTAGTTTTGCCGGTTTTGCGGGTCAATATAGGCTCCAGCTATCAATTGTCCGCACTGAGATAACTTATTGATGTCACTGAAAGTCAGCTTCAGTGGTGACGAACTGTTTGGTGCTTTTGCGCGCAGCCCGCCCGCCGCGCGAGGTGGCGGACGAGAAACGCGGCGGCATTTGCTTGACACTGTACATTAATACAGTAAAACTATCGCCCGCGATCAGCATACAGAGGACAGAAGATGTTTGTGGAACTGATTTATGACAAGCGCAATTTTGCCGGTCTGCCGGGTGCCAGAGAGACCATTCTTAACGAGCTGACCAAACGCATGCAGCGCATTTTCCCGGAGGCGGAAGTCCGGGTGAAGCCGATGATGACGCTGCCGGCGATCAACACCGATGCCAGCAAGCATGAAAAAGAGCTGATCAGCCGCACGGTACAGGAGATGTTTGAAGAGGCGGATATGTGGCTCACTGAAGAGTGATGGCCATCGTCGCTCAGCGCGGCCACATCTTTAAGAGCTTTCCCGGATGTGGCAGGGCGGCGGGCAACAGTACAATAGCGGCGGTTGCAGACTGGCAATGCAACCTTCGTTCACCTGCTGGCTCTTGCATACGGCCAGCAGGTGAGCCCTACCAGCCCGCCCTCATCGCCCTTACAGCGTCTCCGGTAGCGCCGCTATAATTCTATCCACCAGCTCGCGATGCTGATACACCTTCCCGCATTTAACGATGATCTGTCTGGCGTTGTCATACCCCGGCGCCCACAGCCGGTTATTGAGCAGAACGTCCTTATAGACTGCGATCAGCGGCTTGTTCCACGCCGCCGCCATATGCACCACCGAGGTGTCCGGGGAGATAATCAGCTCGGCCTGGGCAATCAGCGCCATCGCGTGATGCAGCGTGTTAAACGGATTAACCACCACCTCCGCTGGCAGCGGGATACGGATCTCGCGCCGGTGATCGAGCAGAATAACCGCGATCCCCGGATAGCGGGCCAGCAGTTTGTCGAGCAGTTCCGCCAGCTGCGTCTGGGACAGGCTGCGGTCGGCGTGGCCGGCAAAAATATTAATCACTACCGCTTTTCCGCTCAACGATGCCAGATACTGCGCCACCTCCTGCATAATCGGCCCGGGCACCGCCAGGTCATAGGTGTCCAGCCCGCGGGTGTCCAGTTTGAGATAGTCGGCGATCAACGCGAACGTCTTCGTCACGTGCCAGCGCTGGCAGTCAAAAGCAAAAGAGTGGGAGTAATACTTAATTGATGGCCATTTATTAAAGCCGAGCACTGATTTGGCTTTTATTTGTCGGAAAAGCCGCAGGCGATGCACGGGAATATCGAACAGCGAAGGGTCAATAATAATATCGTACTTATTATTAGCCAGTTCATTAATAACGTCGCGGGGAACGTTATGGTTAAATTTACGCAAAAAATCGGCGGAAGTGACCGGTTCGGCTTCATAAATATGGCGGATCCGCGGGTTATAACGCATCACCTGGCTATTGGATGTCGTGAGCAGAAAATCAACGATATAGCCTGACTGATGGAGGCATTTCACCAGCGCGGAATCCACCACCACATCGCCGACCGCCCCCTCATTGCGCATCAACAGGACGGTTTTCGCGGACGACAAATCCACCGGCTGACGGCGTCGGCGATCCCAGATCGCTTTCGCCACCCCCACCCGCAGGGCATTACGTACTTTCTTAGTAAAGTAATTCCGCCGTCTGTTGAGTTCCCTTATTTTATTAAACTTCTTGCGTGGGGAACCCTGCATGGTTGCATCGTGCATCATCCTAACCTCATTACGGCAATTATTAATATTCTGTGTCGTCCGATAGAGACTAAGTGAAATAAAAAAAGTTCGATTGAAAATGAAAATCATTCTTTTTTTATTTACAAAACTCATCTGCGCCCGCGAGATTGCACCACAGCACTGTGAAGCAATAATGAGTGAATAGTGAATTTCCTGACCCACCGTTGGCAGGCTGGCGCAACAGCGCTAAGCTGACGGCTTTATGATGTCAGGAGGACGCTATGCTTGAAGCAGTAGAAGGCAATATCCACCAGCGGCTGTGCGCGCTGCTCGACCAACACCAGGCGCGCTACCGGGTGGTGGCGCACGACGCAGTCGGCCAGTGCGAAGCCGTCTCCGCGATCCGCGGCACCGCGCTTGGCCAGGGCGCAAAGGCGTTAGTCTGTAAAGTAAAAGGAAACGGCGTTAACCAGCATGTGCTGGCGATCCTCGCCGCCGATCGGCAGGCCGATCTCGCCAGCCTGGCCCGGCATATCGGCGGCAGTAAAGCCTCGCTGGCCAGTCCGGCGGAAGTGGATGCCCTCACCGCCTGCGTGTTCGGCGCCATTCCGCCGTTCAGCTTCCACCCGGCGCTGCGGCTGGTGGCCGACCCGCTGCTGTTTGAGCGCTTTGCACAAATCGCCTTTAACGCCGGACGCCTGGACCGGTCGATCATTCTCGATACCGAAGACTACTTACATATCGCCCGACCGGAGATCGCGACCTTTCGCCGTCTTAGCTAACCAGGCATCTGCCCTGATTTCCGCCGTATGGCGTAAAAATCCTGTTTATTCACGCTGCGGTGCGTAGAGTAAGCGGGATATTTTTTGGCATTCTTTTTTGGCAAGGACCTCTGTATATGCTTGATACCACCCTGTTGATCCTGCTGGGCCTGGCGGCGCTCGGCTTTATCAGCCATAACACCACCGTAGCGATCTCTATCCTCGTGCTGATTATCGTGCGCGTTACACCGCTGAATACTTTCTTTCCCTGGATTGAAAAACAGGGGCTGACCGTCGGGATCATCATTCTGACCATCGGCGTGATGGCGCCTATCGCCAGCGGCACGCTGCCGCCGTCGACGCTGATCCACTCCTTTATGAACTGGAAATCACTGCTGGCGATTGCGGTCGGGGTATTTGTCTCGTGGCTCGGCGGGCGCGGTGTCTCCCTGATGGGCTCCCAGCCGCATCTGGTGGCCGGGCTGCTGGTCGGTACGGTGCTTGGCGTCGCCCTGTTTCGCGGCGTCCCGGTCGGGCCGCTGATTGCCGCCGGGATCATCTCGCTGTTTATTGGGAAATCGTAGCCAGGCTGCCGTGATAGCGACCCGGCGTCTGCCCGAGCCCTTTCTTAAACATGGTGATAAAGGCGGTGGTGGAATCGTAGCCCAGCGCCTGGGCCGTCTGCTGCACCGTCTGCCCGCGGATCAGCAGCTGCAGCGCGAGGATCAGCTGCAGCTGATGGCGCCAGCGGCGAAAGCTCAGCCCCGTTTCGCGCACCACCAGGCGCGCCAGATTGCGCTCGCTCATCGCAAACACCGCCGCCCACTGGCTCAGGGTCTGCCAGCGCGCCGGATCTTCGGCCATCATCGTCACCATCTGGCGAATTTTTGGGTGATTTGATACCGGCAGCTGCAGATGCTCCTGCGGCTGGCGGGGCAGCTCATCAAACAGAACCTGCACCAGCCGGGCCGTGGCAGGGGCGGCCAGCAACTCCCCGCCGCGTTCCGCCAGGGTGAGGATCAGCTCACGCACCAGCGGCGAAATCTTTAACGTACAGCAGCGGTCCGGCATCGGCGCGGCGCCCGGCTCGATGAACAGGAAGCACACCTGGGCGCCCGGCGTGGCGCGGTTACTGTGGGAAAGCTGTCCCGGGACCCACACCGCATACTGCGGCGGCACCATCCACATCGCGTTCTCCACCTCGCAGGTCAAGGCGCCGTGCAGGGCCAGGATCAATTGCCCCTTACGGTGGGAATGCGCCGGAATATACTGTTCCGCCTCCACTACCTGAATACGAAAGGCAATGGCCGATTCGTGACCACTGTCCGGTTCATAACCATCCAGACCCAGTCCGATCATCATGTTGTCCGATATTAGCGATAATCTGTCATTTTAGCTTGATTTAAACAGGGGACAAAGTCGCTATCGTAACCCCCTCGTTAGTTACCTTGAGAATGATATGTCTTCTGTGATCTCCTCTACCGGCCGCCGCCCCGCGCTGCTGATTGTCGGTATCTTGCTCATCGCCACCACCCTGCGCGTGGTCTTTACCGGCGCGGCGCCGCTGCTGGACGCGATTCGTAGCGACTATGGCCTGACCACCGCGCAGACCGGGCTGCTCACCACCTTGCCGCTGCTGGCCTTTGGCCTTGTCTCACCGCTGGCGGCGGGGGTTGCCCGCCGGTTCGGCATGGAACGCAGCCTGCTGCTGGCGATGCTGCTGATCTGCGCCGGCATTGCCCTGCGCTCCCTGCCCTCCGCTGCGCTGCTGTTTACCGGCACGGCGGTGATCGGCTGCGGCATTGCGCTGGGTAACGTGCTGCTGCCCGGGCTGATTAAACGGGATTTCTCGCAGCATGTCGCGCGGATGACCGGCGCCTACTCCCTGACGATGGGTGGCGCGGCGGCGCTCGGCTCGGCGCTGGTGGTTCCCGTGGCGCTGGCCGGATTCGGCTGGCGCGGGGCGCTGTTGCTGCTGATGGTCTTCCCCCTGCTGGCGATCCTCAGCTGGCTGCCACAGTCCCGGCGCCGGGCGGAGGCGCCATTGACCGGCTCTGGCGCCATGCATAACCGGGGGATCTGGCGGTCGGCGCTGGCCTGGCAGGTGACGCTGTTCCTCGGCATCAACTCGCTGGTCTATTACGTGATTATCGGCTGGCTGCCGTCGATTCTGCAGAGTATGGGGTATAGCGAAGCGCAGGCCGGCTCGCTGCATGGCCTGCTGCAGCTGGCGACCGCCGCGCCCGGCCTGGCGATACCGTTGATCCTGCATCGGCTGCGCGACCAGCGCGGGATCGCCGTGCTGGTCGCCCTGATGTGCGCCATCAGCGCCGCCGGGCTGTGGCTGCTGCCAGGGCTGGCGATCGGCTGGACGCTGCTGTTCGGCTTTGGCTCCGGAGCTACCATGATCCTCGGCCTGACGTTTATCGGCCTGCGCGCCAGCTCGGCGCACCAGGCCGCGGCGCTGTCAGGGATGGCGCAGAGCGTCGGCTATCTGCTGGCCGCCTGCGGGCCACCGCTGATGGGCAGGATCCACGATGCTAATGGCGACTGGCATATTCCGCTGCTGGCGGTGGCGCTGATTTCGCTGGTGATGGCGGTCTGCGGCGCGCTCGCCGGACGTGACCGGGAAATTCACGCCTGAAGATGACCGGCAGCGCCCGCTGCCGGTGGGTTTATTGTGCCGCGGCGCGAAGAAACGCCTGCACCAGCGGCGCGGGACGCCCGTCCAGCGCGTGGCGTTCATGCTGGAACAAGGTGGCGACAAAAAACGGGTGCGTCACCAGCTCGACGGCGCGGATCTCGCCCTCTTCATCCCAGCCGGTGACGCGCAGATCGCCCTGTTCCAGCTCCCCTGCAAACGCGCTGCTCACGCCGTAGCGGCAGTGGTAGCCCTCTTCAATGCTTTCCCGGCCATAGGCGCGGGCAATCAGCGTATTCGCCCGCAGCTCGACAACGGCGGAGGTCTCCACCAGCGAACAGCTGAGGGGAGCGATCACCATCCGCCCTTCGCTGTCGGTTTCCGCATGACCGGCATCCTGCCAGCCGAGTACGTTACGGGCGTATTCAATCACCGCGTGCTGAAAGCCGCCGCAGGTGCCGAGGAAAGGGATGCCGTTTTCACGGGCATAGCGGATCGCGGTAAACGCGCCTTCCGGATGACGATACGGGCTACCGGGAACGACCCAGACGGCATCGTACTCGGCCAGCGCCTCGCCGGAAACAATCGACGGGGTGGCGAGCCAGTCATATTTCACCGGCTGTTCAAGCACCGCGGCGGCATCGTCTATCGCCAGGGGAATAGCCTGATGGGCAACAATATCGGGGTGATAATCGCCGACGAGGGCGAGGCGTAAAGGGGTTTTCATAGCAGGTTCCTTATGTCTGGACGAGACGAGCAGCACAAGGCACGTCAGGATAGCGATCCCTCCTGTGGAACACAATCCTTATTTTCGCCCCACCGCCCCCGCCGGCGGGTAAGGTATACTGGAGCAAGCGCGAAAGGGAGAGAGGATGAAAAGTAAGCTTTTGGTCAGCGCCTGCCTGATGGGATTCCAGGTGCGGTATAACGGTAGCGAGAAGGCACAGCTGGCGGCGACGCTGTCCCGCTGGCAGCAGGCGGGGCGGCTGGTGATCCACTGCCCGGAGCTGGCGGCCGGTCTGTCCACGCCCCGTCTGCCGGCGGAGATCGTCGGCGGCGCCGGCGGGGATGTCCTTGCCGGGCGGGCGCGGATCGTGGAAAGCGACGGCCGCGACGTCACGGGACATTACCAGCTGGCCGCCTGGCTGGCGCTCAGCGCCGCTCGGGAAGCGGGCTGTCAGGCAGCGTTACTCACCGATGGCAGCCCTACCTGCGGCAGCCAGTTTGTCTATGACGGTTCCTTTCGCGGACGACGCAAAGCGGGAGCCGGGGTCGCGGCCGACCTGCTGCGCGCCCACGGCATCACGGTATTTTCCGACGGGCAAATCCCGCAGTTGCTCGCCTGGATGGCACAGAGGGAGCAAGATGATGATTCAGTGTAAACGGGTGTATGACCCACAGGAAAGCAGCGACGGCTACCGGGTGCTGGTCGACCGTCTCTGGCCGCGAGGGCTCAAAAAAGAGGCACTGGCCTGTGATGAATGGTGTAAGGAATTAACGCCTTCCACCGAGCTGCGAAAAGCCTTTCACGGCGAGGCGATTGATTTCGCCCATTTCAGCCAGCGCTATCGCCAGGAGCTTGAGGCTCATCGCGAAACGGGCCTGCGGCTGGCGGCACTGGCGCAGCGCCAGCCGCTGACGCTGCTGTATGCCGCGAAGAACACCGAGCAGAATCATGCCCGGGTGTTGGCCGCCTGGCTGGCGGCCCTGCCGGTTACGATTTAGTCGGATGATCCCGATGCCACAGCGCCCACTCGTCGAGGGTTTCGCCGCTGGGTAGTTTGCACTGGGTGCTGACGCCCTGCGGCGTTTGCACCGGCACCCGGGTACCGCCGGATTGCTGACAGTACACCGCCGCGGGATTGGCCATGCCGATGGTTTTCGTCGGCGCGGTGGACTGCGGCTGGGTACAGCCGGCTAATACCAGTGGCAAAATAGCCAGTAACTTTTTCATCGCGCCTCCCTTTCCTGAACGCCCGGGGATTTTAGCCTGAATCTCCATGTTTTCTCCATCTTGCCTGCACTTTTCCCCCGTAGAGTAGCCCCTGTTCTCGAACTGACCAGAGAACAGATCATTCCATAATCAATGAGTTTTTCCCCGTCGCCCCCGACGGGGCTTTTTTTTCCCGCCGCATGGACAAGTATTCCCCAAACAGATGTGATAAATTTAAAAAATATCACTGTTTATTCGACGCTGATGTCCGTTTGCAGCCCATTATGCTGGGGTGACGTTTGGCGTGCTGGAGCTGTATTATTCATGTCAGATTTTATTCTTGCCCGGGTGTCGCAAACCCTCGCTGCGGAACAGTCCCTGGAAACCCTGGTGCGTCAGCTACTGGAGATGCTGGAGGCGGTGACGCGAATGGAGTCCACCTACCTCACCCGCATCGATCTGAACGCCCAGCGGCAGCAGGTGATGTTCGCCCATAACAGCAGCGAAATGCAGATCCCGGAAGGATTTTCCGTCCCATGGAATGAATCCCTGTGCAAACGCGCCCTTGAGGATCAGTGCACGTTTTGCAATGACGTTGCCCGTCGTTGGCACTCCTGCATCGCCGCCCAGGAGCTGGGGATCGCCACCTTTTTCAGCATTCCCGTCCGCCTGGCCGACGGCTCGCTGTTCGGCACCCTCTGCGCCACCAGCCGGCAACAACAGCCTTATAACCTTGAAGGTGAACAGGTCATGGGCCTGTTCGCGAAGCTCATTTCCCACTACGTGGAAAAAGACACCCTGGTGCAACAGCTGCAGGCGGCTAACGTCGCGCTGGAGCTGCACTCGTCGACCGATGAGCTCACCCAGCTTCCTAATCGCCGCGCGCTGTTTAAGCAGCTGGCGCTACGCTTTGCCGCTGCCCGCGCCCAGCAACAGCAGGTGTCGCTCATTTTTATCGATCTTGACGGTTTCAAAGCCATTAACGATCGGTTCGGCCACCCGTGCGGCGACAGCTTCCTGGTGCAGGTCGGCGAACGGCTCACCGCCGTCGCGCGCCGTGAGGATATCGTTGGCCGCCTTGGCGGGGATGAGTTTTTGATTGTCGGTAGCGCCCAGGATCCCGCGGCGCAGCAGGCGTATGTCGCCGCACTGCGCGATGCGCTGTGCGGTATCTACTCTCTCGGTGCGCAACGGATCGACTATGCCGGAGCCAGTTTCGGGGTCATTACCTGCGACCCGCAGAATATCGATGTGGAAGCGGCCTTGCGCGCTGCCGATGATGCGATGTATCTGGATAAGAAATCCCGCCGTCAGGAGAATTTCATTCATATTGACTAAAATGCCGGGATATCCAGTATGATGCTGGGCATCACTCGTGGGTACAGGGACACTATCATGAAATTGGGTATTCTTTTTCCGGTGGCGATCTTTATTATCGCTGTCGTCTTTCTCGGCTGGTTTTTTGTCGGCGGCTATGCGGCGCCGGGTGGGGCATAATGAAAAAAAGCACCATTATCATGCTGATTGTCGCCATCGTAGCGGTCGCTGGTACCCAGTTCGGCTGGTGGTGATCGTCGCGGCGATATTGCGGAGTTATCCTATCCCATCAATAAGTTAACCCTTTACACTCCCGTTATCCACCGCGGCATTCTCAGCCCCGGGGAAAGAAGAGTAGCGGGAGAAGTAAGGGATGAAAAAACCGATCGTGTTACCGGTGATTATTGCGCTATGCACGCTGTTATCGGGATGCATTATTGACGATAGATATCACGCCCATCGCCATCACCACCATCATCACTATCATGACGATGATTAATCCTTCACGCTGTTGATGAGCGGATAAGACAGGGCGAACCGCAGTTCGCCCGTTGACGCTTAATCCTGACGCTCATCGCCGAGGAAAATAAAGCCGAGAGGAATAGCGAAGAGCGCGGTAAAGACAATGCTGTAAACTGTCACCATCGCCCCCTGCAGGAAGAACATGGACGTTGTCCACTCCGAGTATGGCATATTGTACTCGCTCACCACGCCCCCGAAGGTCGCCCGCCCCACCACCGCCAGCGCGATAGCAAACACCGCCGCAAGCGACAGACAGTATTTTTTGCAGTTTTTATTGCTGAGGAGTTTTTGCAGAATCATCCGGGCTTCCTTTTTGCTGAGCGATAAACGGCTGTATATGTAACACCAATGCAATAAAAAATGAAGGGTTTTTGTTACAGGGCAGGATAAGAGGCGGTGGGCCGGTCAGCGGGTAACCGGCCCAGGGGATCAGGACTGCAGCGTCGCCAGCCGCGCGGCAAAACCAACGAAAACCAGACCAATCAGGCTGTTGCCAAGTTTGGCCAGCTTCTTGCGAGTTTTGACGTAGCGGGTAACAAACGAGCCTGAGAGGATCAAAAAGCTCATATAGCAGAAGCTAATCATCTCGAGGGTCAGCGCCAGAATAAAGAACGCCACCCCGGGGGTTTTGGCATTCACATCGATAAACTGCACGAAAAACGACACATAAAACAGAATCGCTTTCGGATTGGTCAGGCTCAGGGTCAGGGAGCGCTTGAGGATCGCGCTCGCCGGCTCCGCACTGGCGTCAGTCTGGCCGTCGCGCTGGGTCAGCACCGCATAAAGCATTTTGCCACCCAGCCACAGCAGGTAGATCGCCCCGAGGTAGCGGACGACGTTAAACAGCACCGGCGTGGTCTTAATCAGCGTCGCCACGCCGGCAAAGGCCAGAAACATCAGCACCGCGTCGCCAATAAAGACGCCCGCCGCCGCCAGATAGCCTTTCTTCACGCCGTGGGCAATGCCCGTCTTCAGCACAAAAAACGTATTAGGACCAGGAACGAGGATGATAAAAATCGCCCCGACCAGGTAGGTCAAATAATTCAAAACACCAAACTCAGCGAACACTCTGCACTCCTTCGCGCACGACTAAAACATGATCCGGCTCACGTTACCCCAACTGTCGGGATTTTGAAAGCGCAGCCTGTGCGGGAAGGTTAATAGACGGAGGGTTCACCCAGCGGACGGGTTTTAAAACGGCGATGCACCCACAGATACTGTTCCGGGGCACGCAAAATTTCGCGCTCAATGACTTTGTTGATGTAGCCGGCGGCGATTTGCTTATCCTCACCCGGATAGTCATTCATCACTTCGCTAATATGCAGGCTGTAGCCCTGACGATCCAGCTTGCGCACCATGCTGATGCTCAGCATTTTCGCGCCCGATAAACGGGAAAGGACGTAGGTGCCGTTGGTGGTCGCCGCCTGTGGGACGGAGAAAAATGGCGCAAATACGCTGCCCTTAGGGCCGTAATCCTGGTCCGGAGCAAACCATACCGCTTCACCTGATTTCAAGGCATGTACCAGGCCGGTCAGGTTGTTGCGATCGATCATCGCTTTGTTCGAACGCAGGCGACCGCGGGTTTGCACCCACTCCATCAGCGGACTGTTGTGCGGACGATAGGTGGCCATCATTGGGCGACACAGCCCCATGGCGCGTCCGCCCAGCTCCAGCGACATAAAGTGCACGCCGACGACCATCACCCCTTTGCCGCCGCTAAGCGCATGATTAAGGTTGGCAAAGCCCTCGACATCAAACCATTTCTTGACCCGCTCGTCGCGCCAGAACCAGGCCATGCCGGTTTCGATAAGCCCCATTCCCAGCGACATAAAGTTCTGATCGATCAAGGTCTCGCGCGCCGCAGGTGACATCTCCGGGAAGCAGAGTTCAATATTGCGCCGGGCGATATGTTCGCGGCGTTTGAGAAAGCGTCGGGAAAGTCGTCCAACACTGGTACCGATAAAATGCAGCAACGGATAAGGCAGCTGAACGATCAGCCAGAGGATGCCGAGCCCAAACCAGGTCAGCCAGTAACGTGGATGTAAAAGCTGTTTATGAGATACGCAAGCCATGATTTTTCCTGTAAACATTAATTATGCGGTAACGCTTAAGGAAAACAGAATCCATTTATCATCATTAGGCGGTACGTACAGCAAGTTCGACAATATTAATCCGGCGAAATTCCCTCCGGCAAGTAAAAAACAACATGCTGACAAAAAAACATAATTCCGGCACAAATGTTACCAAATGTAAACTTAAACATAGCGTGCGACTTAATATATTCATCATGCATATCATTTTCATGCTAATCATCTGTGCGACTAGCGGCGAAAAGCAAAATCCATCGCTGTAACCCCTCTCCCGTCAGGGGCTGGCGCCCGCGGAGCCTCACCGTGAGAGGCCTGTCCGCGTTGTCCTGGGCACCGACGTTCAGAGAAATAATTAAAGCGCGTATCGCCACGGTTGCGTTATTTTTAATCCATCAGCGGCAGAAAGATTAAACGCACCTTAAGAGAATAATTAAGAATAGGCTTATTTAAAGTTGCTTTAAAAATAAGCGTTCTACCGCTCGCGAAAATTTTATTCTCCCCTCGCCGACCGGTAAAAAGATATTTCTTTACGCCTTATCGGAGGAAATACCCTGGATATCTGCTGAACGATGACCCACCCGCATTTACACCGCCGCCGGGTCACGAAGGGGAGAAATGCGGCGAAGGGAGAAACGATGCCCTCGCCGCAGAGGATCAATAGGTGTGGAAATATTGTTGGATCAGCTGCGGATCTTTCGTTTGCGTCAACGCCGTCATCAGCAGAATACGCGCTTTCGCCGGGTTGAGTGAATCGGCCACCAGCCCTGGCTGACTGTCATCCGGTGGTACAACGCCGCTGCCCGTGCGGGAGGCGCGCACCACCACGATGCCCGCCTGCTGCGCTTTTTTGATTCCGGCGGCGCTACGTACCGACACCGACCCCGCCCCGGTGCCGGCGTAGATAATACCATCGGCATGATGGGCGATCGCCGCATCGTACATATACTCCGGATCATCCTGATAGCCATAAATGATCACCACCTTCGGCAGGGTCTTCAGCTGACGCACATCAAACACCGAGCGCAGGGTGTGAATTTTATCCACTCGCGTTTCAAACTGCGGTTTCCCCCCGACCACGACGCCAAGGTAACCCTCCTCTGGCGCACGGAAGGTATCCAGCGAAGTGGCATTGGTTTTAGTGACAAAGCGCGCCGCGCCGATGCGGTCGTTAAGCACCACCATCACCCCGCGCCCGCGGGCATCCGGGTCGGCGGCGACCGTGACCGCTTCCAGCAGGTTCATCGGCCCATCGGCGCTGATCGCGGTCGCCGGACGCATCGCCGCGGTAAAGACCACCGGCTTGTTGCTTTTCACCGTCAGATTGAGGAAATACGGAGTTTCATCCAGGGTGTCCGTGCCGTGGGTAATCACGACGCCATCGACATCATCCCGGGCTAACAGGGCATTCACCCGCTGCGAGAGCTGCAGAATAATGTCGCTGGTCATATTTTCACTGCCGATATTCGCCACCTGCTCGCCCTCGACGTGAGCGATTTTACTCATCTCCGGCACGGCGTTAATCAGCGTCTGCACCCCAATCGCTCCGGCTTTATAGCCGGTTGTTTGGGTATTGCTCGCCGCCGAACCAGCGATAGTGCCGCCGGTGGCTAAAATAACGATATGCGGTAAGCGCGTCTCGCTGAACGCCAGGCTGCTCATCGTCAGTAACGCAATAGCCAGTAATGCTCTAAAATTCATACAGGTCACTCCCTTCATAGACATTAATCAAACTTACGCTTGCTTAATGCAAAGGGCTTGCCAGTATTTATTTATTTTTGGGGGGAGAAATGGTTAACTATCAGACAATAATAAGATTCTTGCCTGCACATCGCCCAAATCTGGTGCACGGCTGTCTCCAGTTTGGGCAAATGACATGAATCCATACATTCCGAATATTAACCGGTTCAGCCACACACAACACAACACGCATTGCGATCAGATTATCGACACTTCCGTCACCTGCGTGGTCAGCTTTGCCGCCAGGTAACGCGTACGGAGAACAGAAATGCGTATTGCCCTGAAGTCAGCCCTGATGCTGACCACCAGAGTCATTCAGATCATTAACCCTGAACTGCACCGGCATATGCAACGAACAGCCTTAATCGCCCTGACGCTGGCGCAAAGGCTGGGACTGCCCGCCGAGCGGCAGCAAACCATTTTTTGCGCCGCGCTGTTGCACGATATCGGCGTGCTGGGAGATAAACGCACCATTCGTTCGCTGGATGTTATCGACAACATTCACGATCCGCATCAGCATCAGGGGGCGGCAATGCTGGAGGGATTAGCGACCTTCCAGGCCATCGTCCCCTTTATTCGCGATCACCATTTTAGTTCGACCCACCGGGGCTCCCGCGAACAACATATCGTCTATTTCGCCGATGCCTTTGAACGGCTGCTGCCGACCGGGAGTCATGTTGCCGCCTGGCCCACCCGCGCGGTGGTGGAGACGTTCGTCTCCCTGCACCGGGAGATCGATCCGCCGCTCTGCGATACCCTGTGCGAGGTCGCCGAAAATGCGAACTTCTGGCAGCACCTTCATCCCGGCCATATTCAACGGCTGCTGGAGATCATTGGCCCCATCAACACGCGGTATCTGGATATTCACGGTCTGAAAGATATCTGCCTGTTGATTGCCAAAATTGTCGACACCTACAGCAGCTTTACCGCCAGCCACAGCATTATGGTAGGGGAAATCGCCTATCAGCTTGCCCGCTGGATGCAGCTACCAGAGCCGACCTGCCTGCAAATTCAGATTGCCGGCTATCTGCACGACATTGGTAAGATTTATGTCCCTCTTTCTATTCTGGAAAAAGAGGGCGAGCTGGATGATGACGAGCTGAATCAGGTACGCGAGCACAGCTACATGACCGGGGATCTCCTCAGCGACTACAGCGAGCTCGGCGACATTATTAACTGGGCCTCGAATCATCATGAAAAACTGGACGGTAGCGGCTATCCGCTGCATCTCGACAACAATCACCTGACGCTTGCCGACCGCATTATCTCCATCGCCGATATTTTTACCGCCCTGACCGAAGATCGCCCCTATCGTAAAGGGATGGCCTGGCAGGAGGCCTTACAGATTATGGAAGCGGATGTTATAAATGGCGCTCTGGATAGCGATGTCTTCCACGTTTTGCGCCGCCATGCAGAAACGCTACACGCCATCATTCTTCAGACCCTCGAACACCCCAGCCGTGAGAGCCGCTCCTGAAACGGGCCGCCGTTATGGCAGGGGCGGGTTCTATAATTAAAACAGCTTCATCTGCATGCAAGGAAATACAGGGTGAGAATCGCCACCATCACCAACTGGGCTTACGGGATAACCGTCGGCCTGACGCTGGCATCCGGGAGCGCCATGCTCATGGCCTCCAGCGCCGATCGCGTCGAACGCCAGGCGGTACAGCAACGCCAGGTCTTTGATACCCTCTCCGACGAGGTGGAAAACGACGCCTGGGCACTGTCTGATCTTGCCCGGCTGTACGTGGTTAAGCCTTCGCCGGAGACGCTGCAGCAATATCAGCAGCTGCAGCAGACCAACAAGAGTATTGAGCTGCGGCTGACCAGGCTGAAAGATAACGGCGCCAGCCGCGAGGAGCTGGCGTTGTTGCACGACGGTCTGCAGATCGCCGATGAGCTACAGGATGAACAGCAGGCCGCCTTAGCGCATGTCGCTCGCGGCGACGCGCCAGCAGCCATTGCGGTGCTGTACGGCAAAGCGTACGAGAGCGAACTGGAACGCATGCAGACGCAGATCGATCACTTTCGTCTGATGCTCGAGCATCGCGCCGCCGCGGCCATCGACCAGGCCACCGAGCGCTCGCGGATCTGGCGCACGCTGTCGGAAATCATGGTCGGCCTGACCGCCCTGATGTTTTTATTTGTCCTCGGCTTCATTCTCAAACGCCGGGTGCTCTACCCGGTGGTTCGCCTGAGCGACGTGGTCCAGCGTCTCGCCTCCCAGGATTATGCAGTGGAGACGCCGCACTTCAGCCAGGTGGATGAGATTGGCGATATGGCCCAGGCGATCCGCATTTTTCGCGAGAACGGTCTGGCTCGCCAGCAGCTGGAGCAGCAGCGCGACGCCGACTGGGCGATCCGCGAACTGCTGGCGCGCATGACCCAGCGCCTGCAGGGCTGTGAAACCATCGAGGATGTGATTATGGTGGCGGAGCGTTTTGCGCCGAATATCGCGCCGACGATCCCCGGGAAACTGTATATTCTGGATACCGATCCCTGGCAGATGCGCTGCGTGGCGCAGTGGCTGTCACCCGCCGGGGAGGAGCCCCCCTTTTCTCCTGACGACTGCTGGGCGATACGCCGGGGACTCAGCCATCCGCCAGTGCAGGGTGAGCCTGATATCACCTGCTACCATCTGCCGCAGGCGCACGCCGACCAGTCGCTCTGCGTCCCGCTTATTGCCCAGGGCGAAGCTATCGGTCTGCTGAGCTTTCAGAACGTCACCGCCAGTGATGGCCCTTCCCGGGCCTACCTGGAGCTGATGGCCGAAGCGCTGGGGCTGGCGCTCGCCAATCAGCGTTTACGCAGCGCCCTGCTGGAAAAAGCGCTGTTCGACTCTCTGACCGGCCTGCGTAACCGCCATCATCTTGACGAAGCGCTGCATTCGCAGATGGCGCTGGCAGTTCATACCCACACCCCGCTGAGCTGTCTGATGATCGATATCGATCACTTTAAAGCCATCAACGATCGCTATGGTCATGAAGCCGGGGATCTGGTGATTAAAAGCGTGGCGACCATCGTGCAACGCGCGGTACGCGATATCGGCATGGCTTTCCGCTACGGGGGCGAGGAGTTTCTGGTGCTGCTGCCTGGCATTGACGAAGCTGATGCGCACCAGTGCGCCAGCGAGATCTACACCCAGGTACATAATATGACGCTACGCGATGGCCTGACCGAGATAGGCCAGGTGGATGTGTCGATTGGCATCGCCAGCTACCCGCAGCATACCCAAAGCGACAGTCTGCTGCGCGCGGCTGACGCTGCGCTGTACCGGGCGAAGGAGCTGGGCCGTTCAAGGATTGTCAGCTTTGGTCGGCTGAAGACTGGCTAACCGGGTTTATTGCTCCGTGGCATTGAGCAGCGAAATAACTTTCCGCACCACCGCCGAACGGATATGGCGGTGGTAAACCATGCTCAGCTCACTCTCCGCCAGCCGGTCCTGCAGATCGATATACACCACGTTATCAAGGCGTAGAGCCCGCGCCGAGACCGGAACCAACGCTACTCCCACCCCGGCGGAGACAAGGCTAATCATCGAAGTGACATCGTTGACGCGCTGCGCCACCTGCGGCGTAAAGCCCGCGACGCGACAAGCGCCAATAAACACCTGCTCCAGCCCGGTGCCCTGCGGATCGTCGAGAGAGATCCAGTTGTCAGTCCGCAATGACGCCAGATTAAGGGCTGCCACGCCCGCCAGCGGATGCTGCTGATAGAGCGCCAGACAGAGCTTTTCCCGCACAAACGGCCTGACTACCAGCTCGTCCGGCGGCGAGGCCAGCGGCGCGCGGATAATGGCGATATCCAGGCGCAGGTCCTGCAGCGCGTCGTAGAGCATTTGCACATCGCCATGTACCAGCGACAGTTCAATGCCCGGCCAGTCAGTGCGCAGCGCGCGCAGCAACCCCGGCAGCTTGCTGTCATACATCGCGCTGGAGACATACCCCAGATGTAATTTTCCCTGCTCGCCTCGCGCGGTGCGCTGGGCGTCCAGTACCGCCTGATCGGCCATTTCCAGCGCCAGCCGCGTCTTGTGTAAAAAGGCCTCGCCCGCGGCGGTGAGGGTCAGCCGACGGTTAGCGCGGGAGAAAAGCACCACGCCCAGGCGCTGCTCCAGTTGTTTAATCTGCTGGCTGAGGGCGGGCTGAGCGAGATGTAACCGCTCCGCCGCCCGGTGCATATGTAACTCTTCGGCAACGACGACAAAATGGCGTAACGAACGAAAGGACATCTTCGTACTCCGCAGGCTTTATTGATAATAAAAAACTTATCAATAAAGCATGAATGATGCAATTGATAATACTTAGCCTGCAAAGCATACTGACCGCATTGACCAGTATTGACCAGCATTGACACGCCAAGGAGAACATCATGACCGCACCCATTCAGGATCTGCGCGACGCCATCGCGCTGCTGCAACAGCATGACAATCAATATCTCGAAACGAATCATCCGGTAGACCCTAACGCCGAGCTGGCTGGCGTCTATCGCCATATCGGCGCGGGTGGTACCGTTAAACGCCCTACCCGTATCGGTCCGGCAATGATGTTTAACAATATTAAGGGCTATCCACACTCGCGCATTCTGGTGGGGGTACACGCCAGCCGCCAGCGCGCCGCGCTGCTGCTGGGCTGTGAAGCCTCTCAACTGGCTCTGGAAGTGGGCAAAGCGGTCAAAAAACCGGTCGCGCCCGTAGTCGTGCCGGCCAGCAGCGCCCCCTGTCAGGAGCAGGTATTTCGTGCCGACGATCCAGACTTTGATTTGCGCAAACTGATCCCGGCGCCCACTAACACCCCGATCGACGCCGGCCCCTTCTTCTGCCTGGGGCTGGCGCTGGCCAGCGATCCTGACGACGCCTCGCTGACCGACGTCACTATCCACCGTTTTTGCGTGCAGGGCCGGGATGAGCTGTCGATGTTTCTTGCTGCCGGCCGCCATATCGAAGTGTTTCGTCAGAAAGCCGAAGCCGCCGGCAAACCGCTGCCGATAACCATTAACATGGGCCTCGATCCAGCTATCTACATTGGGGCCTGCTTCGAAGCGCCGACTACGCCGTTTGGCTATAACGAACTGGGCGTCGCCGGGTCACTGCGTCAGCGTCCGGTTGAACTGGTGCAGGGCGTCAGCGTCCCGGAGAAAGCCATCGCCCGCGCCGAAATCGTCATTGAAGGCGAGCTGCTGCCGGGCGTGCGCGTCAGAGAGGATCAGCACACCAACAGCGGCCACGCCATGCCGGAATTTCCAGGCTACTGCGGCGGCGCCAATCCGTCGTTACCCGTGGTCAAAGTGAAAGCGGTAACCATGCGGCAGAACGCGATTCTGCAGACGCTGGTAGGACCGGGGGAAGAGCACACCACCCTCGCCGGGCTGCCAACGGAAGCCAGTATCTGGAATACCGTCGAGGCTGCCATCCCGGGCTTTTTACAAAATGTCTACGCCCATACCGCGGGTGGCGGTAAATTCCTGGCCATTCTGCAGGTGAAAAAACGTCAGCCTGCCGATGAGGGGCGTCAGGGGCAGGCCGCGCTGCTGGCGCTGGCGACCTACTCCGAGCTTAAAAATATTATTCTGGTCGATGAAGATGTCGATATCTTTGACAGCGACGATATCCTGTGGGCGATGACCACCCGCATGCAGGGGGATGTCAGCATTACGACAATCCCCGGCATTCGCGGTCACCAGCTGGATCCGTCCCAGACGCCGGAATACAGTCCGTCGATTCGCGGCAAGGGCATCAGCTGCAAGACGATTTTCGACTGTACCGTGCCGTGGGATCTGAAATCGCACTTCGAGCGTGCACCGTTTGCCGAGGTTGATCCGCGCCCCTTTGCGCCAGAGTATTTTGCCCGTCTGGAAAAAAACCAGGGCAGCGCAAAATAAAGCGATAGCCGCCGGTAAACGGCGGCATCTTACAGCTCAGCGCCATCGGCGACAGATGGCTGAGACAGGGTTAGTTGACCGCGTCGGCGAGATCTTTTTTGACCTGCTCACGCTGCTCAGGCGTCAGCACCTGACTAACGTCGAAGTAGTATTTCACCCGATAATAGCGCACCTGCTGATCCAGCTGGCCAAAGGCGGCCAGCTGCTGTTTGACTTTGGCATCATCCCATTTCCCGGAGTGAATAACTTCAGCCAGAGCGCCGTCCTGATAGCCGCTGATTTTAATCTGGCTCACATTGTTTTCGAACCCCTGACGCAGCGCCTGGATTTTGGCGACCTGCTCCTCACTCAGTTTCAGATGCTGGACAACCGGATCCTGCGAGACCGACGGCACATCAGTCGAGGTCGACGCCTGACTGGCGGCGGTGAAGCTGGTGGTCAGAGCAAGAGCGATCAGGGTGTTACGCAAGCGAGTATTCACAGTGAATTATCCTTCAGGCAAGAAAAAGAGAGTGGATTATCACTGCGCTAATAAAGACTATCTGTAACAAAGGGTTAGTTTAAAACTGGACAAATAAAGCGTGGCAGGGAACAAAAATCAGCTTATCGGCGACTCAGCAGTGCAAAAAGATGTATTCATCTTTCCAGTAACGACCCTGACCGATGATATTGCCGGCCGATCCGATCAGCCGTTTTTGCTTCTCGGTTTCCACCCCCTCGACAATCACATGGCGGGTCAGAGCAGAGATAGCCTGTAACAGGCCGGGCAATGTGGGGTCGTCTTCTTTATCCCAAAAATAATCTTTATCCACTTTGACGCAATCGAAGCGAAATCTGTCCAGTAAGGCGAAAGAAGTGCGTCCGCGACCGAAGTCATCCAGCCAGACCGGGCAAAGCGCCGCCAGCGCGCTCAGCGTGGTGAGTTCGCTCCCGGCGATGAATTCATGAAAATTCTCATTAATTTCCAGCGCGATATGTTTACAGGAGCGTAAAAAATCACAGAGGTAGCGGTCCGCCAGAATAAACTGGCTTAATAAATCATCAATATTCAACGATACCGGCTTATTATCCAGGCGGGTAAAATCAAATACAGAAAGCAGCTCGATTTGGCGAGTGAATAGTGCAATCTTGTCGCGGTCGGTAAGCGTGGAGAAAGAAAACGTTGGCGCTGAGGTGATATTTTGTGCGGGTGCTATAATATCCTTAGTGAGCAATTCCCATGAGTGGTAGCTGCCATCATCGCTAATAGCCGGCTCCAGCACGAAGCGGTATAAGGTATTTTTCACGTTTTCTTCAACCATTTAAAAAATACCAAAAATAAGAAAGGGTTAAAGCATGTCATATATTTCCCGGCAACAAAAATAGTTTAAAATGATCGATAAAGATCATTCAATAGCTAAAATCTATCAACATATAATTTATTGATCGGTAAACTGAATTAATATAAATTAGCCACTGCTACAACGCCCGTTGAAACAACATTTAAAATATCGTTTTAAACCAGCCAGTTACCAGAAAACCCTCTGTAGTACAAACTGATATCCTGCTTTCCACCACTACGCCAAAAACAGCGATGCGTAATAAAAATGAAAAATACAAGCCGCCAGTTTTCGTTCCGAGGGATAGCGTAACGAGATAAACGCATCCCCCCTTCGCTGCGCCTGTTAAGCCATGCTCCTCATGGAAAAAGCGTTTCAGTCACTGAACCGTCATACTTTCCCACTACCCTGCCGCCAGGCAACGTGAAGTGGGTGATGGGTAGTGAAAAGAATAAACGTGGTTCCGCTGGCGCTGATACTGTTAATGCTCATCGCCAGCGCGTGGCTGGCCCCGGCCCCGCGCCATGCCGCCAGGGGGCGGTGTGTCTGGTTTGATGGAGCAGTGGTGACTTGTCTGCAAAGACAGCGCCTGGGCGAAGGGTTACCCCCTCATGCGCTGGCCAGACGATAAACCGGTACCCGCCGGGTGGTATTGAACAGATTGTCGCTGACCTCTACCTCTTCAGTGGCAATCCGCATACCGGAGCGCCGTAACTGCGCAATATCCGCCGCCACCCGCTGGCTGCCAAACCAGAACAGGGCATCGAGAGCGGTGACCGGTAAGCCGGCGAGAAGCGCCCGCTCAAGTCGCTCCCGCGCCGGTTTTATCTCCCGGGCGATCTGCTGGTACGGGGATGCCGTTAATCCTGTCGGATCGACACGACGAATGCGGTTTGACAGGCGGTAATGAAAGGCCTCCGGGATAGCCTGTAAATCTTGTTTCAGAGTGTAGACGCAGCCATACCGCTTACCATTGAAAACGGCGGCTTTGCGATTGAGCTGTAGTGCCTCACGCACGCTGGCGATAAGCTGAGGCGCCCGGACCAGCAGCAGGCGAAATGGCAGCTCGAAGCTGGTCACATAATCGACGTTCAATAGCGCAATGCGCAGCCGTTCCTCTGCCCCGGCCTGCAGCTGACGACACTCCTGATATACCTCGCGCCATTGCGCCCGCAGCCGCGGCGTCTCGCCGGCTTCGGTAAACTGGTATTTTTCAATATCGTAATCAATTCTCCCGGCCACCGTATCTTCCTTTCTCCATCAGCCCGGCATTATTCTATCACTCTCCGGCGCCGTCCCCTATGCCGACCGCCACGGCCCTCGCCGGTTATTTACGATACAGATAGCGGGTGATGACCACATCAAGAACAAACAGCAGAAAAATAACGCAGCTTAACCACAATAACCCTGCGAATAAATCAAGTAATTGCATCGTTGTTCCCTCGCCGTTGGTCATAACAAAAGGACACCCCATTACCATAAAGTAGTTAAGAACTGCCCTAACAGCCACACTATAAAATAATGTAATGCGTTAAACGCCCGTCATGCTTAATGGTTCATTTTATTGTCATTACTTTGTCATCATAAAATGTCTATCATCAACCGGACCGCCGGGTTATCTCTCCCATTCTGACCTTACGAGGACACGAGCGGCCACAGGTTTAACAACAGGGATAATATCGCCCCACCTGATCCAGAAGGTCATTGCATAATCTTATATCAGACACGATCGTCATCCTGCTGAATAATCCGTAAAAACGCCGTAAGCAATAAATACCCTGCTGATTGGTTTACCATGGAGAAATAAGATGCCTAGCGAAAAAGCCCGCAACCTTGACCATTTCTATGAATTACTGGCGACCGGACGGCACCAGAAAATCGAACTCGATTTTGATGTCGCCGCTGACGACTTTTTTAAAATCGCCAGCGAATTTGGCGAGACGGGTGCGAAAATCACCCGGGTGAACGAGCGGTTTATTATTAAGCTCTCCTCGCCGAAGGCATAAACACCCGGCCAGAGGAGGTGGAACGGCTCGCCGGTTTGTCCGCGCCCCTCCTGGTCCTCCCTGACCGGGTGGCGCGGCGCGCCGGTCAATCAGCATCCCGCTTGTTGGCCTCTCAGTGATAGCCTTCGCTGCCGGAGACTTTGCCGCGAAAGACGTAATAGCTCCAGGCGGTATACATCAGGATCACCGGGATAATAAGCAGCGCTCCCGGCAGCATAAACACCTGGCTGGACGGCGGCGCGGCGGCATCCCACAGGGAGATATGCGGCGGGATAATGTTCGGCCAGACGCTGATCCCCAATCCGCTGAAGCCGAGGAAAATCAGGCCCAGGGTCAAAATAAACGGGCGGGCATGGCTGGCGGGGCGCGCGCTCAGGCGCCAGATCCACAGACTCAGGACCAACACCAGAATCGGCACCGGCACGAACCAGAAGAAATTGGGCAGCGTGAACCAACGTTCCGCTATGTAGCGCCAGCCCAACGGCGTCCAGACGCTAACCACCGCGATCACCGCCATCAGCGCCAGCAGCACCTTGCGGGTCAGATCGCGCATCCGCTGCTGCAGCGCGCCTTCGCTTTTCATGATCAACCACGTGGTGCCCAGCAGCAGATAGGCCACCACCAGCCCCAGGCCGCAGAACAGATTGAAGGGGGTGAGCCAGTCCAGCGTCGAGCCGGCGAAGCGGCGGTCGGCCACCGCAAAGCCGTTGATAAACGCCCCGACGACAATCCCCTGGCTGAAGGTCGCCAGCAGCGAGCCGCCGGCGAAGGCATAGTCCCAGAAGGTGCGGTGCGAGGGGATCGCTTTGAAACGAAACTCAAACGCCACGCCGCGAAAAATCAGGCCAATGAGCATCGCCGTCAGCGGGATAACCAGCGCATCGGTGATCACCGCATAGGCCAGCGGAAAGGCACCGAACAACCCCGCCCCGCCGAGCACCAGCCAGGTTTCGTTACCGTCCCAGACGGGCGCCACACTGTTGACCATCACGTCGCGCTCTTCGCCATCATGCACCACGCTGAACAACATTCCGATGCCTAAATCGAAACCGTCCATCACGATATACATCAGGGTAGCGAAGACGATGATGACAAACCAAATCACCGAGATATCGATGCTCATGATGCGTTCTCCTCATCGCGCACCGGCTCTGCCGCCGAGAGCGGGCGCGCCGGCGTGCCCGCGGTTTGTGAGGTCAGCTCCGTCACCGGCTGCGGCCCTTTTTTAATCAGCCGGAAAATGTAGTAATACCCCACGCCAAATACGGCGCAGTAGACCACGATAAACACCAGCAGGCTGATGGCCATCTGCAGCGTACTGTGCAACGACACCGCGTCCCGGGTGCGCAGCAGGCCGTAGATCACCCACGGCTGGCGGCCCATCTCGGTGGTCACCCATCCGGCAACCAGGGCAATAAGGCCTGCGGGCCCCATACAGAGCGCAAACCACTGGAACGCTCGCGAGTGGTACAGCCGCCGCCGATAACGCAACCAGGCGCTGCAGACGCCTAAGGCGATCATCAACACGCCCATTCCAACCATGATGCGGAAGGACCAGAACACGACGGGCGAATAAGGCCGATCCTCTTTCGGGAAATCTTTCAGGGCCGGCACCTGTTTATGCAGGCTGTGGGTGAGGATCAGGCTGCCGAGCGCCGGGATCTCCAGACCATAGCGGGTACGCTCCTGCTCCATGTCCGGCAGGCCAAACAGCAGCAGCGGCGTGGCCTCACCGGGGCGATTTTCCCAGTGCCCCTCGATGGCGGCAATCTTCGCCGGCTGATGCTCCAGAGTATTCAGGCCATGCATATCTCCTACTAGCGCCTGGATCGGCGCGACCAGCAGCGCCATCCACATCGCCATCGATAACATTTTACGGATAGCCGGCGAATCGTTACCGCGCAGAAGATGCCACGCCGCCGATGCCCCGACGAACATAGCGCTGCTGAGAAAAGCGGCTATCGCCATATGGAACAAGCGATACGGGAACGAGGGATTAAAGATGATTGCCAGCCAGTCCTGCGGAATGAGATGGCCATTTTCGATGGTAAAACCCTGCGGCGTCTGCATCCAGCTGTTGGAGGCGAGGATCCAGAAGGTGGAGACCAGGGTGCCGAGCGCCACCATACAGGTGGTAAAAAAATGCAGCGCTGGCGGTACTTTGCTCCAGCCAAACAGCATCACCCCAAGGAATCCCGCTTCGAGGAAAAAGGCGGTCAGCACTTCATACAGCAGCAGTGGGCCGGTAATACTGCCGGCAAACTGCGAAAATCCGCTCCAGTTAGTGCCGAACTGATAGGACATCACTAAGCCGGAGACCACGCCCATCCCAAAATTGACGGCGAAAATTTTCAGCCAGAAGTTATAGAGCGAGCGCCAGACATTATCCCGGGTCCGCAGCCACAATCCCTCGAGCACCACCAGATAGCTGGCAAGACCGATGGTGATAGCCGGAAACAGGATATGAAAGGAAACGGTAAAGGCGAATTGCACTCGGGCAAGATGAAACGCGTCGAATTCAAACATATTCCACACCCATCATTGTGAAGCGCCCCGGCCGCAACCGGGGCTCATGCGAACATCACTTAGCCGATGATGAGGTGTTTTGCTTCCCGGCGCCAAGTTCGGCGCCGGTCAAAGGATCACCCTGCGGGTCAGACTGTGTTCGCTTCAGCATTGCTTTGCACAACGCTTCCTGCTCTGGCGTCAGGCTGACAGAGGCACTGCCATCGCCGCCATCCACCGCCGGCTGCGGATCCTTGACATAATCAAAGTGTTTGTCACTGTTCCAGCTGCCGCGCACTTCTCCACCTTCAGACATATTGTAGTAGGTGTTAGCGTACTCGCTAATGGGCGGCAGTTTACCCGGTGGAAAATGGTTACGAATCGACTGCTGGGCCTTCTCGAAAGAGAGCTGGTGCGCCGCTTCGCGGGTCATCAGGAACGCCAGGGCGTCTTTTACCCCGGGATCGTCGGTGACATTGATCAGGCGTTCATAGACGATCTTCGCCCTCGCCTCTGCCGCCACGTTCGATCGCAGGTCAGCGGTGGGTTCGCCGATCGTATCAACGTAGGCCGCCGTCCACGGTACACCCGCCGAGTTGGTCAGCGGGGTACCGCCGCCGTACAGCAGGGAGGTGATATGACTGTCGTTACCGTTGGCGGTCAGCGAACGGTAGAGTTCCGCCTCGCTCTCGGTGCCCTCCGCCAGTGCCCCTTTGGCGCCTTTATTCAGCATGCCGACCAGGGTGCCAATGATCTCCAGGTGGCTCAGCTCCTCTGTCGCGATATCCATCAGCATATCTTTGCGGCCGGGATCGTCATCGCTTAATCCCTGGGTGAAATAACGACACGCAGCGGCCAGCTCGCCCTGAGGGCCGCCAAACTGTTCGAGCAGTAAATTCGCGAGTCCCGGATTGGGTTCAGCAACGCGCACGGTATACTGCAGTTGTTTCACATGACGAAACATAGGCCTGCCTCCTGGGTTATTTTTTCGCTTCTACGCCGTCAGCATCTGAACGCAGGAGAAACTGCTCCGTAGTCTGAGGAATATGTGTGATCAGCCAGTCGGCCATGGCCTGCTCTTCCGCCAGAATGGCTTCGATCGCCGGGATGGAGGCGGTATCACCCGCATTTTCAGCCGCCGCCAGCAGAGAGGTATAGCAGGCGATCTCAAACTGCTCGAAGACGTACCCGCTGATCGAACCTTTGACGATTTCATCGGAAGGAAACATCCCGCCGATGGACTGGCCAAGAGCCGCCATTTTACTCATCGAATCTTTAATCACCGATCGCGAAATCTCGTTACGGTCGAGGATCTCTTCCAGCACGGTTATTTGCCGTTTGGTCTCATTAATATGCTGTTCAATTCTGGCACGGAGATCGGGATAATTATCGATACGGCCAGCCATCGATTCCAGCATGGATTCTGCCTGCTTTTCCATGGCATGCGCATCGCGTAGCCAGTCATGATAATGTTCAACGTGATTCATCGTCATTTCCTCGTGTCAGGGAGCGTTTATTTTTCCGCTTTTTTATTAATATTACCTACCGCCAAATCGGTTAATTTAACGTCGGTTTGTTTTTCTTCTTCCAGCGTTGCGGCCAGCAATTTAACCGCTTTTTTGTAACCCAGTTGTTCCGCCAGGGTGACCAGGGTACCGTAACTGGCAATTTCGTAATGCTCGACCTTTTGCGCAGCGGCAATTAACGCAGCATCACGTACCTCATTTTTTTCCGTGCTCTCAACGACTTCATTGGCCTCTTCGATTAATCCTTCCATGGCCACGCATTTCATGCGTTTGATCTTCAGGCCGGATTCCTGCTCGATAATCTGGTCGATACGTTCAATCTGGCCCTGGGTTTCTTCGAGATGAGCATTGAACGCCGCGCTGAGTTTTTCACTGGACGCCGCTCTGGCCAGTTTAGCCAGCCCGCGGGTTAATTATTTCTCTGCGCTGTAGGTATCTGAGAGCAGGTGAATAAATACATCTTCAATGCTTTTCATATTCATAGAAATACCTTCTGGAGTCAGAAAATAACTGCGAGTCTATACAGACTCGCAGGAAATACTTTCACTTCAGGGTGCAAGGAAAAGGATAATCAGGAATTATCGGACTTGCGGCCACCGCCGTGGCTGTTTTGTCCACCTTTTTTACCCGCTTCGGACGCACGCTGCGGATCATTTTTAAAGTTCCCGCCGCTGTGCTGACCACCTTTACGACCTGCTTCAGAAGCTTTTTCACGGTCTTCAGCAAAATTACCGGAACCACCACGATGCTCTGCCATATTTCACCTCATGTATATCGGTTATGTCAGTACGATACGAAAATATTCCGTATCACTCGTCGTTCGATATTTAAATCTAGCGGGTAATGCTGGTTAGTCAAATTATTATTCCGTTTTTCCGCTGTCTTTTAGCAGCAATTCGGAATTATTCTACAAGATACCTTAAAAATAACCAGGCGGTACTTTTTCTGGTAACTCACTGTGTTCAGGGAAATAATATCTGCATTCCTCCCATTATCTATACCTGCGAAGTACTCCGATTGGGTGATATAACGAAGCGGCACCGATACGCTTCGTCAGCCTGAAATTCAGAACTTTTCTAAAAATTATCAATAAAAAAAGCCGCTGGGGGAGCGGCTATCAAATAAAAAATGGAGCGAATATCATGCGTGATTAAGGCTAGTACGCTTAATGAAAATAGACAAATAATTTAAACAAACCAGACGTGAAATAAGCGAAGCGTAGAATACGCTCAGCGACTTGAATATCACGCAGCTACATTATTTGTGCTCTACGCTTTATTTTTTAAGGTGACTTGTCGGCAGCAAGCGCGTCGGGTCACGATACCCTGGGCCTTATGCGGTTAGCCGCTCTCTTCAGGAGAATACGCAATGAAAGCACTCACTTATCACGGTCCCCATCATGTTAGTGTCGACACCATGCCTGACCCGACTCTTGAGGCGCCGGACGATATTATTCTGCGCGTCACCGCGACGGCGATCTGCGGTTCCGATCTGCATCTTTACCGCGGAAAGATCCCGGGGACGCACCATGGCGATATTTTCGGCCATGAATTTATGGGGGAAGTGGTGGAAGCGGGTGCCGAGGTCACCGCGGTCCGCAAAGGCGACCGGGTGGTTATCCCGTTTGTCATCGCCTGCGGAGACTGCTTCTTTTGTCGTCTGCAGCAATATGCCGCCTGCGAAAGCACCAATAGCGGCCAGGGGGCAACGCTCAACCGCAAAGGGATCACGCCACCGGCGGCCCTGTTCGGCTACAGCGATTTGTACGGCGGGATCCCCGGCGGCCAGGCAGAATATGTACGGGTCCCCAAAGCCAATACCGGACCGTTTAAAGTGCCGGACACCTTACCCGATGAAAAGGTGCTGTTTCTGTCAGATATTCTGCCCACCGCCTGGCAGGCGGTAAAGAACGCCGAGGTCAAACCCGGCAGCAGCGTGGCTATTTTTGGCGCCGGCCCGGTAGGGCTGCTGTGCGCCTCCTGTGCCAGGCTCAATGGCGCAGAGCAGATATTTATCATCGATCATAACGATTACCGACTCGATTTCGCACAGCAGCGTTATGGCGCGATCCCGATAAACTTCGACACCCATGACGACCCGGCGCAGTGGATTATCGATAACACGCCGGGACATCGCGGCGTCGACGCGGTGATTGACGCCGTGGGCTTCGAGGCGAAAGGCAGCCTTACGGAGACCGTCCTGAGTACGCTGAAAATTGAAGGCAGCAGCGGCAAAGCCCTGCGCCAGTGCATCGCCGCCGTGCGCCGCGGCGGTATCGTCAGCGTGCCCGGCGTGTACGCCGGTTTTATTAACGGGTTTATGTTTGGCGATGCTTTTGATAAGGGCCTGACCTTCAGGATGGGGCAAACCCACGTCCACGCCTGGTTACCGGATCTGCTGGCGCTTATTGAGCAAGGGCTGCTTACTCCGGAGGAGATCGTCACTCACCATATGCCGCTGGAAGAGGCCGCGCGCGGCTATCAGATCTTTGAGAAACGCGAAGAGGCATGCCGCAAAGTCATCCTCGTGCCGGGGATGCAGCCCGGGAAAGCAACGCTTTGAGATGGCGGTTAACGCGCTGCGAACCCTCTCGGCAGCCAGTCCGGGCAATAATATAAAAGCCCTACCACTGCTGATAGAGCCGTTAACCCCAGGAGAAGTTGATGCTCGAACGACGCCCGAATTGCGAATGCTGTGATAAAGATCTGCCGCCCGACTCACCCGAGGCGTTTATCTGCTCGTTCGAGTGTACTTTTTGCCGGGACCGCATGACGGCGCGGCTGGACGGCTATTGCTCTGGCCTGTTCAAACCGTAAGGCCGCAAGTCGCCCCATGGCATCAACCCGTTTCTTTTTTTGCCGTTCACAAGCGCGAAAATATACTGGCAAACTGCCATTACCATCGCTTATCTGCCTACAGGCATACTTCGCTGCCCACCGAAGCATCCTGCTCTGGCCGTCAGTAGACTGCGGGGACATTCACCACGGAGCACACTGATGATCGCGGTACTTTTTGAGGCCGACGCCTTACCAGAAGCACAGGAAAGATATTTACAGCTGGCGGCCGGGCTGACGCCTTTGCTTTCAGACACGCCGGGGTTCATTGCCATCGAGCGCTTTCAGAGCCTGAATACGCCCGGCAAAATCCTCTCGCTATCCTGGTGGGAAGATGAAGCATCGGTGGCCAACTGGCAGCAAAATGAGCGGCATCTGGCTGCCCAGCGCGAAGGCAAAGCATCGATCTTTTCATACTACAGAATACGCGTCGCCCGCGTGTTCCGCGATTACGCATCGGATCGGGAGGCACAGCCAGATGTATGATATTCACGTGATTCTCAGCAACACGCCGGGCTCGCTTGGCGCAATGGGTATGGCGCTGGGGAACAACGGCGTGGGGCTCGAAGGCGGCGGCGTATTCACCACGCCTGAGGCCAGACATGCGCATTTTCTGGTGGAAGACGGTGAAAAAGCCCGCAGGGTACTGACCGAAGCTGGCTTTACGGTCAGCAGTGTGTGCCGCCCTCTGATACGAAAGTTACCGCAGAAACGACCGGGGGAGCTGGGTGAAATCGCAGATACCCTGGCCCGCAACGGCATTACTATTCTGGTACAGTACAGCGACCACCGTAACCGGCTCATTCTCATTACCGATGATGACACCCGGGCAGCGGAAGTGACCGAAAAATGGGCCATACTTTCTGAATGAATCTACTGAAAACATCGCAAGACAGTAAGCCAGAGGAAGCACTGGAAACCGCTATGGCGATGGTAGCTTCAGCCCTCTCTGACCCGTCAAGGGTCAGTATTCTCTGCGCCCTGATGGACGGACTCGCCTGGACGGCGACCGAACTCAGCACGGTCGCCGAGGTGTCTGCCTCCACCACCAGCGGGCATCTTGCCCGACTGCTCAGCAATGGGCTGGTGGTGTGTCTTGCACAGGGGCGTCACCGCTATTACCGCCTGGCGGGCCCGCATATCGCCGGGCTGCTGGAAAACCTGATGGGCGTCTCCATGCAGGCGCATAAGGCGCTGACCACCAGTACGCCGGTGAATCTTCGCTACGCCCGGACCTGCTACGATCACCTGGCGGGCGAGCTGGCGGTCAATATTTATGAGTTTATGCTGCGGGAGGAATGGCTGGCGGCAGATGGCCAGGCCCTGACGCCAGCCGGTAAAACCCAGTTTGAACGCCTTGGCGCAGTACTTAACGCCCGCCCGCGACGCAAGTCTTGTTGCCCCTGTCTCGACTGGAGTGAAAGACGTTTTCATCTGGGAGGCGACGCCGGTTCGGCGCTGATGGCGCTGCTTGAGCAGAAAGGATGGATAACCCGCACACCGGGATACCGGGAAGTGCAAGTGACCGACAGCGGCAGAGCGGCGCTGTCCCGGCTGTTTAACCTGAAGGTGAGCGGATAGCCTGAGTTTAGGCTACATCACATTTTCGCCGACCTGCTCCGGTTTAGGCCGGTCGGGCCATCAGTAAGACGCCCGGCGTTCAATCCCTGGCCACTTGCGATCTGGCGATAAACTGCGCTATTCCTGTCACGAAATGCATGGCGTTGATGGACGTTGTGCTGCGGGAAATCGGCGCTGGCATCGCGCAGCGAGCGCCCGGCAAAAGCATTGACTGAATATCAAAAAAAAGCGGGAGCCCATCGGCTCCCGCTTTTACTTAATCCACCAACGGGATTACATGTTCGCGATAATCGCGTCGCCAAACTCTGAACATTTCAGCAGTTTCGCGCCTTCCATGCCTTTAACGATCAGGTCTGCGGCTTCGAACCACTGCATGTGGCGCAGCAATACCTACCACAAAAACAGATAAGATATTGTTTTTATTATTTATTATATCAATTTAAAGTAAATTTTTTACCTCAAGTATCCATTTTCAACCCATTGATTTATCTTATGTAATTCTTCATTTTGGGGAATGTATATCTATCAATATTCATGCTCACGGCTCTATGTCTCACAACACTGGACAATCATCATCATCCTTCCCTGTCCGATTGATAACGAATGTCACTACCCCGACAACTGTAACATCATCCAGGGCCTCACCTTCCAGCGCTTCACCGTCTCGTGTAATAAATGCCCGGCCCATAATTTTTGCAAAATCAGTGCCGCCGCCGTATTGAATTAAAACGGTATCTCCTTGCTTTGGTTTTACGGAGCAATCCACTACGGCATAGCCGGTTTCTGTTTGTACTATCCGAGTATTGGGGCCGGTACCGCAGAGTGAATCAACGGTCAGACGCCGTTCAACATAGTCAGCAGCTGGCGACGGAAATCCCACGTTATAGCCCTCCGTTTGGGTTGTATAACTGGAACGTGCGCTCATCGCCTTCCTGCGTTGAGACATCCCGGAATGTCGTCACATAGTGCTCTATCCACTGGTTAGCCTGGCGCGGTGACCATATCCAGTTAACTTTTGCGAGTTCCCGGATAAAACCGGACGTTGTCACGGTGCGACGGCCATTAGGCTCAATGACAATTGCCTGACGCCAGGCTATTTCGATATCTGAGTTTCGCGGCATAACTTCACCTCCCGAAAAT
>NZ_JBMAXV010000049.1:0-28699 GCF_048589245.1 Klebsiella sp. 10982
AGTCAGGGTAGTTTTACCATGGTCAACGTGGCCGATAGTACCAACGTTGACGTGCGGTTTTGTACGTTCAAATTTTTCTTTAGACACGGCTATATTCCTTACTATAGTGCTCTCCCCTTCGGAGAGAGCACGGGACTTAGGTTTTAATCCTGTGGATTATTTACCACGGGCTTCAATAACGGCCTGAGCAACGTTGTTCGGCGCATCATCATACTTCAGGAATTCCATGGTGTATGATGCACGACCTTTGGTCAGAGAACGCAGCTGAGTTGCATAACCGAACATTTCGGACAGCGGTACTTCAGCGTGGATCTTAACGCCGGTTACTTCGGATTCCTGACCGCGCAGCATACCGCGACGACGGCTCAAGTCACCGATAACATCACCAGTGTTCTCTTCCGGAGTTTCTACTTCAACCTTCATGATCGGCTCAAGCAGAACTGGTTTTGCTTTCTTAAAGCCTTCTTTAAAGGCAATAGACGCAGCCAGTTTAAACGCCAGCTCAGAGGAGTCAACGTCGTGGTAAGAACCGAAGTGCAGACGGATACCCATATCAACTACCGGGTAACCTGCCAGCGGACCAGCTTTCAGCTGTTCCTGGATGCCTTTATCAACGGCCGGGATGTATTCGCCAGGAATTACACCACCTTTGATGTCGTTGATGAACTCGTAACCTTTCGGGTTAGAGCCCGGCTCCAGCGGGTACATGTCGATCACAACGTGACCGTACTGACCACGACCACCAGACTGCTTGGCGTGTTTACCTTCGATATCGGTAACTTTCTGGCGAATCGCTTCGCGGTAAGCAACCTGAGGTTTACCGACGTTCGCTTCAACGTTGAATTCACGCTTCATACGGTCAACGATGATGTCGAGGTGCAGCTCACCCATACCGGCGATAATAGTCTGGTTAGACTCTTCGTCAGTCCATACGCGGAAAGACGGGTCTTCTTTAGCCAGACGACCCAGAGCCAGACCCATTTTTTCCTGGTCAGCTTTGGTTTTCGGCTCAACGGCGATGGAGATTACCGGCTCAGGGAATTCCATACGCTCCAGAATGATCGGCGCATCCGGATCACACAGGGTATCACCAGTGGTTACGTCTTTCAGACCGATAGCAGCAGCGATGTCGCCCGCGCGAACTTCTTTGATCTCTTCACGTTTGTTAGCGTGCATCTGTACGATACGACCGAAACGCTCACGTGCAGCTTTCACGGAGTTCAGGACGGTATCACCAGAGTTAACCACACCGGAGTACACGCGGAAGAAGGTCAGGTTACCAACAAACGGGTCGGTAGCGATTTTGAACGCCAGTGCAGAGAACGGCTCTTCGTCGCTTGCGTGACGCTCAGCCGGAGTATCTTTACCGTCGTCCAGGATACCGTTGATCGCAGGTACGTCAACCGGGGATGGCAGGTAATCAATTACCGCATCCAGCATCGCCTGAACACCTTTGTTCTTGAACGCAGAACCACAGGTTACCAGGATGATTTCGTTGTTCAGAACGCGCTGACGCAGAGCTTTTTTGATCTCTTCTTCAGTCAGTTCTTCACCACCCAGGTATTTTTCCATCAGCTCTTCAGAAGCTTCAGCTGCGGATTCGATCAGGTTCTGGTGCCATTCGTCAGCCAGATCCTGCATGTCAGCCGGGATATCTTCGTATTCGAAGGTTACGCCCTGGTCTGCATCGTTCCAGTTGATGGCTTTCATTTTCACCAGGTCAACAACGCCGGTGAAACCTTCTTCAGCACCAATTGCCAGCTGCAGCGGAACCGGGTTCGCGCCCAGACGGGTTTTGATCTGACCAACAACTTTCAGGAAGTTAGCGCCCATGCGGTCCATTTTGTTAACGAACGCGATGCGCGGAACTTTATATTTGTTTGCCTGACGCCATACGGTTTCAGACTGCGGCTGAACACCACCAACTGCGCAGTAAACCATTACCGCACCATCAAGAACACGCATGGAACGTTCTACTTCGATTGTGAAGTCAACGTGCCCCGGGGTGTCGATGATGTTTACACGGTGCGGTTCATACTGTTTGGCCATACCAGACCAGAATGCAGTAGTCGCAGCGGAAGTGATGGTGATACCACGTTCCTGCTCCTGCTCCATCCAGTCCATGGTAGCGGCGCCGTCATGAACTTCACCGATTTTGTGGTTTACACCGGTGTAGAACAGAATACGTTCGGTAGTAGTGGTTTTACCGGCGTCGATGTGCGCACTGATACCGATGTTACGGTAGCGTGCGATGGGTGTTGTACGAGCCATTTGATTCCTCGTTTATTTCTTTAGGCGTTCAGTTAAGTTATCCAGAGCGGGCGACTCATCTGAAGCGCCCGCCTGGTGACTATGACTCCGAAGGGATTACCAACGGTAGTGTGCGAACGCCTTGTTGGCTTCGGCCATACGGTGAACGTCTTCACGTTTCTTAACTGCAGTACCTTTGTTGTCTGCAGCATCAGTGAGTTCGTTCGCCAGGCGCAGAGCCATGGATTTATCACCGCGTTTACGAGCAGCTTCAACGATCCAACGCATTGCCAGGGCATTACGACGAACCGGACGGACTTCAACTGGAACCTGATAAGTAGAACCACCTACGCGGCGGGACTTAACTTCGACAGTCGGGCGCACGTTTTCGAGCGCAACTTCGAAGGCTTCCAGTTCAGATTTACCAGAGCGCTGAGCCAGGGTCTCCAGCGCGCTGTATACGATAGTTTCTGCAGTAGATTTTTTACCATCTACCATCAGGATGTTGACAAATTTAGCCAGCAGTTCTGATCCGAACTTCGGATCCGGCAGAATTTTACGCTGACCAATGACGCGACGACGTGGCATGGAAATACTCCGTTGTTAATTCAGGATTGTCCAAAACTCTAAGAGTTTAGTATGACATTAAGATAAATCAGTTTGGCCTTACTTAACGGAGAACCATTAAGCCTTAGGACGCTTCACGCCATACTTGGAGCGAGCCTGCTTACGGTCTTTAACGCCGGAGCAGTCAAGCGCACCACGAACGGTGTGGTAACGAACACCCGGAAGGTCTTTAACACGACCGCCACGGATCAGGATCACGGAGTGCTCCTGCAGGTTGTGACCTTCACCACCGATGTAGGAGGTGACTTCGAAACCGTTAGTCAGACGCACACGGCAAACTTTACGCAGTGCGGAGTTCGGTTTCTTAGGAGTGGTGGTATATACGCGAGTACATACGCCACGTTTCTGCGGGCAGGCTTCCAGCGCTGGCACGTTGCTCTTTGCAACTTTGCGCGCGCGTGGTTTGCGTACCAGCTGGTTAATTGTTGCCATTAAATAGCTCCTGGTTTTAGCTTTTGCTTCGTAAACACGTAATAAATCGCCTCATATATTATGAGGACGCAGAATTTTAGGGCGGTGCCGAAAAGGTGTCAAGAAATATACAACGATCCCGCCATCACCAGGCCAACTGACCGGCATGTTTGACCGTGAGTCTGACGAAATCAGTATAGCTAACCCTGCCGACACTGTCCGCAATTTGACCAGCGAGCCCGCGGGCGTCAACGTCGTCTTGCAGCACGTAAAGGGTTATGGGGGCGGATTGCAGGATCTCAAGGAAGCGGCCACCGGCGATGGCCGCCGTGACGCCATCAGACAGCAGTAACAGATCGTCACCGTGCTCCATCAAACGAAGCATTGCTGCGATGTCGGCATGCCAGGGAGAAATACTGAGCGTATGGAGCATGGGGGCCTCAGAAACGCAAAATCACATCAAATTCATGCAGACGGGCGCGCAGGGCATCCGATGCCAGGCATTCGACATCCACCACCCACGGGGTCGCGGGGTCCAGACCGCGCTCTCGCGCGGAGTCGACGCACAGCCAACACTGATCGATATCGTATAGCGACAGCAATTTAAAGGTGGCGATGTAGTCGCGGGCCAGTACCACGCCAGGCTGCTGTTCGGGCAATAGCTGAAACACGCCGTCACCCACGAAAAAAACGCCAATCTCGTCAGTAAGGGCGGAGGTGGCTAATAAGGCATCCAGGCCTTCTCTGCCGGCGGCACTGCCGTGCGGCGCGGAGGAAAAAACAAAAGCCACACGTTTCATCAGAACTGTACCATCCGATCGCAAGTTAGCGCCGCCTCTGCCAGCGCACCGAGTCCGCTAAGCATAAAACCCGGCTGTAGGTTGTGGCCAGGCAACGCGAGCTGTTGCGCTTCACGTTCGTCGGTTACGCCACGGCGCAGAGCCGCCGCCACGCAAATATGCAGCGCGACGCCGTGCTCATTGTGGAGGGATTGCCACCCACGCACCAGATCGAACTCATCGCTGGCAGGCGCCGTCAGCTGGTTAGCGTTAAGCACGCCTTCGCGATAGAAAAAAACGCACGCCAGTTCATGACCTTCCTGCAGCACGGCCTGGGCAAACTGCCAGGCGCTGCTTGCCTGCTGCGTCCCATAGGCAGGACCGGTCACCGTGAGGGCAAAACGCATTACTTATCCAGCCCCTGGAAATCGCCGCTCTTGAACTGACGAATATAGAGGTAGACGGTGTGCTTGGAGATGTTCAGACGATCGGCTACCTGGTTAATAGCGTCTTTAATATCGAAGATCCCTTTCTCGTAGAGATTCAGCACGATTTGGCGGTTTTTCGCATTGTTAGACACGCTACGATCGGCATTCACCTCTTCAATGGTAAATTCAAGCGTCTGGGCGACCAAATCATCAACCGAGGAAGCAAAGTTCACCGGCGAGTTAACTTCAGGCGTTTCTGGCGGAATAAAGGTGCTCATAATCTGGGAAAACGGGACATCCAGATTCATGTTGATGCACAGCAGACCAATCACCCGGTGATCGCGGTTGCGGATGGCAATCGTCACCGATTTCATCAGTACACCGCTTTTGGCGCGGGTAAAATAGCATTTGGAAACGCTGCTATCGGCGCCCGTCATATCGTGCAGCATGCGCAGCGCAAGATCGGTAATCGGTGAACCGATTTGGCGGCCGGTATGTTCACCATTGGCGATACGGATGGCAGAGCATTTCAGATCCTGCAAAGAATGCAGCACGATTTCACAGTGCGAACCGATGAGCATCGCCAACCCGTCCACCACCGCTTCATAAGATTTGAGAATATCGAAATCGGTCTGGTCAAAGGGACGTTGATCCAGCAGGTCAAGCTCGCTGGTTTCATTGGTTAAAAGCGACCTGGACATGAAAAAAAGCACTCCTTTTCAGGAGCCTGTCGTTATTGTCAGGGCAGGCTCATCATCATTATTAAGCTATCTAAAGTAATACAGCGCCTGAGGATCTTTCCAGTTTTAATTATATCTGCGCTCAATAAAAAAGCCGCCGCCTCTGACGAGACGGCGGCCTGAACCCGATTACTTCTTAGCGTCAGCTTTCGCATCTGCGGCTTTCGCTTCGCCAGCGGCTTCCGGCTGAGCGTCTGCCTTCGGCGCCGGTTTGATATCCAGCAGCTCTACGTCAAAGACCAGCGTAGAGTTGGCCGGGATCCCCGGAACGCCGGTTTTGCCGTACGCCAGATCTGGCGGAATGACCAGCTTGATTTTGCCGCCTTTCTTGATGTTCTTCAGGCCTTCAGTCCAGCCCGGGATCACACCGTCGAGACGGAAAGAGAGCGGTTCGCCGCGGGTATAAGAGTTATCAAACTCTTTACCGTCGATCAGAGTACCTTTGTAGTTAACCACGACGGTGTCGCTGTCTTTCGGCGCATCACCAGTGCCTTCTTTCTCGACCTTATACAGCAGGCCAGTTTTCGAGGTTTTCACGCCCTTCTCTTTGGCAAAGCTGTCACGGAACGCTTTACCTTTGGTTTCGTTCTCAGTCGCGTCTTTTTCCATTTTCTGCTGAGCGGCGGTCTTCACGCGGGTCTCAAAGGCCTGCAGAGTCTGTTCGATCTCCTGGTCGGACAGCTTGCTCTTATCGGCAAACGCGTCCTGTACGCCGGCGATAAGCTGAGCTTTATCCAGCTTAATACCCAGCTTTTCTTGTTCTTTCAGAGAGTTTTCCATGTAACGCCCCAGGGACGCGCCCAGCGCATAGGCAGATTTCTGATCGTCATTTTTAAATGCCGATTTACTCTCAGCCGCCGGGGCTGCCTTCGCCGCCGTATCTGCAGCAAAGGTCAGCGGTGCATTCAGGGCGACGGCCATTGTGGTCGCCAGCAGCGTTACTTTAAACAGTGATTTCATCCATTTCTCCAGGGCCGGGGCCTCTCACCCCAGGGTTAGCGTAAAAAGCAAAAAAAGTACTATAGAACGTTGCCGTAAAAATCTACATACGGACGTTCCTGAATATCGCCTCTTTTAGGACTATTTTTGTATGAATAAGTTTCCTGTCCAACGCAGCGATGCTGCGCGAAAAGAGAAACTTAAGTAGAATCCGCCCGCAGGATCAGACTAAAGAGGTTACCCATGCACGATAGCACATTAGAAACGCGCCTTGCGGAGCTGGAAAGCCGGCTGGCGTTTCAGGAAATCACCATCGAAGACCTCAATAAAACCGTGACCGCCCACGAGATAGAGATGGCGAAGATGCGCGAACATATGCGTCTGATGATCGAAAAGCTGAAAGCAACTCAACCTTCCCATATCGCCTCCCAGGCGGAAGAGACGCCACCGCCACACTATTAAGGCGTAAAAAAAGCGGGTTTCCCCGCTTTTTTGTCGTCTCCGTGCAAAGCGCGAAGATTAGTGGCAGCCGCAGCCACCGTGGCCGCCGCAGCCGCCTTTACCGTGCTCGTGGCCATGGTCGTGACCGTGACCACCGCAGCAACCATCGTGACCATGATCGTGGTCGTGGTCGTGGCCATGCGCGCCGTGCACGTGACCGTGCTCCAGTTCTTCAGCGGTTGCTTCGCGAATGGCGACGACTTCCACATTGAACTTCAGGTTCTGGCCTGCCAGCATGTGGTTGCCATCAACCACCACATGGTCGTCTTCAACTTCAGTGATTTCTACTGGTACTGGACCCTGATCGGTTTCCGCCAGGAAGCGCATACCAACCTGCAGTTCATCAACGCCCATAAAGACGTCTTTAGGAACACGCTGCACCAGGTTTTCGTCATACTGACCGTAAGCGTCGTTAGCGCCGACGGCTACGTCAAATTTGTCGCCCACTTCGTGGCCATCCAGCGCGTTTTCCAGACCGGAAATCAGGGAGCCGTGACCGTGCAGGTAATCCAGCGGCGCGCTTACCGGAGACTCATCAACCAACACACCGTCTTCTGTACGTACCTGATAGGCCAGGCTGACCACCAGGTCTTTTGCTACTTTCATGATATCTCCTGAGATGGGAAGAATAGTGGCGCAGATTGTAGCGGAATTCTGCAGCCGTGTACCCTTTAGCTTAAAAAAAGCCGACGGATAACGCTAGTCGGGATGAAAAATGCCAATCACTTGCTCCTCTTTGCGTACATGCTCACGGGCCTCTTTATCCGCCTCACGCATCTGATGGCCGCACTTAACGCATTCAACAACATCGACATTATTCTCACGCCACATCGCCAGCGAATCCTGCGCCTGGCACGCCGGACATTTCGCCCCGGCAATAAAACGTTTACGCACTGCCATATGATTTACCTTTATTCAAACTCGTCCCAGCCGTCCAGCTGCCGGCTCTCTTTCTGCATTTCACGCTGAAAAATCTCTTCCAGTTCGCGTCGGGCCTCCCGCACGCGTGATATCTGTACCGTATCAGTATGCACCGGCATTAACTCACGCAGCATTCGCATATCGAGTCGTCGGAAGTGCAATTGCGCGCGCTGCGCCTGGTGAGGATGCATCCCCAGGGTGATAAGCGCTTTCCGTCCCAGCTCCAGCGCACTGGAGAAGGTTTCACGAGAGAACTGCGTCACACCGGCCTGCAGCAGCTCATGCGCCTCGACGCGTCCACGGGCGCGGGCGAGAATATGCAGATGTGGAAAGTGTTGTTGACACATTTCCACCAGCCGCATGGTGTCTTCCGGCTCATTGCAGGTGATGACGATCGACTGCGCCTCTTCCGCTCCCGCCGAGCGCAGCAGCTCCAGTTGGGTAGCATCGCCAAAATAGACTTTATAGCCATAGTTACGCATGAGGTTCACCGCGCTGATGTCCCGCTCCAGCACCGTAATTCGCATCTTGTTAGCCATCAACAGACGACCAATAACCTGGCCAAAGCGACCAAACCCGACAATGATCACCTGCGGCTTGTCATCCTCGACCCACGGCGCCTCATCCGTATCGTCCGCTGGATTCAGCCGTCGAGACAATAGCTTATCTATCCCCTTCATCAGCAGCGGCGTGGTCATCATCGACAACGTCACCGACACCAGCAGCAGCGCCATCTGATCGTGCTGGAACAACCGTTGAGACGCGGGTAGCGAAAAGAGAACAAATGCGAACTCGCCGCCCTGGCTTAATACGCCCGCAAACTGCATCCGTTCTGAACTTCGCAGGCCATAGAGACGAGCCAGCAGATAGAGCACCAGCATTTTTACCGCCACCAGCACCGCCACGCTAACTGCCACCCACAGCAGATGGGTGTAAAGCACGCCAAGGTTCAGCGCCATGCCGACGGAGATAAAGAACAACCCGAGCAGCAGCCCCTTGAACGGATCGATAGCGATTTCCAGTTCGTGGCGATATTCACTTTCCGCCAGCAGTACGCCGGCGATAAAGGTGCCCAGCGCCATCGACAGCCCCAGCGCCTCCATAAACAGAGCAGAGCCGAGGACTAACAGCAGCGTGGCGGCAGTGAATACTTCCCTGACCCCCGAGCTGGCGATAAAGCGGAACACCGGCCGTAGCAGATAGCGTCCGCCAATCAGCATCCCGGCAAACGCCAGAACCTTCATGCCGACCGTCAGCCAGTTCACATGCTCGTCCGCTGAACCGGCCAGCAGGGGCACCAGCGCCAGCGCCGGGATCACCGCCAGATCCTGAAACAGCAGCACCGAAAAGCCTAACTGCCCCGATTCGCTGCGGCTCATTCCCTTCTCGCGCATCAGCTGCAGCGCCATCGCGGTGGAAGACATCGCCAGGCCGATCCCGCCAACCACGGCCGCCTGCCATGAAAACCCGGTCGTCATCAGCAGGCCACCGAGGATCGCGGCGCTGAGCATCACCTGTGCCGCACCAACGCCGAAGATAGAGCTTCGCAGTCGCCATAGCTTGGCCGGATTCAGCTCGAGGCCGATGATAAACATCAGAAACACCACGCCAAGCTCAGAGAAATGGAGAATTTCATCCACATCGCTGATAAACCCGAGCCCCCATGGGCCAATGGCAATCCCGGCCAACAGATAGCCCAGCACTGCGCCAATCCCCAGTCTTGACGCCAGAGGAACGGCGATGACAGCCGCGAACAAAAACAGCACCCCAGCCAGCAGCAAATCAGATCCCGCCATGGACACCTCCGGCGGCAACAGGATTGGCCAGCCAGTCCCGGTAGGCCCGGGCGCGGCTGCGCAACTCCTCTGGCTGTTGTCGCCGTGCCCAGTAGACGATAATAGGGCTCATCCAGTGCATACGACACATACCGGCAGTCAGTTCAAAAGGACGTAAAATATCATTCATTGGATAGCGATTGGCATCGCGACGGTAGGCGCTCTCAGGCTCACCGGTGGTGATCACACTACGCCAGTACTTTCCCGCCAGTTGGTTCCCCCCAGCGCCGCTGGCGAAGCCGCGGCTTAATACACGATCCAGCCACTCCTTGAGCAGTGCCGGACAGCTCCAGGTGTATAAAGGATGCTGGAAAACGATCACCTCATGCTGGCGCAGCAGGTCCTGTTCATGAGCGATATCGATAAAAAAATCCGGATAGTGCGCGTAGAGATCGTGCACGGTGACGTTCGGCAACTGTAAGGCCGGCTCTAATAAGACCCGGTTGGCCACGGAATCCTGAGATTCTGGGTGGGCATACAGCAGCAACACTTTCGCTGTCTGAGACATCATTCCCCTCCCGTAGGTCTTCTGGCGGCCTGCACAGCCCCGGCGTTTTGACACAGCCAGAATGACTTTGTGTATCGTCTTCGTTTTGGGCTACCATGGCGGCCCGGTGAAGCGATTCGCTTCCACACTACATTATCATAATGACAAATTAACATAGTCTGAACATACGGCGCCTTATGATTGTTTTCTCCTCGTTACAAATTCGTCGCGGCGTACGCGTCCTGCTGGACAACGCCACCGCTACCATCAATCCTGGCCAAAAGGTCGGTCTGGTGGGTAAAAACGGCTGCGGGAAATCGACGCTGCTATCGCTTTTGAAAAACGAGATAAGCGCTGACGGCGGCAGTATGACCTTTCCCGGCAACTGGCAGCTGGCCTGGGTGAATCAGGAAACCCCGGCGCTACCGCAGCCGGCCATCGATTATGTCATTGACGGCGATCGGGAATACCGCCAGCTGGAGGCCGCGCTCCAGCTGGCTAACGAACGCAACGATGGCCATGCTATCGCCACCGTCCACGGTAAGCTGGACGCCATCGACGCCTGGACCATCCGTTCCCGCGCCGCCAGCCTGCTGCACGGTCTGGGGTTCAGCAATGAACAGCTTGAGCGGCCGGTCAGCGATTTTTCCGGCGGCTGGCGTATGCGCCTTAACCTCGCCCAGGCGCTGATCTGCCGCTCCGACCTGCTACTGCTCGACGAACCGACTAACCACCTCGACCTTGATGCGGTGATCTGGCTGGAGAAGTGGCTGAAAGGCTACACGGGAACACTGATCCTGATCTCCCATGATCGCGATTTTCTCGATCCTATCGTCGACAAAATTATCCATATCGAACAGCAGACGATGTTTGAGTACACCGGCAACTACAGCTCGTTCGAAGTGCAGCGCGCCACCCGGCTCGCTCAGCAGCAGGCGATGTACGAAAGCCAGCAGCAGCGCGTCGCGCATCTGCAAAGCTATATCGATCGCTTCCGCGCTAAGGCCACCAAGGCCAAGCAGGCGCAAAGCCGTATCAAAATGCTGGAGCGAATGGAGCTTATCGCCCCGGCGCACGTGGATAACCCGTTCCACTTCAGCTTCCGCCAGCCGGAGAGCCTGCCTAACCCGCTGCTGAAGATGGAGAAAGTCAGCGCTGGCTACGGCGAGCGTATTATTCTCGACTCCATCAAGCTCAACCTGGTGCCGGGATCGCGTATTGGCCTGCTGGGCCGCAACGGCGCCGGGAAGTCGACGCTGATTAAGCTGCTGGCAGGCGAACTCCAGCCCGTAAGCGGCGAGATCGGCCTCGCGAAAGGCATCAAGCTCGGCTACTTTGCCCAGCATCAGCTGGAGTTCCTGCGCGCCGATGAGTCGCCGCTGCAGCACCTGGCGCGCCTGGCGCCGCAGGAGCTGGAGCAGAAGCTGCGCGATTATCTGGGCGGCTTTGGCTTCCAGGGGGATAAGGTCAGCGAAGAGACCCGCCGCTTCTCCGGTGGCGAAAAAGCGCGCCTGGTGCTGGCCCTGATCGTCTGGCAGCGCCCTAACCTGCTGCTGCTCGATGAACCGACCAACCACCTTGACCTCGATATGCGTCAGGCCTTAACCGAAGCGCTGATCGACTTTGAAGGGGCGCTGGTGGTCGTGTCGCACGATCGCCACTTGATCCGCTCCACCACCGACGATCTGTACCTCGTCCACGATGGTAAAGTCGAGCCGTTTGACGGCGATCTGGAAGATTATCAGCAGTGGCTCAGCGACTCGCAAAAACAGGAGTCCCAGAGCGGCGAGGCGCCAAAAGAGAGCGGCAACAGCGCCCAGGCGCGCAAGGACCAGAAGCGGCGGGAAGCGGAGCTGCGCAGCCAGACCCAACCGCTGCGCAAAGAGATCGCCCGCCTGGAAAAAGAGATGGACAAGCTCAACGCACAGTTGGCCAGTGCGGAAGAAAAGCTTGGCGACAGTGAGCTTTATGACGCCTCACGTAAAGCCGAGCTGACCGAATGCCTGCAGCAGCAGGCCAGCGCGAAGTCCGGGCTGGAGGAGTGCGAAATGGCCTGGCTGGAGGCTCAGGAGCAGCTGGAACAGATGCTTCAGGAAGGCTAATATTTACTTCCTCATCCTGCCTGCGCGTACGCTGCCGCTGGCAGGGTGGGTTTCTGCCCTCTCCATGGCCTGGCCATCAGTGACATCAATAGGTTGTCTTTGCTGTACCTGGCGTCACTGGCCACAAGACCACATATTGGCTAACCTGTGCGCGCCCTGCGCGGTATAGTCATCATCACGTTTATTAATTGTTCTGGTGCTATGGTTGAAATCATCCCCACAGATATGACGCCCCCCGAAAACGATTCGCGTGAGTTCCATCCGATGCGCGGCGTGGGCAATCGTCATCTGCAAACCATGCTGCCGCGGCTGATCCGCCGTAAATTGCGCTTCACTCCGCACTGGCAGCGCCTTGAGCTGCCGGACGGCGATTTTGTCGATCTGGCCTGGAGCGAAGACCCGCACCAGGCGCAACATAAGCCGCGCCTGGTCGTGTTTCATGGTCTGGAAGGCAGTCTGCACAGCCCGTACGCCCATGGTCTGATCCACGCGGCGATGCAGCGCGGCTGGCTGGGCGTAGTCATGCATTTTCGCGGCTGCAGCGGCGAACCTAACCGCAATCACCGCATCTATCACTCCGGTGAAACGGAAGATGGCACCTGGTTTCTGCACTGGCTACAGCGCGAGTTTGGCCCCGCGCCGACCGCGGCCGTCGGCTATTCACTGGGCGGCAATATGCTGGGCTGCCTGCTGGCAGAAGAAGGCGACCGCTGCCCGCTGGATGCCGCGGTGATCGTCTCCGCGCCTTTTATGCTGGAAGCCTGCAGCTATCATATGGATAAGGGCTTCTCGCGGGTTTATCAGCGCTATTTGCTCAACCTGTTAAAAGCTAACGCCTCACGCAAGCTGAAAGCGTATCCGGGCTCGCTGCCCGTCGATTTACGTCAACTCAAAGGGATGCGCCGCATCCGGGAATTTGACGATATGATCACCGCGAAAATCCATGGCTTCGCCGATGCGCTGGATTATTACCGACAATGCAGCGCCATGCCGCGGCTCAGCGATATCACTAAGCCGACGCTAATCATTCACGCGAAAGACGATCCGTTTATGGACCACCACTCCATACCGCCGCAGGAGCAACTGCCGGCGAACGTTGAGTATCAGTTAACTGAGCAAGGCGGTCACGTTGGTTTCGTCGGCGGCACCCTGCGTAAGCCGGAGATGTGGCTGGAAAGACGCATCCCGGACTGGTTAAACCGTTGGCTGGAGGTCCCCGTATGATTATTCCCTGGCAGGATCTGGATCCCGAAACGCTGGATAACCTGATTGAAAGCTTTGTGTTACGTGAAGGCACCGATTATGGTGAACATGAACGTTCACTTGCCGATAAAGTCGCCGATGTAAAACAGCAGCTGAAACGCGGAGAGGCGGTCCTTGTGTGGTCGGAACTGCATGAGACGGTCAATATTATGCCGCGCACGCTGTTTAACGGCTAAGGCGACGCCACTACATCGTTTAACCAGGGAGTTGTTATGTCTGCCAAACATCCGGTGATCGCCGTCACGGGCTCCAGCGGCGCGGGCACTACCACCACCAGCCTTGCCTTTCGCAAAATCTTCGCGCAGCTAAACCTGCACGCCGCGGAGGTGGAAGGCGACAGCTTTCATCGCTACACCCGCCCGGAAATGGACATGGCGATCCGCAAGGCGCGGGATCAGGGCAAACATATCAGCTACTTTGGCCCCGAGGCGAACGACTTCGGCCTGCTGGAGCAGACCTTTGTCGACTATGGCCGCCACGGAAAAGGCCAGTCGCGGAAATACCTGCACACCTATGACGAAGCCGTACCGTGGAATCAGGTGCCGGGCACCTTCACTCCCTGGCAGCCGCTGCCAGAGCCGACGGATGTGCTGTTCTATGAGGGGCTGCACGGCGGGGTTGTCACACCGCAACATGATGTGGCCAGCCAGGTCGACCTGCTGGTCGGCGTGGTGCCTATCGTTAACCTCGAGTGGATCCAAAAGCTAATTCGCGACACCAGCGAGCGCGGCCACTCCCGCGAGGCGGTGATGGACTCGGTCGTCCGCTCGATGGAAGACTACATCAACTTCATTACGCCGCAATTTTCCCGTACCCATATCAACTTTCAGCGCGTGCCGACGGTGGACACCTCCAACCCGTTTGCCGCCAAAGCGATCCCCTCGCTGGACGAGAGCTTTGTGGTGATCCATTTCCGCAATCTGCAGAATATCGACTTCCCGTGGCTGCTGGCGATGCTGCAGGGGTCGTTTATCTCGCACATGAACACCCTGGTGGTGCCGGGCGGTAAAATGGGGCTGGCGATGGAGCTTATCATGACGCCGCTGGTCGAGCGCCTGATGGAAGGCCGTAAGATAGGCTAACCGAAAAAACCCCGGTCAGGCCGGGGTTGAGATTTGATACAACAGCAGGCAAAGACTATGCCTCGATCACTTCATAGGAGTGGGTGATCTTCACCGCTTTTTCCAGCATCAGCGCCACCGAGCAGTATTTCTCTGCCGACAGATCCACTGCCCGGGAGACGGCGGCATCTTTCAGCGCCTTGCCGGTCACGATAAAGTGCAGATTAATATGCGTGAACAGACGCGGCGCCTCTTCGCGGCGCTCAGAGGTCAGCTTCACTTCGCAGTTGGTCACGTCGTGGCGACCTTTTTGCAATATGGAGACCACATCGATCGCGCTGCAACCGCCCGCCGCCATTAGCACCATCTCCATCGGGCTGGGAGCCTTATCCCCGGAGTTGCCATCCATCAGAATCTGGTGTCCTGATGCGGACTCCCCGATAAAGGTTAACCCTTCTACCCATTTCACACGCGCTTGCATAAAATTTAACTCCAGTATCGCAATATTCCTGTCAGATTACGCGCACATAACAATTCTCGCAACGGAAGGCGACCTGCGTCATGCTGAAGCGAGACACCAGGAGACATGCGGCGAAAGCTATGCTAAAACAGTCTGGATGCTACAGTATTACATTGATGTACTGCATGTATGCAGAGGAGTTCACATTACGGGCTGTCGAAAAATCATCAGCCAGCTTCCCAGGTATAGGGAAACAATACGATTGCATGCCCGGACGCCGTGTAGTGTCGGCGCCCGGAGATAGCTTATAACAGAGGATAACCGCGCATGGTGCTTGGCAAACCGCAAACAGACCCTACCCTTGAATGGTTCTTGTCTCATTGCCACATTCATAAGTACCCATCAAAAAGCACGCTGATCCACCAGGGTGAGAAAGCAGAAACGCTGTACTACATCGTTAAAGGCTCCGTGGCTGTACTCATCAAGGATGAAGAAGGTAAAGAGATGATCCTCTCCTACCTCAACCAGGGCGATTTCATCGGTGAATTAGGCCTGTTTGAAGAGGGTCAGGAGCGTAGCGCCTGGGTACGGGCGAAAACCGCATGTGAAGTGGCCGAAATCTCTTATAAGAAATTCCGTCAGCTGATCCAGGTTAACCCGGACATTCTGATGCGTCTCTCTTCGCAAATGGCTCGCCGTCTGCAGGTCACGTCTGAGAAAGTGGGCAACCTCGCCTTCCTCGACGTGACGGGCCGTATCGCCCAGACGCTGCTGAACCTGGCGAAGCAACCGGATGCCATGACCCACCCGGACGGTATGCAAATTAAAATTACCCGTCAGGAAATTGGTCAGATCGTCGGCTGCTCTCGTGAAACGGTTGGCCGTATTTTGAAAATGCTGGAAGATCAGAACCTGATTTCCGCCCACGGTAAAACCATCGTCGTCTACGGCACCCGTTAAGTTGCTAAGCGGCGTATTGCTCCTGCAGTACGCCGTTTTTGTTTTTCCCTCATGTGGCGCAGGCTGATTTACCACCCGGAAGTCAACTATGCACTGCGGCAAACGCTGGTGCTGTGTCTGCCTGTGGCCATCGGTCTTCTGCTCGGCCATCTCCAGCAGGGACTGCTGTTTTCCTTAGTCCCCGCCTGCTGCAATATTGCCGGTCTTGATACCCCGCATAAGCGCTTTTTCAAACGCCTGATTATCGGCGGCTGCCTGTTTGCCGGATGCAGCCTGGTGGTACAGTTGCTGCTCGCCCAGGCGATTCCCCTGCCGCTTATCCTTAGCGGTCTGGCGCTTTTGCTTGGCGTCACTGCGGAAATCAGTTCGCTGCATGCGCGTCTGCTGCCCGCATCGCTGATCGCCGCCATCTTTACCCTGAGCCTGGCGGGCAATATGCCCATCTGGGAGCCGCTGCTAATCTACGCCTTCGGTACGCTGTGGTACGGCGTGTTTAACTGGTTCTGGTTTTGGCTGTGGCGCGAACAGCCGCTGCGGGAGTCGCTCAGCCTGCTTTACCGGGAGCTGGCCGACTATTGTGAAGCCAAATACAGTCTGTTGACCCAGCATACCGATCCGACGACCTCCCTGCCGCCGCTGCTCACCCGTCAGCAGAAGGTGGTCGATTTGATCACCCAGTGCTATCAGCAGATGCATATGTTGGCCGCCAACCAGCGTAACGACCACAAGCGCCTGCTGCGGGCGTTCCAGATGGGGCTGGATCTGCAGGAGCATATTTCGGTTAGCCTGCATCAGCCGGAAGAGGTGCAAAAGCTGGTGGAACGCAGCCATGCCGAAGCGGTGATCCGCTGGAATGCGCAAACCGTCGCCGCCCGCCTGCGGGTGCTGGCGGATGACATGCTCTATCATCGCTTCCCGCAGCGCTTTCAAATGGATAAACAGATCGAGGCTCTGGAAAAGATCGCCAGGCAACATCCGGATAACCCGGTCGGCCACTTCTGCGCCTGGCACTTCAGCCGCATCGCCCGGGTGCTGCATACCCAGCGCCCCCTGTATGCCCGGGATCTGATGGCCGACAAAGAGCGTCGTTTACCGCTGTTTCCCGCGCTAAAGAACTATCTGTCGCTGAAATCACCCGCACTGCGCAATGCCGCCCGCATCAGCGTGATGCTGAGCATCGCCAGCCTGATGGGTAACGCCCTGCATTTGCCGAAGCCCTACTGGATCCTGATGACCGTACTCTTCGTCACCCAGAACGGCTATGGCGCCACGCGGGTGCGAATTGTCCACCGGGCGGCGGGAACGCTCGCCGGCCTGATCATCGCCGGACTGACGTTGCACTTTCACGTTCCGGAGAGCTATACCCTGAGCGGGATGCTGCTGATCACCCTACTTAGCTATCTGATCATCCGCAAACATTATGGCTGGGCGATGGTAGGCTTTACGGTGACGGCGGTGTATACCCTGCAACTGCTGACGCTCAACGGGGAACAGTTTATTATCGCCCGACTGATTGACACGATTATCGGCTGCCTGATCGCCTTCGGCGGGATGGTCTGGCTGTGGCCGCAGTGGCAGAGCGGCCTGCTGAAAAAAAACGCCCACGATGCGCTGGAGGCCGACCAGCAGGCGATTCGCCTGATCCTCAGCCCCGACCCGAAAGCGCCCGCGCTGGCCTATCAACGCATGCGCGTCAACCAGGCGCATAACGCGCTCTATAACTCCCTGAATCAGGCGATGCAGGAACCCGGGTTTAATACCCACTATCTGGAAGATATGAAGCTGTGGGTAACGCACAGCCAGTTTATCGTCGAACACATCAACGCCATGACCACCCTGGCCCGGGAGCATACGATGCTCACCCCGGATCTTGCTCAGCGCTATCTCGAATCCTGTGAGATTGCCCTGCAGCGCTGTCAGCAGCGGCTGGACAGCGATGGCCCCGGCAGCGCAGGGGATGCCAATATTATGGAGTCGCCGGAAAGCGAGGTGCCAGTCGGTCCGTTAAGCACTCTGGAGCAGCATCTGCAACGCATTCTGGGCCATCTGAACACCATGCATACCATTTCGTCAGTGGCATGGCGTCAGCGGCCGCATCACGGCATCTGGCTGCGTAAGATCAGCCGTTAATCACCTTTGCCACGGCCTGGGCAAAGCGCGCCATCCCTTCGGCAATATCCTGCTCGTCGATGATCAGCGAGGGAACAAACCGCATCACGTCCGGCCCGGCGTTGAGCACCATGACGCCGGCATCGGCAGCGGCATACAGGAAATCACGCGCGCGACCTTTGTGCTGCGGCTTGAGTTCGGCGCCAATCAGCAGCCCCATTCCGCGAATATCACTGAACAGATCAAACTCGGCATCCAGCTGCTGCAGGTGTTTGACGAACAGATCGCGTTTCGCGTTCACGCCATCCAGCACTGCTGGGGTATTAATCAGATCGAAGGCCGCGTTGGCGACCGCGCAGGCCAGCGGGTTGCCGCCGTAGGTTGAACCATGGGAGCCCGCATGGAAGGCGCTGGCGATCTCGTGGGTGGTCAGCATGGCGCTGACCGGGAAGCCGCCGCCGAGCGCTTTGGCGCTGGTCAGGATATCCGGGGTTACGCCATAGTGCATATAGGCGAACAGCGATCCGGTACGCCCCATACCGCACTGCACTTCATCAAAGACGAGCAGCGCCTGGTGCTGATCGCACAGCTCACGCAATCCCTGCAGGAAGGCCGGCGTGGCCGCGGTCACCCCCCCCTCGCCCTGAATCGGCTCCACCACCACCGCACAGGTGTGGTCATCCATCACCGCTTTTACCGCCTGCAGATCGTTGAAGGGAACATGGACAATATCCGCCGGTTTCGGGCCAAAACCATCGGAGTACTTCGGCTGCCCGCCGACGGAAACGGTAAACAGGGAGCGGCCATGGAAGGCATTATGGAAGGCAATAATTTTGGTTTTATACGGGCTATGGCGGGTTACCGCATAGTGACGCGCCAGCTTGAAAGCCGTTTCATTGGCTTCGGTGCCGGAATTCATAAACACTACGCGCTCGGCGAAGGTGGCATCGACAAGCTTACGCCCCAGGCGCAGCGCAGGCTCATTGGTAAAGACGTTGCTGGTGTGCCAGAGCGTTTCGCCCTGCTCGTGCAGCGCCGCCACCAGCGCCGGGTGGCAATGGCCGAGGGCCGTCACCGCGATGCCACCGGCGAAATCGACATACTCTTTGCCCTGCTGATCCCAGACGCGGCTGCCTTTCCCCTTCACAGGGATGAATTCTGCCGGTGCATAAATTGGCAAAATAACTTCATCGAATGTGGCGCGGGTGATTGCCGGTTGTTCAGTTGCCATGTCTTGCCCATCCCTCTTCGTTATGCAGATGTGATTATGATAATCTAATCACAAAATATGCATAAAAAATCACTCAATGGCAACTGAAAATCACCGCTTCAGAAAGTTTTCCAGCAACTGATGGCCTTGCTCGCTGAGGATGCTTTCCGGATGGAACTGCACGCCCTCAAGATCCCAGTCGCGGTGGCGGATCCCCATAATCTCACCACTGGCGCTGCGGGCAGTGACGATAAACTCGGGCGGCAGCGTCGGCGGGTCAATCACCAGCGAGTGATAGCGGGTCACCGTCAGAGGATGGTTCAGCCCCTGAAACACCCCTTCGCCGTTATGCTCAATAAGCGAGGTTTTACCATGCATGACCTGCGCTGCCCGCACGATAGTCGCGCCAAACGCCTGGGCTATCGCCTGGTGCCCAAGACAGACGCCTAACAGTGGCGTTTTTCCGGCATAGTGGCGGATAACCGCGAGGGATATCCCCGCCTCATTTGGCGTGCAGGGGCCAGGCGAGATCACGATCTTCTCCGGCGCCAGCGCCGCTATCTCTTCCAGCGTCAACGCATCGTTGCGCCTGACCAGCACTTCCGCCCCCAGTTCGCAGAAGTACTGATACAGATTCCAGGTGAAAGAGTCATAGTTATCGATAAGCAGGATCATAGCGGCTCCGGAACAATCAAAACCGGGCTATTCTACTCAGATTCCCGCGCTTCGCTTACCACTTTGCGAAAGATCGCCACCAGCGGGGCCAGATCGCCCATCGCGCTCTGCTGGCAGGCCGCGCTCCAGCTGGCAGGGTCGACATCACGCCAGTCAAGCAGGTAGCCGGCGTGTATCGCCAGCTGTTCAAAGAAAATGCGCTGGGTCAGGCCATTGCCAAGACGAAAAGGGTGTAGCACATTAATTTCACCATAGAACCAGCTCAGGCGTTCGATAAAGGTCTCGCGCGGCAGGCTGTTGAGATAATCCTCCTGCTCAAGGGCCTGCATCAGGGCATTGCCCTCCTCCTCGATCCGGGCAAAGTGGCAAAACGGCGTATCACCCAGGTAAAGGTTCACTTCACGCAACCGGCCCGCCCAGTCAAACAGATCCTGATACAGTTGTTGATGAATAGCGCACAGATAGGGTAAGCCGCGCACCCGCGGGCCCAGCGGCAGAGTGGCCGCCCGCAGCGCTGTCATCTCAAAGGCGGCCTGCTGCAGATTTTTAGCCTGGCGGATGCCAAGACGGTTGCGCAGAACGTTCAGCGCCGGATAGAGGTAAGGATCGCGTTCATCGCCGAATTTATCGCTCATACTCCCTCCGCAGCGTCGCCAGACGCGCCAGCGCCTCTTCGGCAGTCAGCGTAACCAGTGGCACCGTCACGCCTTCGAGGCGACGGCTGGCCTGAAAATTGGTATTGCGTGTCTGTTCCCAGAGTCGGGATTTTTGCTTATCGGTGAGTGGACGCATCGTCGCCCCCCTTATCGTCCCCTGTGTGCCACAAGTATAAGCAGCAATTTCAGGTTATGCCGGGAGGCGTCCGGGCGCGGCGGCTACCCACCGCGCTGAGGGAAGATTAAGGCAGCACTTTCGCAGAGAGGATAACAACCGGTTTGGTCGGCACATTCTGGTATGGACCGACGTTATGGGTCTGGACCTGGGAGATCTTGTCCGCGACGTCCATCCCCTTCACCACTTTACCAAACACCGCATAGCCAAAGTCGCGCTGGCCATGGTCAAGGAAGGCGTTATCCGCCACGTTGATGAAGAACTGGCTGGTGGCGCTATCCTGATCGGCGGTACGCGCCATCGCGATGGTGCCGCGGGTGTTGCGCAGGCCGTTATCTGCTTCATTCTTAATCGGTGGGTTAGGCTGTTTCTGCTGCATCTGCTCGTTAAAGCCGCCGCCCTGCACCATGAATCCCGGGATCACGCGGTGGAAGGTGGTGTTGTTGTAGAAGCCGCTGTTAACGTACTTCAGGAAGTTATCTACGGAAATCGGGGCTTTCTGGCTGTTTAACTCAAGCTCAATGTTCCCTGCCGAGGTGGTCAGCAGCACATGCGGGTCGCCCTTTGCCGCCATGGCCGGGGAGAACGCTGAAATGGCGAAAACGGCAGCCATCGCCGCCAGTGTTGATTTGAGCATGGAAATTCCTTAACGGAGCAGAATAAAAGCGAGTGCCTTGATTCTAAAGAGCCTTTGCATCCTGGGCCAGCCTTTTACCAAATTTTACTTAGCTGTAATAATTGTAACCGCGCAAACGTTCTCCTGCGCGACGATTAAATGTGATTTGAATCACATTAAAACATGCAAAAGATAATCTATTTCACAATAAACATTTAATTACATCACCTGAACGAATAAAATCTGTCCGCCCGGCGCAGCGTCAACGCGCTTTACCTTTCTATTCACAGGCCAGTCATGACTAACAGCAACCGTATTAAGCTCACATGGATCAGCTTCTTCTCCTACGCCCTGACCGGCGCGTTGGTGATCGTCACCGGGATGGTGATGGGTAACATTGCGGATTATTTCCATCTGCCCGTTTCCAGTATGAGCAACACCTTTACCTTTCTGAACGCCGGTATTCTGATCTCCATCTTCCTCAATGCCTGGCTGATGGAAATCGTGCCGCTGAAAACTCAGCTGCGTTTTGGCTTTATTCTGATGGTGCTGGCGGTGGCCGGCCTGATGCTCAGCCACAGCCTGGCGCTGTTCTCCGCGTCGATGTTCGTTCTCGGCCTGGTGAGCGGGATCACCATGTCGATCGGGACCTTCCTGATCACCCATATGTACGAAGGCCGTCAGCGCGGGGCGCGTCTGCTGTTTACCGACTCCTTCTTTAGCATGGCGGGAATGATTTTCCCGATGGTCGCCGCCGTCCTGCTGGCGCGCAGCATCGAGTGGTACTGGGTCTACGCCTGTATTGGGCTGGTGTATGTCGCCATTTTTGTCCTGACTTTCGGCTGTGATTTTCCGGTGCTGGGCAAAAAAGCGCAGAGCGAAAACAGCCAGCCGGTAGTGAAAGAGAAGTGGGGCATCGGCGTGCTGTTCCTTTCCGTTGCGGCGCTGTGCTACATCCTCGGTCAGTTGGGCTTTATCTCCTGGGTACCGGAATATGCGAAGAGCCTGGGCATGAGCCTCGGGGACGCCGGTAAACTGGTGAGCGATTTCTGGATGTCCTACATGATCGGCATGTGGTCATTCAGCTTCATCCTACGCTTCTTCGACCTGCAGCGTATTTTAACCGTTCTCGCCGGGCTCGCGACGGTGCTGATGTACCTGTTTATCAATGGGTCGCCGGAGCATATGCCGTGGTTTATTCTCACCCTGGGCTTCTTCTCCAGCGCCATCTACACCTCGATCATTACGCTCGGTTCGCAGCAGACGCGGGTCGCTTCGCCGAAGCTGGTGAACTTTATCCTCACCTGCGGCACCATCGGCACCATGCTTACTTTCGTGGTCACCGGCCCGATTGTGGCGGCCAGCGGTCCCCTGGCCGCGCTGCACACCGCTAACGGCCTCTACGCCGTGGTGTTCGTGATGTGCTTCATCCTTGGCTTCGTCTCCCGTCACCGCCAGAACAACGCTCAGGCGGCGTCTCACTAAGCCTTCGGCCCCTTTGCGTCCGCAAGGGGGCTGTTCCTCATAAAAGAGAGCTCCTCCCCACCGCGGTCGGTCTGGATCCAAGTTTGCGCCAGCTGAGTGGTCGCGATCACCCTTCCCTGGCGAATTGACCAGCGCACCGGCACCTGGCAGCGTACCGCCTCAAAGCCATTCTCCGCCGGGAGGATGATCAGGTTAGCCGGGTTGCCGCTGACGATGCCGTAATCCGTCAGACCAAACGTGCGGGCGCTGTGGTCGGTGATGAGCTTCAGGCCGTCGTTGATCTGCTGATAACCCATCAACTGGCAGACGTGCAGCCCCATATGCAGGACCTGCAGCATATTGCCGGTCCCCAGCGGGTACCACGGGTCAAAGACGTCATCATGACCAAAGCACACATTGATCCCCGCCGCCATCAGCTCCTTCACCCGGGTAATGCCCCGCCGTTTCGGGTAGTCGTCAAACCGGCCCTGCAGATGAATATTCACCAGCGGATTGGCGACAAAGTTGATGCCGGAGAGCTTAAGCAGGCGGAACAGGCGTGAGGTATAAGCGCCATTATAGGAGTGCATGGCGGTGGTATGGCTGGCTGTCACTCGCGGCCCGATCCCCGCCTTCAGCGCCAGCGCGGCAACGGTTTCAACAAAGCGCGACTGTTCATCGTCAATTTCATCGCAGTGGATATCCAGCGGGCGGTCATATTTCTGCGCCAGACGGAAAGCAATATGCAGCGATTCCACACCATATTCACGGGTGAACTCAAAGTGCGGGATCGCCCCGACGACATCCGCCCCCAGCGTCAGGGCCTCCTCCAGCAGCGCCTCGCCGTTGGGGTAAGAGAGGATCCCCTCCTGCGGAAAAGCGACAATCTGTAGCTCGACCCATGGCGCCACCTCCTGTTTGACCTCCAGCATCGCCTTCAGCGCCGTCAACGTGGGATCGGAGACATCAACATGGGTACGGACAAACTGCACGCCATTGGCGATCTGCCATTTGAGGGTTTTCCACGCGCGGGCTTTGACATCCTCATGGCTGAGCAGCGCTTTCCGCTCCGCCCAGCGCTCAATCCCCTCGAACAAAGTACCGGACTGGTTCCAGTGCGGCTCACCGGCCGTCTGGGTGGTATCCAGATGGATATGCGGCTCGATAAAAGGCGGGATCGCCAGCCCGCCGCGAGCGTTCAATATTTCGTAGCTTTCGTCGTGCGCCTCGCCCATCGGCGTAATCGCGCCAAAGCGCCCCTTATCTATCGCTATCTGCCAGAGGCCGTCACGGTCTGCCAGGCGTACGTTCTGAATCAACCAAAGCGGCGCTGCTGTCATATCACCCTCTCTATTCAATACGGCTTATTTTCCAGCCAACTCTACTTCGCGGCCCGTCCAATTCTTGTACACAAAATCAGCAAAAAGGAAAAGCCAGCGTTTTCCATAACTTAGAAAAATACAGACAAATCAATTATATACCCATTAAGTGGTAGGTGAAGTTGTCATTGATTTGAATCAATAAGCCTGATGGCTGAATCGTTAAGGTAGGCGGTAATAGAAAAGAAATCGAGGCAAAAATGAGCAAAGTCAGAATCGCTATTATCGGTAACGGCATGGTTGGCCATCGCTTTATCGAAGAGCTTCTCGATAAGACGCCTGCCGGACAGTTCGACATTACCGTGTTCTGTGAAGAACCGCGTATCGCCTACGACCGTGTCCACCTGTCGTCTTATTTCTCCCACCATACCGCAGAAGAGCTGTCGCTGGTGCGCGAAGGTTTCTATGAGAAACACGGCGTCAAGGTGCTGGTCGGCGAACGGGCGATCACCATCAACCGCCAGGAGAAGGTGATCCACTCCAGCGCCGGGCGCACTGTGTTCTACGACAAGCTGATTATGGCGACCGGCTCATACCCCTGGATCCCGCCGATTAAAGGCGCGGAAACTCAGGATTGCTTCGTCTATCGCACGATTGAAGATCTCAACGCGATTGAATCCTGCGCCCGTCGCAGCAAGCGCGGTGCAGTCGTCGGCGGCGGTCTGCTCGGTCTGGAAGCGGCAGGCGCGTTGAAAAACCTCGGCGTGGAAACCCACGTTATCGAATTCGCGCCGATGCTGATGGCCGAACAGCTCGACCAGATGGGCGGCGAGCAGCTGCGGCGCAAAATTGAAAGCATGGGCGTGAAAGTTCACACCAGCAAAAACACCAAAGAGATCGTCCAGCAGGGTACCGAGGCGCGCAAAACCATGCACTTCGCCGACGGTAGCGAGCTGCAGGTCGATTTCATCGTCTTCTCTACCGGGATCCGCCCGCGTGACAAGCTGGCCACCCAGTGCGGGCTGGAGGTCGCCCAGCGCGGCGGCATCATGGTCAACGATAGCTGCCAGACCTCCGACCCGGATATCTACGCCATCGGCGAATGTGCCAGCTGGAACAACCGCGTCTACGGTCTGGTCGCCCCGGGCTATAAAATGGCCCAGGTGGCCGTCGACCACCTCCTCGGCAGTGAAAATAGTTTCACCGGCGCCGATCTCAGCGCCAAGCTGAAGCTGCTGGGCGTGGATGTGGGTGGTATCGGCGATGCCCATGGCCGCACGCCGGGCGCCCGCAGCTACGTCTATCTCGACGAAAGCAAAGAAGTTTATAAGCGCCTGATCGTCAGCGCCGACAATAAAACGCTGCTCGGCGCGGTGCTGGTCGGTGACACCAGCGACTATGGCAATCTGCTGCAACTGGTGCTCAACGCTATCGAGCTGCCGGAAAATCCGGATTCGCTGATCCTTCCGGCCCACGCCGGCAGCGGCAAGCCGTCGATCGGCGTCGATAAACTGCCGGACAGCGCGCAGATCTGCTCCTGCTTTGACGTCAGTAAAGGCGACCTGATCGCCGCCATCAACAAAGGCTGCCACACCGTCGCGGCGCTGAAAGCGGAAACCAAAGCCGGAACCGGCTGCGGGGGTTGTATCCCTCTGGTGACGCAGGTGCTCAATGCCGAACTGGCGAAACAGGGCATCGAGGTCAACAACAACCTGTGCGAACACTTCGCTTACTCCCGCCAGGAGCTGTTCCACCTGATCCGCGTGGAAGGCATTAAAACCTTCGACGAACTGCTGGAAAAACACGGTCAGGGTTATGGCTGCGAGATCTGTAAGCCGACCGTCGGCTCTCTGCTGGCCTCCTGCTGGAATGAGTACATCCTCAAACCGCAGCACACGCCGCTGCAGGACACCAACGACAACTTCCTCGCCAACATTCAGAAAGATGGTACCTACTCGGTCATTCCGCGCTCCGCGGGCGGCGAAATCACGCCGGAAGGGCTGGTCGCCGTGGGCCGTATCGCGCGTGAATTCAATCTGTACACCAAAATCACCGGCTCCCAGCGCATCGGCCTGTTTGGCGCGCAGAAAGACGACCTGCCGGAGATCTGGCGTCAGCTGATTGAAGCGGGCTTCGAAACCGGCCACGCCTACGCCAAAGCGCTGCGGATGGCGAAAACCTGCGTCGGTAGCACCTGGTGCCGCTACGGCGTCGGCGACAGCGTCGGCTTCGGCGTGGAACTGGAAAACCGCTACAAAGGCATCCGCACCCCACACAAAATGAAGTTCGGCGTCTCCGGCTGTACCCGCGAATGTGCGGAGGCCCAGGGCAAAGACGTCGGGATCATCGCCACCGAGAAAGGCTGGAACCTGTACGTGTGCGGTAATGGCGGGATGAAGCCGCGCCACGCCGATCTGCTGGCCGCGGACCTCGATCGCGAGACGCTGATTAAGTATCTCGACCGCTTTATGATGTTCTACATCCGCACCGCCGATAAGCTAACCCGTACCGCGCCGTGGCTGGACAACATGGAAGGCGGGATCGACTATCTGCGCAGCGTTATCATCGATGACAAGCTGGGCCTGAACGACCATCTGGAAGAGGAGCTGGCTCGCCTGCGCGCCGCCTTCGCCTGCGAGTGGACCGAGACCGTCAACAACCCGGCGGCGCAGACGCGCTTCAAACACTTTATCAACAGCGACCAGCGCGACCCGAACGTTCAGGTGGTGCCGGAACGTGACCAGCACCGCCCGGCCACGCCGTATGAGCGTATCCCGGTTACTCTGGTGGAGGAAAAAGCATGAGCCAGTGGGTAAACATCTGCAAAATTGACGACATCCTGCCGGCCACCGGCGTCTGCGCGCTGCTCGGCCAGCAGCAGGTGGCGATCTTCCGTCCCTACCATGACGACAGGGTATTCGCCATCAGCAATATTGACCCGTTCTTCAATGCCAGCGTGCTGTCCCGCGGGATCATCGCCGAACATGACGGCGCGCTGTGGGTTGCCAGCCCGCTGAAAAAACAGCGCTTCCGCCTGAGCGACGGCCTGTGCATGGAAGATGCCAGCCACTCTATCGCCCGCTTCGACGCCCGCGTGAAAGACGGACACGTTCAGCTTAAAGCGTAAGTCCTTCTCCCTCCCCCCGGCCACGGGGGGAGATATAAGTAACAGTTCTGACCGACAGCGCATGAGTGCGGGATATGTCGCATGTTTTGTATTACCTTTGCTGCTATTCTACGACCACTCGTTTTCTACCCCTTATTTTTATGAGGTTTTTCTGTGGATCACTTACCCATATTCTGCCAGTTGCGCCAGCGCGATTGTTTACTGGTTGGCGGCGGGGATGTCGCCGAACGCAAAGCCCGTCTGCTGCTGGATGCTGGCGCTAACGTCACGGTCAATGCGCTCGACTTCACGCCCCAGTTTCAGGTGTGGGCTGATTCACAGATGCTAACTCTGGTGCAGGGGGAGTTTATCCCCTCGCTGCTGGATAACTGCTGGCTGGCCATCGCCGCTACTGATGATGAGACGGTCAACCAGCAGGTTAGCGAGGCGGCCGATGCGCGGCGTATCTTCTGTAACGTGGTGGATGCCCCGCGCCAGGCCAGCTTTATCATGCCGTCGATCATCGATCGCTCGCCGCTGATGGTCGCCGTCTCTTCGGGCGGGACATCGCCAGTGCTGGCGCGCCTGCTGCGCGAGAAGCTGGAGTCCGTCCTGCCGCTACACCTCGGCCAGCTGGCGCGCTACGCCGGCCATCTGCGCGCGCGCGTTAAGCAGCAGTTTGCCAGCGTGGGCGAACGCCGCCGCTTCTGGGAGAAGCTGTTTGTTAACGATCGGCTGGCGCAGTCGCTGGCCAACGACGATCGGCAAGCGGTGGCAGATACCACCGAGCAGCTGCTGACGGAACCGTTAGAGCATCGCGGCGAGGTGGTGCTGGTTGGCGCCGGCCCAGGCGATGCCGGGCTACTCACGCTCAAAGGGCTACAGCAGATCCAGCAGGCCGATGTGGTGGTTTATGACCGTCTGGTCTCCGACGACATCATGAACCTGGTGCGCCGCGATGCCGACCGGGTATTCGTCGGCAAACGTTCAGGCTATCACTGCGTCCCGCAGGAGGAGATCAACCAGATCCTGCTGCGCGAAGCGCAAAAAGGCAGACGCGTGGTCCGGCTGAAAGGCGGCGATCCCTTTATCTTTGGCCGCGGCGGAGAAGAGCTGGAAATCCTTTGTGAGGCGGGCATCCCCTTCTCCGTTGTCCCTGGCATTACCGCCGCCTCCGGCTGTTCCGCCTACTCGGGGATCCCGTTAACACACCGCGATTTCGCCCAGGGCGTCCGCCTGGTTACCGGCCATCTGAAAACCGGCGGCGAGCTGGACTGGGCAAACCTGGCGATAGAGAAGCAAACCCTGGTGTTCTACATGGGACTGAACCAGGCGCCAGCGATCCGCGAGAAGCTTATCGCTCACGGCATGGCGGAAGATATGCCCGCCGCCATCGTCGAGAACGGTACCGCCGTGACGCAAAAAGTCGTCAGCGGCACCTTAGCACAGCTGGATATTCTGGCGCAGCAGATGGCCAGCCCGGCGCTGATCATCGTCGGCCGCGTGGTCGGCCTGCGGGATAAACTGAACTGGTTCTCGAACCACTAACCTTCGCCTTGCGGCGTGGACGACAGGCATAAAAAAGGGCGGGATATTCCTAATTCC
>NZ_JBMAXV010000050.1:0-28151 GCF_048589245.1 Klebsiella sp. 10982
CACTGGAGGCGAGGAATGCCGCAAAAGTATCTGTTGTTTGGCTTAGTAGTGATTTGCTTCACTATTTTATTATTTACCTGGATGGTTCGTGATTCGCTATGTGAATTACAGCTCAGGCAGGGAAATATTGAGCTGGTGGCATTCTTAGCCTGTGATATTAAACAGTAAGAGCATCTGGTGGGGAGCTATCCCCACCATGCTTGCGGTGTCAGGCATTCTCAATGCACCCTTTCATTGTTCACCAAATAAATCATTTGCCTCCTGATATCAGGAGGCCTTTTTATTTTTACACGATCGTTGAATAAAACAGACTTGCAACGCATACCGGAGTGTGGCTATCCTATGGCCCGACGAATTCCTCGTCTCACCGGAGCGCGCCCCACAAATGAACAAACACGACTGATGAATTTCACGCCTTACCTCGCAGACGTTGCGGGTAGGGGAGTATTGATTTCATTCAGGAGTGCTTATGGCTCATTGCGCCCAATCCCCTTCTTTTATTTTGCATCAGGTCACCTGTCAGTTTTCGGCGGGAGATACGCTTTTCGGTCCGCTGAATTTATCGCTGGCACCGTCGCTTTGCGGCCTGGTTGGCCGGAACGGCGTCGGTAAGACGCGTCTGCTGCGTTTGCTGGCGGGCCTTGATTCTCCTGCCGGCGGCCATATCGAGCGCGCCGCCGCCGTTGCCTGGGTGGCGCAGCAGCCGACGCTCACGGCAGAGACTACCCTCGCCGCGCTACTGGGCTATGCGTCGGTATTTGAGGCCTTGTCCCGCCTTGAACAGGGGAAAGGGCTGGCAGAGGATCTCGAGTTGCTGGATGGCCACTGGGATCTGCCCGATCGCCTGAGTTCAGCCTTCCACGCCGCCGATCTCCCGGCATTCGCAGCCGATCGGCCTGCCTATTCGCTCAGCGGCGGCGAACGGATGAAGGCGCTGCTGTGCGGCGCCTTCGCCTCGGGTGCCAATTATCTGCTGCTGGATGAGCCCACCAATCATCTGGACCGTCAGGGGCGGGAGTGGCTCTACCACCAGCTGGAAAACTGGCAGGGTGGGGCGCTGATCGCCAGCCACGACCGCGAGTTGCTGACCCTGATGCCAGAGATTATTGAGCTGACGTCGTCAGCGTTGCGCAGCTACGGCGGCAACTATGATGAATATCAGCGGCAGCGTGAGGCGGAACAGCAGGCCGCACGCGCGGCGCTGCAACATGCCGCTATCGAACGGCGACGCACCCGCGCACGAATGCAAAAGGAGCATGACGCGGCCCAACGGCGCTCGGCTCAGACGCTGCGTACCGTTGATACGCTAAATATCGCCTCGTTTGAACGTGTGAAATACAAAGGTGCGGCAAAAGAGCGGCCGGGAACGCTGCGTCGCCAGCATCGTGAGCAGAACAGTAGCCTGAATGCCGCCGTGCAGCAGGCGCGGGAGCGGGTGGAGGACGATAACCCGGTGATGTTCACGCTGCCGGGTAGCGAAGTGGCCGCCGGGAAGCAGGTGCTGGCGCTGGAAGCGATGCAGTTAGCCCATTGCCCCGCCGCCCCCCTCGACTGGTGCGTGGATGGTCCGATGCGCATTGCGCTTAAGGGACCGAATGGCTGTGGCAAAACGACCTTGCTGAAAACGCTGCTGGGGCTGGAGCCGCCTGTTGCAGGCGATATCCGGCTGTCGGTGAGCACGGCTTATCTGGATCAGCATCTGACGCAGCTGGATCTGTCGTTATCGGTGATGGCGCACCTCGGCCTGGAAGATACCCCGTTAGATGAGGGCCTCCTGCGCACCCGTCTGGCGCAGCTCCAGCTGGGCGCAGATAAGGTCACTCTGCCGCTGGCGGCGCTCAGCGGCGGCGAGCGCCTGAAAGCGGCCCTGGCGTGCGTGCTCTGGCGACGCGAGCCTGCCCAGCTGCTTTTGCTGGATGAGCCGACCAACCATCTCGATTTAGCATCGACGCAGGCTATTGAACGCGCGCTGGCGGCGTTTCCTGGCGCGATGGTGGTGGTGTCACATGATGAGGCGTTTTTACAAGGTCTGAAGCTGACCCATAGTCTGGCGTGGCGGAAAACGGGCTGGCACTTTTCCCGGCTCTGAATGCTTAACCGCCGCCAGCACACTCTGGCGGCGGCGAACGACAGATAAAAAAATCCCCGCCATCAGGCAGGGATTCTCGATTCTTAGCGGCTTGAACTTACAGAGAAGTTACGTTGCCAGCTGCCGGGCCTTTAGCGCCGCTTTCGATGGTGAAGGACACTTTCTGACCTTCGTCCAGGGATTTGTAGCCATCGTTCTGGATAGCAGAGAAGTGTACGAACACGTCTTTAGAGCCATCGTCAGGAGTGATGAAGCCGAAGCCTTTGTCAGCGTTGAACCATTTTACGATACCAGTCATTTTACCGGACATAGTGAATTACCTTTAAAAAAATAAGTGAGCCTTGCGGCGTAGCGGTCTGGACTACAGATTTAAAGCGATAAAGGGAAAGTTCACTACGGGGGTATCTTTGGATAACCTTAGAAGGACTGCTCTATTCGACTGCTCTGTGGTCTGTACATCAAACCTGCGAGCATTAACGCACGTTCAGCACCTGATAGCAAACTTTTTTTACGGTGCAGCGGCAAAAGCTCCCTTACTGGCCCCTACCGCTGCGCGCTGGATTAATCGAGTAACTGCCGTGAAAGCTGTGGATTGGCCTGAATCAGGCGCATCAATTTCAGCTCGGTGGGAGACGGTCTGACCCGTCTCGACTCCCACTCTCTTACCATGGAGACGCTCACGCCCATGACGTTGGCAAAGTCGTCAATCTTAAGTCCAGTGCCTTTACGCAGTTGCTCAAATTCACTAAACACAGTGGACTTACGGTTTGAGGTAAGTATCTGATTATCATCCTTAAATACGATGTGTTCCAGGCTGCTCAGCAGTTCAAACACAGGATCTTTATATTCCATTGAGAACTCCTTTTATCACACAGCGGAAGAGATTTTTTATAAAGCTCTTTAAGAATAGTCAGAAAACGGCGAGAAGGATGGTCACGTCCGTGATTATTTGCCAACAGGCTATTGGATCGGCTCCGGCAGCCAAACGGCAGCGGAGCTTAAGAGAATGAATATTAACGGTATGAAGTCGCTTCGAAAATTTTTGTAAACGGGTAAGAAAAAAGCGGCAAAGCCGGCGCAGCACCGCCGGCTCGTCAGTCAGGCCTTCTGCAGACCTCTCGTGTCGTCTTTCGTCGCCGGCGCGGATTTACTGACCCGGTATTTAATCAGCAGCGCGATGGCAGACAGGAACGCCGGGATGGCCAGCAGGGTGAAAATAGTCTCAAACGAGAGCTGGGCCTGCATCAGGAAGGCGCCGCTGAACGCGCCGAGGATGCCGCCGAAGCGGCCAATACCCAGCATCCAGGCGACACCGGTGGCGCGCCCTTGCGTCGGGTAGAAGCCTGCCGCTAACGCCGGCATCGACGACTGCGCGCCATTCATAATGCTGCCGGCGATAAAGACCATCACTCCCATTAGCGCCAGGCTGCTGGTGGAGAACCCGACCAGGCAGACAAAAACGCCGGTCAGCAGCCAGCCAACGGCCACCACCTTATTGGGGTTGATCTTGTCCATCAGCGCGCCGAGGATCAGCACGCCAATTCCGCCGCCCAGCGGGAACAGGGCGGTGATAATGGAGGCCTGGCTCATCGAGGCGCCGGTTTCGCGGATCAGCAGCGGCAGCCAGCTGGTCAGGAGGTAGAAAATCAGCAGGCCCATAAAGTAGGTCAGGCACAGCATCACGGTTCCCACGGCGTAGCGAGGGGAGAAAATGACGCCGATAGCGGACTTCTCTTTTACCTGGCCGGCTTCGCGCAGTTCAAATTCCACCGTCTCCGGCAACGGTGCGATACGACGCAGGATCGCGGCAATCCGCTGCGCCGGCTGCTGCTTCACTACCAGATAGCGGGCGGATTCCGGCAGCAGGAAAATTAATGCCACCGCCAGCAGGAGGGGCATCACGCCGCCCAGCACCAGCACGCTCTGCCAGCCATAATGTGGGATCATCCAGGCGGATAAAAAGCCGCCCAGCGATGACCCCATCGGAAAGCCAACGAACATCAGGTTCACCAGCAGCGCCCGACGCCGCTCCGGCGCATATTCGCTCATCAGCGTCGCAGCATTCGGCATCGCTGCGCCAAGGCCCAGACCGGTCAGAAAGCGCAGCAGCGTCAGCTGGTTAAGGCTGGTGGCAAAGGCGGTGAGCAGGCTGAAGCCACCGAACACTACGATCGACATAATCAGCACTTTTTTGCGCCCGATTCGGTCAGCCAGCGGTCCCGCGGTTAAAGCACCGACCGCCAGGCCTACCAGCGCGGCGCTCATCACCGGGCCGAGGGCTGATTTTTCCACGCCCCATTCCTGGACCAGATCGGAGGCGATGAACCCGATGATTGCGGTGTCGAACCCGTCCATCGCGACGGTGATAAAACAGAGCGCGAGGATCATCCACTGGTAGCGGGTGAAGGGGTGCTCGTTGATAAAGGCCTGAATGTCGATGGTTGTCTTAGTCATACGGCTTTCCTGGCAGACTGAGCGAGGGACAGAGGTTTATTATTATCGTCGCCTTCGCGTCGTTGAGTTTGATTTGTGCGATAATCGAACGTATCGCCGTTAATCGCTCATTCATCAAATCATTGAAGTGGGAGGCAGGCAATCCAGGCGCGCGCCAAAGCGTGCGATTATCGTCCGCTTTAGGACGCTACGCCGGGCGGAGACTTTGCATTCCCATTAAAATCAAAAAGTTATTAGACATTTACCGGCACAATGTGAAGGCCATATTTGTGATGCGCGTAACAGACGCTGCAGGCGCCGACGGCGGCGGGCGGAATGGCGTTTTTCCTGCGTAAGATTAGCAGTAAAGGGTATCCTGCGAGGCCGAGCTGGACTATCCTTGTCAGCGTCTGGCACGTGTGTGCCGTTGTGCGCTTTTTTTGGCTGAAAGGAGTAAAAAAATGGCGACAGGAAAGTCCTGCTCTCGCTGGTTTGCGGCTATGGCGGCCTTATTGATGGTGGTTAGCCTGAGTGGGTGTTTTGATAAAGAGGGCGATCAGCGCAAAGCGTTTATCGACTTCCTGCAGAATACGGCGATGCGTAGCGGCGAACGTCTGCCGACGCTGACCGCCGATCAGAAAAAACAGTTTGGGCCGTTTGTTTCTGACTACGCGGTGATTTACGGTTACTCGCAGCAGGTGAGCCAGGCGATGGACGCCGGTCTGCGCCCGGTAGTGGACAGCGTCAATGCGATCCGCGTCCCGCAGGACTATATGACCCAGCGCGAGCCGCTGCGTCAGGCGAACGGCGCGCTGGGCGTGCTCAGCCAGCAGCTGCAGAATGCGAAAATGCAGGCCGATGCCGCGCATGGCGCGCTGAAGCAGGCTGACGATCTCAAGCCGGTCTTCGATCAGGTGTACGCCAAGGTGGTGACGGCGCCAGCCGACGCGCTGCAGCCGCTGATCCCGGCCGCGCAGATCTTTACCCAGCAGCTGGTTCAGGTGGGGGACTTTGTCGCCCAGCAGGGGACGCAGGTGAGCTTTGTCGCCAACGGCATTCAGTTCCCCACCTCCCAGCAGGCCAGTCAGTACAATGCGCTGATTGGGCCGCTGGCGGCGCAGCATCAGGCGTTTAATCAGGCATGGACGGCAGCGGTCAACGCCACCCGTTAATGCCTCATCTGGCTGACGTTGGCTGCGGCGAACGGGCAGGATGACGGACAGGATGCAAAAAGAACCCGGGGAAGGCGATAACCGCCGCCACCCGGGTTTTTTTATGGCTTACTTAACCTGCGGATTGACGCAGTTTTTCTCAACGTTACCGTTCAGGGCATCGATCAGGTTGTCCACCGCGCAGGCCGCCATGTTGTAGCGCGTCTCATGGGTGGCGGAGCCGATATGCGGCAGCGCGACAACGTTTGACAGGCTCAGCAGCGGAGAGTCCTTGGCCAGTGGTTCGTGCTCGAACACATCGAGACCGGCAGCGTGAATTTCCCCGGCCTGCAGGGCGGCGATCAGCGCCTGTTCATCCACCACCGGGCCGCGCCCGGCGTTGATGAAGATGGCGGAGGATTTCATTTTGGCAAACTGCGCCTGACCGAACAGATGGTGCGTCTCTTCGCTCAGAGGCAGGATCAGGCAGACGAAATCGGCTTCCTGCAGCAGGGTATCGAGATCGCAATAGCGGGCGTTGAAGCGCTCTTCCGCCAGCGGATGCTGGCGGCGCGCGTTATACAGGATTGGCATGCCGAACCCGAAGTGGGCGCGCTGCGCCAGCGCCATACCGATACGGCCCATGCCGACGATACCTAAGGTTTTATGGTGCACGTCGGTACCGAACCAGTCCGGGCCAATGCTCTTCGTCCATTCACCCGCTTTCACGCGTTCAGCGACCTCAACCACCCGGCGGGCGGTGCTCAGCACCAACGCCATAACCGTATCGGCGACGGTCTCGGTCAGTACGGTCGGGGTATGCATCAGCAGCACCCGGCGGGCGTTCAGCGCCTCGACGTCGAAATTGTCATAGCCAACTGAAACCGTGGAGGTCGCACGCAGCTTCGGCATTTTCTCCAGCAGCGCGGCGTCAACCTTTTCACTGGAGCCCAGGAGGCCTTCAGCCTGGGCAAAGGCCTCTGCGTGCTGCGAAACGGTTTCCGGCCGCAGGTTTTTCACCTGAGTGACGGAAAAGTGCTCCTCCAGACGCTGTAGCAGGTCGTCGGGAAGTGTTTTATAGAGAATGACAGACGGCTTCATGCGAATCTCCGTAGTGTGAGTCGTTCAGGCGTGATGAGCGCCAAGTGGAAGGTTTTGATTATTAGCAGGCTTAACAATCAAAGTCAGCCATACTGAGGCGAAAAGCGCCACCCCCATGAAAATATAGGAAGCTGCGGGGCTGCCGGTGGCACCGTTCAGGTAGCCGACAAACCACGAGCCGAAGAAGGAGCCCAGGGCGCCCATACTGTTGATCAGCGCCATGGCCCCACCGGCGACGTTGCGCGGCAGCATTTCCGGAATAATGGCGAAGAAGGGGCCGTAAGGGGCATACATTGCCGCACCGGCCACCACCAGCAGGGTGTAAGATACCCAGAAGTGGTTGGCGCCGACCGCCCAGGAGCCGATGAAGGCCAGTCCGCCAATCAGCAGCAGCGGCCAGACGAACAGTTTGCGGTTCTGCAGCTTATCGGAGGCCCAGGAAACCACGATCATGGCGATAGTGGCCGCCAGGTACGGGACGGAAGAGAGCCAGCCCACTTCCACCATCCCCATATTCTCACCGCCGCTGCGGATAATCGACGGCAGCCACAGTACAAAGCCGTATACGCCGATACTCCAGGCAAAGTACTGGGCACAGAGCAGGATCACGTTGCGGGAGCGGAAGGCCTCGCCATAGTTACGCACCGCTTTGATGCCCTGCTGTTCACGATCCAGTTGTTCCTGCAGCGCGGCTTTTTCACTCTCTGCCAGCCAGCCCACCTGTGATGGTTTGTCTTTTACCAGCACCCACCAGCAGAAGGCCCAGATCACCGCCGGGATGCCTTCGAAGATGAACATTTCCCGCCAGCCAAAAGCCTGAATCAGATAGCCGGAGACCACCGACATCCACAGGACCGTCACCGGGTTACCGAGGATCAGGAAGGTGTTAGCGCGAGAGCGCTCTGATTTAGTGAACCAGTTGCTGATATAGATAAGCATCGCCGGCATCACCGCAGCTTCGACGACACCAAGGATAAAGCGAATCGCCGCCAGCGCCGGAATATTATGCACAATACCGGTCAGCGAGGCGCAACCGCCCCACAGGATCAGGCAGATAAAGATCAGTTTGCGAACGCTGCGGCGCTCTGCATAGATAGCGCCGGGGATCTGGAAGAAGAAGTAGCCGAGGAAAAACAGGGCCCCCAGCAGGGAAGAGATCCCCTTGGTGATCCCCAGATCTTCGGTAATGCCAGCCGCGGAGGCGAAGCTGAAATTGGCACGGTCGAGGTACGCCAGGCTGTACGTGATAAACACGATTGGCATGATGTACCACCAGCGTTTCGTTGCATTTGTTGAATTATTCATAGGCTTGCCTCTGTCAATGAGGTGACATACGTCCGCCGAAACGGACGCTGCTGTGCCGCGCTGCAGGTAGGGTACAGGACGGCTGTTATTGTTGCGTATAAACGTTATTCACCCAGCGCGTCGCGGGTGGGTAGCCCTTCGCTATCGCCCTGGACCTGAATTGCCAGCGAACCGATTTTATTGCCGCGATTCACCGCCTGAAGCAGGGTTTTGCCTTCCAGTAGGGCGCTAATCACTCCGACGGCAAAGCCGTCACCGGCGCCGACGGTATCGACGACGTTATCGACTTTAATCGCATCAACCGTTCCCTGTTCGCCGCTGGCGCTCTTGAACCAGGCGCCGTCGCAACCCGTTTTAATGACCACCGCTTTGACGCCACGGGAGAGATAGAAATCGGCAATCCCTTTCGGAGTCTGCTGGCCGGTAAGAATCACGCCCTCTTTTAAGCCTGGCAAAACCCAGTCAGCCTGGAAGGCGAGACGGTTGAGTTTCTCCACCATCTCGGCTTCGCTTTTCCACAGCACCGGGCGCAGATTGGGGTCGAAAGAGAGGGTTTTTCCCTCGGCTTTCATTACCTTCGCCGCATGCTCGAGCAGCGCATATGAGCTTTCAGAGAGCGCGGCGGCCACGCCGCTCAGGTGCAGATGGCGGGCGCTGGTGAAGTAGTCGGCGCGAAAATCATCCGGCGACAGATGGCTGGCGGCAGAGCCTTTGCGGAAATACTCCACAATGGGATCGGTTCCATTTTCGACTTTCGATTTCATCTGCAAACCGGTAGCGAAGCGGTTGTCGATGGCGACAGCGTGGCTATCGATCCCCTCTTTCGCCAGCGCATTGAGCACAAAGCGACCAAAGCTGTCGTTGCCGACGCGGCTCACCCAGCCGACCTTCAGACCCAGACGGGCGAGGCCGGTGGCGACGTTTAGCTCGGCCCCGGCGACGCGTTTCATGAAATGCTCCACCTCTGCCAGGTCGCCAGTCTCGGTGGCGACAAACATGGCCATGGCTTCGCCGATGGTGATGACATCTAAATTTTCCACGGCTTAATCCTCACGTAACAGGTTGACGTAGCGGCGGGTCACGGCCGTCAGGTCATGGCCAGTCAGCGGAAACTCGATTCCGCGCGGCGCATCGGCGGGTAGATTATCGAGCAGGGCCAGCCAGCGGGCAGAGGCCTGATCCGGCGGTACTGCGCGGAATTTCTCATGATGAGGCTCCGCCGCTTTAACATGAATATAGCTGACCGCTGGCGCAAGATGGCGGGCCGCCTCTTCCGGCGAGTCGCCGACCCACAGCCAGTTGCCCATATCAAAGGTGAGGGTGACCGGCAGCTGATGGACCCGGCAGGCGGCTTTGAAGCGCTGCATCGGCGCCAGCTGGCCGCAGTCGGTCTGGTCATTTTCCACCACCAGCGCCATGCCGCTGTCGCTGAGAATATCGCGCAGGGTGTCCAATTGTTGATTGTGGAGGAAATGGCCAAGAGAGAGTTTCAGCCACAGGGCATTCAGGGTCTGTGCTTCCGCGAGCAGCGCCGGGAGTTCCGGGTTGAGCTCGCCGTTGTCAGTGAACAGCGCCTGCGGCGCGGAGTAACAGGCCAGCAGGCCATGGTGCTCAATGGCGGCTGCCAGCGCTGGCAGGGCGTTGAGCTCGTGCGCGCTGAACAGTTCGCGGCGGATTTCGACGCCGTCCGCGCCAGCGTCGGCGATAAACGGCAGGACGGCGGCCTGCCCGCCTAAGGATTTAACATGGTCGTTACCATACGCAGCGGTAACGACAATAATTTTTCTGGCCATCGCGCTCTTACTCCCGGCGTTTGTTGCTTAATCTCCTTATTACGCTAGATGGTATCGGTTCCATAAGAAAGGACGAGATGTTTAATTTATGATCGCCATCACGAAGGAACGTTAACGGGAAGTTGAGCCGCGGACGATAAGTTCTCCGGAGAAGACCCGCTCGCAGATTGGATCGTTCGTGCCCGCAATGCGCCGAATCACCTGTTCCACCGCCGCGTAGCCGATCTGCCATGTTGGTTGTTTGAGAGTAGTGATACCGACGCCCGCCAGCTCGGCCCACTCCAGTTCGTCGAAGCCCAGCAGGCCGATATCGCTGCCCCAGATCAGGCCGACGCGCTTCAGGGCGCGGGCCACCTGCAGCGTCAGCGCGCCGTTGGCGGAAATGACCGCTTTGCGCATCCCGCGGTGGCGGGCATGGAACTGGCGCAGGACATTATCCAGCATCGCGCCGTCGTTGAGCTGCACCTCGGCGTTTTCGGCCACCACGCCGTGATGGCGGGCGAGCGTGGCGCGGAAGGCGCTCAGGCGCTCGCGGCGGGTATTCACCGAGCCCAACGGTTCGCTGAGAAACAGGATGGCCTCAAACCCTTTTTCCACCAGGTGTTCGGTGGCAGTGGTGGCCGCCTGGGCGTTATCAAGCCCGACCACATCGCAGGCGAAATCGGGAATTTTACGGTCAATCAGCACCATCGGCAGGGCCGACTGCTGCAGGCGGTTCAGGCCATCCTCACGCATGCCGACCGCGTTGACCACGATGCCCTCCACCTGGTAGCTGCGCAGCAGGTCGAGGTAGTGCAGCTCCTGATCCAGCTCATTATTCGTATTACACACCAGCAGGGTGAAACCTTTTTCCCGACAGGCCGCTTCAATGCCGCTCATCACATTGACCGAGTAGGGATTGGTGATATCGGCGATGATCAGGCCGATAAGGCGGGTTCGGCCGTGCTTGAGGCCGCGGGCCATCAGGCTGGGGCGATAGTCGAGTTCGGCAATGGCTTTTTCAATACGTGATAACAGATCGTCGGAAAGCAGATGCTTTTCGCCGTTAAGATAACGTGAAATGCTGGTTTTGCCGGTCTTTGCGGCTTTCGCCACATCGCTAATGGTTGCACGCGCCGCTTTCGCCATGGTGGCTTCCTTTGCTGAAAATCTGCCAACACCTTAGCGCGAAAAATAGCGATATCAAGCATTTTGCCCGGCAGAGCGGCTGCCGGGCGACATGAGTATGCGCTTACTGTAGCGGGCTGAGGGTGATTTCCACGCGACGGTTCTGCGCTTTGCCTTCCGCCGTGCTGTTGCTGGCGATCGGGTTCGCCGGCCCCATGCCGGTGGTGCGAATGCGGTTGGCGGCCACGCCCTGGGTGATCAGGGCGCTGGCGACGCTGTCCGCACGCTGCTGCGACAGGCGCATATTCAGATCCTTGCTGCCGGTGCTGTCGGTGTAGCCGACCACGTTAACGGCGGTTTTCTCATACTCTTTCAGCACCATGGCCACGCCGGTCAGGGTGTTGGCGCCGGCCGGTTTCAGGTTGGCGCTGTTGCTGTCAAAGGTGACGTTATTCGGCATGTTCAGCACGATATTGTCGCCATTTCGCGTCACGCTGACGCCGGTTCCCTGCATTTTTTCCCGCAGTTTCGCTTCCTGCACGTCCATGTAGTAACCGATGCCGCCGCCGACGGCCGCCCCGGCCGCCGCACCGATCAGCGCGCCTTTGCCGCGATCGTGTTTGGAAGAGGAAAGCGCGCCAATGCCTGCGCCCACTAAAGAGCCAATGCCTGCGCCAATACCGGATTTCCCCGCTTCACGCTCACCGGTATAGGGGTTGGTGGTGCAGCCAGAAATCGCCAGGGTGCCGCTGACCAGCGCCGCAATCATAAGTACGCGTTTTTTCATTTAATGTCCTTAATCCTTTTTATTCTTTGTCACAGCGAACGTGACGGTTGATTATGACGCGCGATTACGTAGAAAATTCCCCGGATACCATCTCATTTTGTAAATAACATTGAACGGTGCCCATCACGCCGTCACACACCTGCATTCGCTGACCAGGAGCCGCCCTTGCCAACCTCATCTGCAACCAAAACCATCTTAACCGCCGCCCACTGGGGACCGATGCTGGTGGAAACGGACGGAGAAAACGTCCTCTCCTCTCGCGGCGCGCTGGCGACGCCGTTTGCCAATTCGCTGCAAACGGCGGTACGCGACCAGGTCCACAGCAAAACTCGCGTGCGCTACCCAATGGTGCGCAAAGGCTTTCTTGCTTCACCGGACCACCCTCAGGGGATCCGCGGTCAGGATGAATTCGTGCGGGTGAGCTGGGATCAGGCGCTGGATCTGATCGATGCCCAGCACCGCCGCATTCGCGACAGCTACGGCCCGGCCTCCATTTTTGCCGGCTCCTACGGCTGGCGCTCTAACGGTGTCCTGCATAAGGCGGCGACGCTGCTGCAGCGCTATATGAGCCTGGCGGGCGGCTATACTGGCCATCTTGGCGATTATTCCACCGGCGCGGCGCAGGCGATCATGCCTTACGTCGTGGGCGGCAATGAGGTGTATCAGCAGCAGACCAGCTGGCCGCTGGTGCTCGAGCATAGCGAGGTGGTGGTGCTGTGGAGCGCCAATCCGCTGAACACGCTGAAAATTGCCTGGAACGCCTCCGATGAGCAGGGGATCCCGTGGTTTGACCGGTTGCGTCAGAGCGGCAAGCGTCTGATCTGCATCGATCCCATGCGATCGGAAACCGTCGATTTCTTTGGCGACGCGATGGAGTGGATCGCCCCGCATATGGGCACCGACGTCGCGCTGATGCTGGGGATCGCCCATACGCTGGTGGAGAATGGCTGGCAGGATGATGATTTCCTTACCCGCTGCACCAGCGGCTACGACATTTTTGCCCGCTATCTGACCGGAGAAAGCGACGGTGTGGCGAAAACCGCCGACTGGGCGGCGGCGATCTGCGGCGTTGAAGCAGATAAGATCCGCGAACTGGCGAAACTTTTTCACGAAAACACCACCATGCTGATGGCCGGCTGGGGCATGCAGCGCCAGCAGTTTGGCGAACAAAAACACTGGATGCTGGTCACCCTGGCCGCCATGTTGGGGCAGATTGGCACCCCCGGGGGCGGGTTTGGTCTTTCCTACCATTTCGCCAACGGCGGTAACCCAACGCGCCGCGCGGCGGTGCTGGGATCGATGCAGGGGAGCGTGGCGGGCGGTGTGGACGCCGTAGAGAAGATCCCGGTCGCGCGGATCGTCGAGGCGCTGGAGAATCCGGGGGCGGAGTATCAGCACAACGGCATGGCGCGACGCTTCCCGGATATTCGCTTTATCTGGTGGGCCGGCGGGGCCAACTTTACTCATCATCAGGACACCAACCGGCTGATTCAGGCGTGGCAGAAACCGGAGCTTATCGTCATTTCCGAATGCTTCTGGACCGCCGCCGCGCGCCATGCCGATATCGTCCTGCCGGCGACCACTTCGTTTGAGCGCAACGATCTGACCATGACCGGGGACTACAGCAATCAGCATCTGGTGCCGATGAAGCAGGTGGTCGCCCCGCGCGATGAAGCGCGCGACGATTTCGCAGTCTTTGCCGACCTCAGCGAACGCTGGGAGGCGGGTGGTCGCGAACGCTTCACCGAAGGGAAGCGTGATTTGCAGTGGCTGGAGACCTTCTATCAGCTGGCCGCCCGGCGCGGCGCCCAGCAGCAGGTGACGTTGCCGCCGTTTGCCGAATTCTGGCAGGCTAACCAGCTGATTGAGATGCCGGAGGAGCCGGAGAATGCCCGTTTTGCCCGCTTCGCCGCCTTCCGCGCCGATCCCCAGGCCAACCCGCTGAAAACGGCGAGCGGTAAAATTGAGATCCACTCGCCGACCATCGCCGCCTTTGGCTACGCCGACTGCCCGCCGCACCCGATGTGGCTGGAGCCCGACGAGTGGCACGGCAACGCTGAAGACGGGCAGCTACAGCTGCTGTCGGCCCATCCGGCCCACCGTCTGCACAGTCAACTGAACTACTCCGCGCTGCGCGAACGCTATGCCGTCGCCGGGCGCGAACCGTTGACTATTCATCCGCAGGATGCGCAGGCGCGTGGGATTGCCGATGGCGATCTGGTGCGGGTGTGGAACGCCCGCGGCCAGGTGCTGGCCGGCGCGCTGGTGACGGAGGGGATCCGCCCGGGCGTGATTTGCCTGCATGAAGGGGCATGGCCCGACCTGGATCCGCAGGTGGGCATTTGCAAAAACGGGGCGGTGAACGTGTTGACTAAAGATATCCCGACATCCCGGCTCGGCAACGGTTGCGCCGGGAACACCGCCCTGGCGTGGCTGGAGAAATATACCGGCCCGGCGCTGCCGCTTACGGCATTTGATCCGCCGGCCAGCGCATAATCCAGGTCGGGTGCTGGGTATCGTCCTGCCATGCGCAGTCTTCAATCCGGAAGCCCTGCGCATGGTAGAAGCTGACCGCTGACTCGTTCTTCTGGTACACCTCAAGGCTAAGCCAGGCGTAGTGCTGCTTGACCTCATCCAGCAGCGCCCGCCCTATACCCTGGCGGATGGCGTCCGGCGCGACAAACAGCGCACCGACGAAACGCGACTCCAGCACACTGACAAAGCCTTTTAACTCGCCGTCCTGCTCCCAGACCCAGGTGCTGGCGGCGGGAAGATAGACATCCCGTACCACCGCGACGCTGTCGCGCCAGTAGCTTTCACTGATAAAGGGATGGGCATGAATCGTGCTTTCCAGCCACAGGGCCAGCAGCGGAGCGGTATCTTTAGTGTCCCACTTGCGGATCATCCTGACCTCCAGGGTGACAGAAGCAGCCGGTGACATGGTCGTTAACCAGTCCACAGGCCTGCATAAAGGAGTAACAGATTGTCGAGCCGACAAACTTAAAGCCGCGTTTTTTCAATGCCTTGGACAGCGCATCGGAGGCCGGCGTCGTGGTGGGGATTTCCGCCAGCGTCGCGGCGCGGGTTACCTGCGGCGCATTGTCGACGAAAGACCAGACAAAATCAGTGAACGACTCGCCATTTTCTTCCATCGCCAGATACGCCCGGGCGTTGCCGATAATGGCCTGGATTTTTCCCCGATGGCGAATGATGCCGGCATTCTGCAGCAACTGCTCGACATCGTCTTCCCCCATTGCCGCCACGCGCACCGGGTCGAACTGATGAAAGGCCTGGCGATAGTTCTGCCGTTTCTTTAACACCGTGATCCACGACAAACCGGCCTGCTGGCCCTCCAGGCAGATCATTTCAAACAGCTGGCGGCCCTCTTTTTGCGCCACACCCCATTCGGTATCGTGATATTCGATATATAACGGATCCTGACTCACCCATCCGCAACGCTGCATAGCTATTTCTCCCTCTGCGCTAAAAAAGTGGACGCCCCGGCTTGACGGCTGAAAGATAAAGATAATAGTTAATACAGGGAAATCGTATCCCCAAAAAAACACAGCAATATTGCCGATTCGGCTCTTTTCTGGAGTCGCATTAATGATAATAAAGAAATGCAATGGCCTCCGGGGGTTCTTGATCCCGGCGAGCGTATCCGTCTGGATGTCGTGTGTCTCTGGAGCGAATGCCTGGCAACAGGAATATATCGCTATCGATACAAAAAGTAATACGTCTGAACGCTATACCTGGGATAGCGATCACCAACCACGTTATGAAGATATTCTCGCCGAGCGGATGAAGTCCTCGGAACCGCCCGGCGGCCTGGCGCTAAACCAGGCCCTGGCACCGCCGGAGAGCAACCATGGTCTGAGCGTCGGCTGGAATTATCTGCTGGCGAATGGCATGACCTCCGGGCCAGTAGCCAGCCTGCGCAGCGACATCACCACCCCGACAGTGCGAAGCGCTGGCGAGACGGGGTATGTCAACACGCTCGGCTGGCGCATGGATTATCAGTCGCTGTGGGGTGTGCATCCCTGGGCGCAGGTGAGCTACAACCAGTCGCTCGCCAGCGATGCCTGGACGCCGTCCTCCCGCACCAGAGAGGGCGGCTGGGGTGATGTGACCCTGGGCGCCGATATGCGCTTAGGCTCCCATGTCGCGGCGTGGGCGACGCTATCACAGGCGGACAATGTTCCATCGGGGGAAAATACGCTCTATCTGATGGGGGTCAGCGCTAACTTTTGACCCGAGATTGTTACGGGTTTGAAACGATGTGGTTATTGTTAAATCTCAGTAATGGCGCATTTCTGTGAGATAGCGCACACTAACTTTTTTCCTGAAATTCGCGGAATGAATGTCATGCAATGTCATTCGTTCCGTCATTAATGCATTTCATTCCCTGCTGATGGCAGTTCATGCCTTTTTCCCCCACTGGATGAGGGGCCTTCGCTATTGTGGCAGCAGTTAATTTATCAGGACAACTGCTATGAACGCTGCAAATCGTCAATCGACCCGCTGGCTTACGCTAATCGGCACCATCATCACCCAATTCGCTCTTGGTTCGGTTTATACCTGGAGCCTGTTTAACAGTTCGCTGTCTGACAAACTGGGCGAGCCGGTCAGCCAGGTGGCTTTCTCCTTTGGCCTGTTGAGTCTTGGGCTGGCGCTCTCTTCGTCGGTTGCCGGCAAGCTGCAGGAACGTTTTGGCGTGAAGCGCGTCACCATGGCCTCCGGGATCCTGCTCGGCCTGGGCTTCTTCCTGACCGCGCACTCCAGCAGCCTGATGATGCTGTGGCTGAGCGCGGGCGTGTTGGTGGGTCTGGCGGACGGCGCCGGTTATCTGCTCACCTTGTCGAACTGCGTGAAGTGGTTCCCGGAACGTAAAGGCCTGATCTCCGCCTTCTCCATCGGCTCCTATGGTCTTGGCAGCCTGGGGTTCAAATTCATTGATTCCCACCTGCTGGCCACCGTTGGCCTGGAAAAAACCTTCGTCATCTGGGGCGCTATCGTGCTGGTGATGATCGTCTTTGGCGCGACCCTGATGAAAGATGCCCCGAATCATCCGGCGACCACCGCGGCTAACGGTGTCGTGGAAAATGATTTCACGCTCGCCGAATCGATGCGTAAACCGCAGTACTGGATGCTGGCGGTAATGTTCCTGACGGCCTGCATGAGCGGTCTGTATGTGATTGGCGTGGCGAAAGATATTGCCCAGGGGATGGTTCATCTGGATGTCGCGACGGCGGCCAACGCGGTAACGGTGATCTCAATTGCGAACCTCAGCGGCCGCCTGGTGTTAGGTATCCTCTCCGATAAAATCTCCCGCATTCGCGTAATTACTATCGGTCAGGTGGTCTCGCTGGTGGGTATGGCCGCGCTGCTGTTCGCCCCGCTGAACGCGATGACCTTCTTTGCCGCTATCGCCTGTGTGGCCTTTAACTTCGGCGGCACCATCACCGTCTTCCCGTCGCTGGTGAGTGAGTTCTTTGGCCTGAACAATCTGGCGAAAAACTACGGCGTGATTTATCTGGGCTTCGGTATCGGCAGCATCTGCGGCTCCCTTATCGCTTCGCTGTTCGGCGGCTTCTACGTGACCTTCTGCGTGATTTTCGCCCTGCTGATTCTCTCGCTAGCGCTGTCCACCACCATCCGTCAGCCAAAAAGCAGTGTATATAGCGAGGCGCATGCCTGAAACTGATTGCGTGAATCGAGCACCCTGATTAACTCCCTAAGCAAATAGTGCCAATCCAGCCAAATGTTTTGTAAATGTTTGGCTGGATCACATTCCCTCCTGATACTTTTCCCGTTCCCTGTGGTCTACTTATCGCGCTTTGTAGAGGTTTCTGATAACCAACCCTAACGCACCCTATTAGCCTACTGACTCGTGCCATAGCGTCAGGCGGTGTTTTATTCTTCTTTTTCCAGGTTTGCTTGCATGAAATATATTAGAACGATGACGCAGCAGAAGCTTAGTTTTTGGCTGGCGCTGTACATCGGCTGGTTTATGAACGTCGCCGTTTTTTTTCGGCGTTTTGATGGTTATGCTCAAGAGTTCACTTTCTGGAAAGGGCTTTCCGGCGTTGTTGAACTGGTTGCCACGGTATTTGTCACCTTCTTCCTGTTACGTCTGTTGTCGCTGTTCGGCCGCCGCATCTGGCGCATTCTGGCGACGCTGATTGTCCTGTTTTCTGCCGCCGCCAGTTACTACATGACGTTCCTCAATGTGGTCATTGGCTACGGGATTATCGCCTCGGTGATGACCACCGATATCGACCTGTCGAAAGAGGTGATCGGCTGGCACCTGATCCTCTGGCTGGTAGTGGTGAGCGCGCCGCCGCTGCTGTTTATCTGGAGTAACCGCTGCCGCCATACGCTGCTGCGCCAGCTGCGTACCCCAGGTCAGCGGGTGAAAAACGTGCTGATCGTCGTGCTCGCCGGGCTGATCGTCTGGGGACCTATTCGCCTGCTCGAGCTGCGCCAGCATGACGTTGAGCGCCATTCGGAAGTCGATATGCCGAGCTACGGCGGGGTGATCGCCAACTCCTACCTGCCGTCAAACTGGCTGTCGGCGCTGGGGCTGTACGCCTGGGCGCAGGTGGATGAATCCTCCGATAATAAATCACTGATTAACCCAGCGAAGAAGTTTACCTATGTCGCCCCCGAAGGCCTGGATGATACCTATGTGGTGTTTATCATTGGCGAAACGACCCGCTGGGATCATATGGGTATTCTTGGCTACAACCGCAACACCACGCCAGAGCTGGCGAAAGAGAAGAATCTCGTCGCTTTCCGCGGTTACTCGTGCGATACCGCCACTAAGCTGTCGTTACGCTGCATGTTTGTACGCCAGGGCGGAGCAGAGGATAACCCACAGCGGACGCTCAAAGAGCAGAACGTTTTTGCGGTGCTCCATCAGCTGGGCTTTAATGGCAACCTCTATGCCATGCAGAGCGAGATGTGGTTCTACAGCAACACGATGGCCAACAATATTGCCTATCGCGAGCAGATTGGCGCCGAGCCGCGCAACCGCGGCAAGAGCGTTGACGATATGCTGCTGGTGGAGGAGATGAAGCGCGGTATGGCCCAGGACAACACCTCCGGTAAGCACCTGATCATCCTTCACACCAAAGGCTCACACTTTAACTATACCCAACGCTACCCGCGCAGCTTTGCGCAGTGGAAGCCGGAATGCGTCGGTGTCGACAACAAGTGCTCAAAAGCGGAGCTGATTAACTCCTACGATAACAGCGTGACCTATGTCGACCACTTTATCGTTAGCGTCCTCGACCAGCTGCGGGACAAGAAAGCGATTGTGTTCTATGCCGCCGATCATGGGGAATCGATTAACGAGCGCGAACACCTGCACGGTACGCCGCGCAAGATGGCGCCGCCGGAGCAGTTCCGCGTGCCGATGATGGTGTGGATGTCGGATAAGTACCTGGAAAATCCCGATCACGCTGCCGCGTTTGCCCATCTGCAGCAGCAGGCGGCGATGAAGGTGCCGCGCCGTCACGTCGAGCTGTACGACACCATTATGGGCTGCCTCGGCTATACCTCGCCGGATGGCGGGATCAATGAGAACAACAACTGGTGTCGCTGGAAAAAGTAAGGCCCGGGGTTTATTTTCAGATTCTCGGGTCTGTTCTCTCTTCCTGAGCCCAGGATAAGCTAATCCCTCGCTGGTAACCGCCCGCGAGGGATTTTTTTTCGCACAGTGGATGTGTCTGACAAGTTGCCTCTTCTTTTGCTGCTCCTCCAGTCTTCTCGCCCCCTGTGCACATGCTTTTCATGGAGAGAAACGATGAAAATAATCAAGGGATTAGCCATGCTGTGCCTGCTGATGCTGGTTGGCTGTCAATCCGAGGAGGAGACCAGCCGGTTTCTGCTGGCCTGTAAATATGATGCGCCGGCGAGCATCGAGGCGATGCTGAATAACGGCCTGGATGTGGATGGTCAGGACAAAAGCGGCTTAAGCGGTTTGATGGTCGCCGCCGCGGAAAATCGTCGCGATGTGGTGGAATTGCTGCTTAAGCGTCAGGCGAAGCCAAATCTCCAGACGCGCCAGGGCGTTACGGCGCTGATGCTGGCGGCGGCGCGAGGTAGCGATACAGCGATTATCCGCGATCTTCTCCAGGCGGGAGCGTCTGTGAATCAGACCACTGTCGACAAGAGCACGGCATTGATGTCCGCCATCTCCGATGGCGGCGACGTCAGAAGCGACTATCAGCATATTCTGGCAATGAAAAAGCCCGATGCGCCTGTCGAAGAGAAAAGCACGCTGGACAAAATTGTCGGCGCAACGGCGGAAAAATCGCTGGCGACGGGCAACCGTGCGCTGATGACTGAAGAGATGGCGTTACAACTGGCGCCCGGTGCGTTTAAGAAAAACGTCGACGAGATCGTGGCGCTGCTCCTCAAGCACGGGGCGGACGTGAAGGCCGTCAACGCTTCAGGAGAATCGGCTTTTTTCCTCGCGGTCGATCACGCGCGTTCGGCGGAAACGATCACGACGCTGGCCAACGCCGGGGCGGACACCAGCCTGGCGGATAAATCCGGCACCACACCGCTGATGCTGGCGGCCGCGGGAGATGATCCGAATCTGGTGCTGGCGCTGTCGGCCTCCGGGGTGGAGGTGGACAAACCGAACCGTGAAGGACTCACGGCGCTGCAGGTGGCGGCGGGGCAGGGGGCGCCCGCGGTAATTGCGGCGCTGGTGCAGCGTGGTGCAAAAGTGGACTTATTATCCGCCAACGACCTGAGCCCGCTGATGCTGGCAGTCAAAATGAATAACAAAACGAATGTCGAGGCGCTTCTCGAGGCTGGCGCTAACGTCAATCTCAGCAATAAAGAGGGCTACACGGCGATTGGCTACAGCCGGGCCGGCGAGGTTCGCCAGTTGTTGCTGGCGCAGCATGCCGAGCTGAAAGGGCAGGCTGCGCATATGGCGCAAAGCGAACTGCAGTTTTGCGCCAGTACGTTCGCCGATAAGCTGGCATACAGCGATATCGCCCGCGCGGTGAATAACGACACCCGCCCGGACATCATGCGCCACCAACTATCCTGCCCGGAGCTGGGCGAACTGACGATGCTGCTGGGGGATTTTAAATTTAAACCGGCAGGCTCCACCTATCTTGGTGAGCCGGTGACCTGTAAGGTATCCGAGCATCGCAAAGCGTTTGAGGTCAGCTGTCGCTGAAAACGATGACCTGCCGGCGATTCGCTGCTCATACTGCTGAGTTTCTCGCCGGTTGAGCGATTTTTTCAAAATAAGGCATTGACGGGTAGGCATCCCAGCAGTAAGATGCGCCCCGCATTCGGTGATTGGCGCAGCCTGGTAGCGCACTTCGTTCGGGACGAAGGGGTCGGAGGTTCGAATCCTCTATCACCGACCAAATTCGAAAAGCCTGCTCAACGAGCAGGCTTTTTTGCATCTGTGGCCTGCGAGGATGAGAACCTCCGGGGGCAGAGGTTCGACTCGAGCGAAGCGAGAGAACGTTGCGACAGCAACGGCCCGCAGGGCGAGCCACGAAGTGGCGAGTCATCCTCTATCACCGACCAAATTCGAAAAGCCTGCTCAACGAGCAGGTTTTTCTGCATCTGTGGCCTGCGAGGATGAGAACCTCCGGGGGCAGAGGTTCGACTCGAGCGAAGCGAGAGAACGTTGCGTCAGCAACGGCCCGCAGGGCGAGTCACGAAGTGGCGAGTCATCCTCTATCACCGACCAAATTCGAAAAGCCTGCTCAACGAGCAGGCTTTTTTGCATCTATGGCCTGCGAGGATGAGAACCTCCGGGGGCAGAGGTTCGACTTGCGTTCCGTAGGCCCGCGCAAGCGCAGCGCCGCCGGGCATCATCAGTGCGCTACCGGCAAATATCCATCAGAATCACAAAAATCGTCTTTACCTCGGTTTCCTGCCGTCTGTTCGCTATTTTGTGACATCTTCCATTGCATTTTTTTATCGATGAACAGATCTTTTTTCGCGAAGCTTATGGCTCAATACAGCATTTTCCGCTGTGCGTTTTAACGTTCACGCTATTAATCGCTCACATATTGGTCACATAGCAAGAATTTTTTCTCATTTGCTGGAATTGTTTACCACCAGATGTTGCGAATTATTGAGCTATTTATGCTGCTTATTTGCCAGTAGCATAAATTTCTCTGCTGAAAATAGCGCCATCAAGTTTTTTTAATCTTTGCCTGCGGTTTCTCACGTCGGATGTAAAACCCGGCTGGCTGTATTGACGTTTCTCCATTCTGTTGACAGATTGTAGGGCATGAGGGGCATTTCATGGAGAATCCGTACTGCAACTCAGTCGTTTTAGCGAACGGAATCCCCATCTCTCTCAACGCCTTCGGGCACCACCGACCGGACCGGGTAAAAAATAAATAAAGGTCCGGCGGATATATGCAAACAACATCACAGTTTTGGAGCAGAATAATGAGTATTTCCTTGAAGAAATCAGGGATGCTGAAGCTTGGTCTGAGCCTGGTCGCCATGACCGTCGCCGCCAGCGTACAAGCGAAAACCCTGGTTTATTGTTCTGAAGGCTCGCCGGAAGGCTTTAACCCACAGCTCTTCACCTCAGGCACCACCTATGACGCCAGTTCCGTACCGATCTATAACCGCCTGGTCGAATTCAAAACCGGTACGACGGAAGTTATTCCAGGGCTTGCCGAGAAATGGGAAATTAGTCCGGATGGCAAAACCTACACTTTCCACCTGCGTCAGGGCGTGAAGTGGCAGGATAATAAAGAATTCAAACCAACCCGTGATCTGAACGCCGATGATGTGGTGTTCTCCTTCGATCGCCAGAAAAATACCAATAACCCGTACCATAAAGTCTCTGGCGGCAGCTATGAGTACTTTGAAGGCATGGGGTTACCTGACCTGATTAGCGAAGTGAAGAAAGTGGACGATAATACCGTCCAGTTCGTCCTGACTCGCCCGGAAGCGCCGTTCCTCGCTGACCTGGCGATGGACTTCGCCTCCATTCTCTCTAAAGAGTATGCCGACAACATGCTGAAAGCCGGCACGCCGGAAAAAGTAGACCTTAACCCAATCGGTACCGGTCCATTCCAGCTGCTGCAGTACCAGAAAGATTCCCGCATTCTGTATAAAGCCTTCCCGGGCTACTGGGGCACCAAGCCGAAGATCGATCGTCTGGTCTTCTCCATCACCCCGGATGCCTCCGTGCGCTACGCCAAGCTGCAGAAAAACGAGTGTCAGGTGATGCCGTATCCGAACCCGGCGGACATCGCGCGCATGAAGGAAGATAAGAGCATTACCCTGATGGAACAGCCTGGTCTGAACGTCGGTTATCTTTCCTTTAACACCGAGAAGAAACCGCTGGACGACGTGAAAGTCCGTCAGGCGCTCACCTACGCGGTCAATAAAGAAGCGATCATCAAAGCCGTTTACCAGGGCGCAGGCCAGGCGGCGAAGAACCTGATCCCGCCGACCATGTGGGGCTATAACGATGACGTTAAAGACTACACCTACGACCCGGAGAAGGCGAAGCAGCTGCTGAAAGAAGCGGGCCTGGAAAAAGGCTTCACCATCGATCTGTGGGCGATGCCGGTACAGCGTCCGTACAACCCGAACGCCCGCCGTATGGCTGAAATGATCCAGTCTGACTGGGCCAAAATTGGCGTCCAGGCCAAGATCGTCACCTACGAATGGGGTGAGTATCTGAAGCGGGCGAAAGCGGGCGAGCACCAGACCGTAATGATGGGCTGGACCGGTGACAACGGGGATCCGGATAACTTCTTCGCGACCCTGTTCAGCTGCGCCGCGGCGAAAGACGGCTCCAACTACTCGCGCTGGTGCTATAAGCCGTTTGAAGATCTGATTCAGCCGGCCCGCGCCACCGACGACCACAACAAGCGTATTGAACTGTACAAACAGGCTCAGGTAGTGATGCATGACCAGGCTCCGGCGCTGATCATCGCTCACTCCACCGTTTACGAGCCAGTGCGTAAAGAAGTCAAAGGCTATGTGGTCGATCCGCTGGGCAAACACCACTTCGATAACGTCTCCATCGAATAATAAGCACGATGCCTGACCCCCTCTCCCCGTATGGGAGAGGTGGGGGGCGTGTTCCCGCTATTCCGGGGAATGCTTTTGTGAGCAATACAGACGCCCTGTCGCCAGGCGGGGCGTCACTAGAGAGAATCCGGGTTATGTTGCAGTTTATTCTCCGACGTTTGGGACTCGTCATCCCGACATTTATCGGTATCACCCTTCTCACCTTTGCCTTCGTCCATATGATCCCCGGCGATCCGGTGATGATCATGGCGGGTGAACGTGGTATTTCCCCCGAGCGTCACGCGCAGCTGCTGGCCGAAATGGGCCTTGATAAGCCGCTGTGGCAGCAATATGCCCATTATATTTGGGGCGTACTGCACGGTGATTTAGGCATCTCGCTGAAAAGCCGCATTCCCGTGTGGCAAGAGTTTGTCCCGCGCTTCAAAGCCACCCTTGAGCTGGGCGTTTGCGCGATGATCTTTGCCGTTGCCGTCGGTATTCCGGTGGGCGTGCTGGCTGCGGTAAAACGCGGCTCCATCTTCGACCACACCGCCGTGGGCCTGGCCCTGACCGGCTATTCGATGCCTATCTTCTGGTGGGGCATGATGCTGATTATGCTGGTTTCGGTGCAGCTGAACCTGACGCCGGTCTCCGGGCGTATCAGCGATACGGTGTTCCTTGACGATACCCTGCCGCTGACCGGCTTTATGCTGATCGACACCGCCATCTGGGGCGAGCAGGGCGACTTTATTGACGCCTTAATGCATATGATCCTGCCCGCTATCGTGCTGGGCACCATCCCGCTGGCGGTGATTGTGCGTATGACCCGTTCGTCGATGCTGGAAGTGCTCGGCGAGGACTACATCCGTACCGCGCGCGCCAAAGGGCTGACCCGGATGCGGGTGATCGTGGTCCACGCGCTGCGCAACGCGATGCTGCCGGTGGTGACGGTGATTGGCCTGCAGGTGGGTACCCTGCTGGCGGGCGCCATCCTGACGGAAACCATTTTCTCATGGCCTGGTTTAGGCCGCTGGCTGATCGACGCGCTGCAGCGTCGCGATTACCCGGTGGTGCAGGGCGGAGTGCTGCTGGTGGCGACGATGATTATCCTCGTCAACCTGCTGGTCGACCTGCTGTATGGCGTGGTGAACCCGCGTATCCGGCATAAGAAGTAAGGGGCCATCATGTCACAAGTTACTGAAAATAAAGTTATCGCTGCGCCGGTGCCCATGACCCCGCTGCAGGAGTTCTGGCACTATTTCAAACGCAACAAAGGGGCGGTCGTCGGTCTGGTTTACGTGGTAGTGATGATCGTCATCGCGGTGTTCGCCAACTTCCTCGCCCCGTATAACCCGGCGGATCAGTTCCGTGATTCGCTGCTGGCGCCGCCGTTCTGGCAGGACGGCGGCAGCCTGGCGCATCTGCTCGGTACCGACGACGTGGGTCGCGATATTCTGTCGCGCCTGATGTACGGCGCCCGCCTGTCGCTGCTGGTGGGCTGTCTGGTGGTGGTGCTGTCGCTGATCCTTGGCGTGGTGCTCGGCCTGGTGGCGGGCTATTTCGGCGGGGTGGTGGATTCCATCATCATGCGCGTCGTCGATATTATGCTGGCGCTGCCGAGCCTGCTGCTGGCGCTGGTGCTGGTGGCTATCTTCGGGCCGTCTATCGTCAATGCCTCGCTGGCGCTGACCTTCGTGGCGCTCCCGCACTATGTGCGTCTGACGCGCGCCGCGGTGCTGGTCGAAGTCAACCGCGACTATGTGACCGCTTCCCGCGTGGCGGGCGCCGGCGCGATGCGCCAGATGTTCGTCAATATTCTGCCAAACTGTCTTGCGCCGCTGATCGTTCAGGCGTCGCTGGGCTTTTCTAACGCCATTCTCGACATGGCCGCACTGGGGTTCCTCGGCATGGGCGCGCAGCCGCCGACGCCTGAGTGGGGCACCATGCTCTCCGACGTATTGCAGTTCGCGCAGAGCGCCTGGTGGGTGGTGACCTTCCCGGGCGTGGCGATCCTGCTGACGGTGCTGGCATTTAACCTGATGGGTGACGGTCTGCGTGACGCGCTCGATCCCAAACTGAAGCAGTAAGAGGTTCGAGATGGCGTTATTGAATGTAGATAAATTATCGGTGCATTTCGGCGATGAGAACGCGCCGTTCCGCGCCGTAGACCGCATCAGCTATAGCGTGAAGCAGGGCGAAGTGGTTGGCATCGTCGGTGAATCCGGCTCCGGTAAATCCGTCAGCTCGCTGGCAATTATGGGCCTGATTGACTATCCCGGCCGGGTGATGGCGGACAAACTGGAGTTCAACGGCCGCGACCTGCAGCGCATCTCTGAAAAAGAGCGGCGCCAGCTGGTGGGAGCGGAGGTGGCGATGATCTTCCAGGATCCGATGACCAGCCTCAATCCGTGTTACACCGTCGGCTACCAGATTATGGAAGCGATCAAAGTCCATCAGGGCGGTAATAAGCAAACCCGCCGCCAGCGGGCCATCGACCTGCTGAACCTGGTGGGCATTCCCGACCCGGCGTCGCGGCTTGATGTTTACCCGCACCAGCTTTCCGGCGGGATGAGCCAGCGCGTGATGATTGCGATGGCGATTGCCTGTCGGCCAAAGCTGCTGATTGCCGATGAACCGACCACCGCGCTGGACGTGACCATTCAGGCGCAGATTATCGAACTGCTGCTGGAGCTGCAGCAGCAGGAGAATATGGCGCTGGTGCTGATCACTCACGACCTGGCGCTGGTGGCCGAGGCCGCGCATAAAATTATCGTCATGTACGCCGGCCAGGTGGTGGAGACCGGCGACGCGAAGGATATCTTCCGCGCGCCGCGTCATCCGTATACCCAGGCGCTGCTGCGCGCGCTGCCGGAGTTTGCCCAGGATAAAGCGCGTCTGGCCTCGCTGCCGGGCGTGGTGCCGGGGAAATATGACCGTCCTGCCGGCTGTCTGCTGAACCCGCGCTGCCCCTACGCCACGGATAAATGCCGGAGCGAAGAGCCGGTGCTCGCGGATCTTTCCGGCGGCCGTCAGTCTAAATGTCACTACCCACTCGATGATGCCGGGAGGCCTGGATTATGAGTACGCAAAAGGCCGCCACGCCACAACCGCTGTTGCAGGCCATTGATCTGAAAAAACACTACCCGGTGAAGAAGGGGATATTCGCCCCGGAACGACTGGTGAAAGCGCTGGACGGCGTCTCTTTTACCCTTGAGCGCGGTAAAACGCTGGCAGTAGTGGGGGAGTCGGGATGCGGCAAATCGACGCTGGGTCGTTTGCTGACGATGATTGAAATTCCCACCGGCGGCGAACTGTATTATCAGGGGCAGGATCTGCTTAAGCACGACCCGCAGGCGCAGAAGCTGCGGCGGCAAAAAATCCAGATTGTGTTCCAGAACCCGTACGGTTCGCTGAACCCGCGTAAAAAAGTGGGGCAGATTCTGGAAGAGCCGCTGTTGATTAACAGCAGCCTGAGCAAAGAGCAGCGGCGTGAAAAAGCGCTGGCGATGATGGCGAAGGTCGGCCTGAAAACCGAGCATTACGATCGCTACCCGCATATGTTCTCCGGCGGTCAGCGCCAGCGTATCGCTATTGCCCGCGGGCTGATGCTGGATCCGGATGTGGTGATTGCCGATGAGCCGGTCTCCGCGCTGGACGTTTCGGTACGTGCCCAGGTGCTGAACCTGATGATGGATCTGCAGCAGGATTTAGGCCTGTCCTACGTGTTTATCTCCCACGACCTGTCGGTCGTCGAGCACATCGCCGATGAAGTGATGGTGATGTATCTCGGCCGCTGCGTGGAGAAGGGTACCAAAGACCAGATCTTCAACAATCCGCGCCATCCGTATACTCAGGCGCTGTTGTCGGCGACGCCGCGGCTGAACCCGGACGACCGTCGCGAGCGGATCAAGCTGACCGGCGAACTGCCGAGCCCGCTGAACCCGCCGCCGGGGTGCGCCTTCAATGCGCGCTGCCGTCGTCGCTTCGGTCCCTGCACCCAGCTTCAGCCGCAGCTGAAGGATTACGGCGGCCAGCTGGTGGCCTGCTTTGCCGTCGATCAGGATGAGAATCCGCAAAAAAATCTTGCCTGATATTGCGCTCCCGGTCGTCTGGCCGGGAGCGCCTCTTCCTGCGGGAATGACACCCTCCCGCATATTGTTGCCCTTTATGGGCTTTGTTGAATAAATAAGATTTCGTGCGAACGACCCTGTAGCTGGCTGGATTTTCAGGCAATACGCACGCTTTCTGGCATCCCAGCCTTTGTCATCCTGTTCAACGCACGCACCATGGCCATAGCTTCCGCTACCTGACCATCGTAGTCACGCAGCGTCAGTGAATCTCCCAACAACTGCTTA
>NZ_JBMAXV010000051.1:0-26931 GCF_048589245.1 Klebsiella sp. 10982
AGCCAGCGGCTGTCCTTTTTCTTGTCAACTTCTCACGGTGGATTAATCCGCACGGCCCATATAGCGGCACTCTTCGATATGAATGCGGATTTTCTCACCGGTAGTCAGGTATTCCGGCACCTGAATCACCAGGCCGGTGCTCATGGTGGCTGGCTTGGTGCGGGAGCTGGCGGACGCGCCTTTAATACCCGGTGCGGTTTCGATAATTTCCAGATCAACAGTCTGCGGCAGCTCCAGCGCCAGCAGCTGGCCGTCCCAGGTCAGCACCTGCATGTCCGGCATTCCACCTTCCGGAATAAACTGCAGCTCTTCTTCGATCTGCTCTTTGGTAAAGGTGTAAGGGGTATAGTCTTCTTTATCCATGAACACGTATTCGTTGCCATCGACGTAGGAGAAATCAACGAAACGGCGGGTCAGGGTCACGGTATCGACGATATCGTCGCCTTTGAAGCGTTCTTCCACTTTCAGGCCGGTGCGCACGTCAGAGAAGCGCATTTTATACAGTGTCGCAGCACCACGGGCGCTGGGTGACTGAATATCAATATTTTTCACAATCAGCAGCTTGCCGTTGTAATTCAGCACCATACCTTTTTTAATTTCATTCGCTCTTGGCATTGCAGTAATCCTGTCACTTAACGAGTCAAAAATATCGCGTAAAACTACTCGCGCCCGGGCGTTCAGGCAAGCGGAATTCGCGAGTTTTGCTATCTTCTGGCAAAACGTTTAGGCTGTGGCGCAAAATGAGCGTTCGGGAGCCGGGTTGTGGAATGTCGTACTGATTGTGGCGCATGTTGCATCGCCCCCTCTATATCATCGCCGATCCCCGGCATGCCGCAGGGGAAGCCGGCTAATACCCGCTGTATCCAGCTCTCCGAGCACAACTTATGCCTGATTTTTGGCTCTCCTTTGCGCCCGAAAGTGTGCGCCAGCCTGCAGCCCTCACCGGAGATGTGCTTCACCCACCGCGATGAAGCCATTACCTGGCTGCTGGATCTTGAGCTGGCCACCGCGCCCTGAGCTTAAAGCAGCAGGTGAGACAGATTTTTAATATGGGCGCTGAGGCCGTCGAGCAGCGCCTGCACGCGTAACGGAAGAATGTCCCGCCGCTGGTAGATTAGCCAGGCCTGCAGGTCGATACAGCGCTCTTTTTTCAGACAGGGAACCAGCTGCCCTGCTGCCAGCTCGGTAGCGAGTGAATAATAGGGCGCATACACGATCCCCATCCCCAGTTTCGCCAGCTCCACCGCCGGCAGCGTGTTATCGCACACAAATCCCCCTCTAACGCTGAGGTCGAGCGGCTCGCCGCTTTTACTTTTGAACGTCCAGATATTGTCGCTGCCGCCCAGCATCCGCAGAGTAATGCACTCATGATCCACCAGCGCCTCTGGCTCGGCGAGAGGATGTTGTGCCAGGTAGTCTGGTGAGGCAAAGACGCCGGTACGAAAGCGGGTAAAGGGACGGGCGATAAGATTTTCATTTTGCGGCTTAAAAGGGCTAATCAGCAGATCGCAGTCGCTATTGAAGATCGCGCCGTATTTCTGTTCCCGCTCGCTGGGGTTGCGGGTGACCAGATTGATCTGCAACTGCGGAAGGGTTTTTCTCAACGCTGGCAAAATATATCGCCCAAGAAATTGATGGATGCCGATAGGGGCCCCGAGGGTGACTGCGCCCTGCAGCGTGTTCTTATAACGGTCGGCAAGGTTGATAAGCTGCTCATGCTGCTCAAGAACGGCGCGGCTGGCGTGAATAAACTGTTCGCCAAACTCGGTACGCACCAGTTCTTTAGCGGTGCGCAGGAAAATAGCCAGCCCGACTTTCCGCTCCACGCTGGTCAGCGTTCGTGAGACGTTAGACTGGGGCATATTCAGGCGCTGAGCGGCCCGGCTCACGCTGGCGGTTTCGGCGATGGTGCTGATGATCCTGAGTTCATCCATTTTGAAGTCTTTCAACATCTTATCGCTGCCTGATATCGTTAATATATCAAAAATGATATACCAGTTTGGCGGAATTGCCATGTGATTTATTTTATCGCTAATCGTATGATGACGTTTGCGTTGAACCGTCCATTATTTAAGGAAAGCTGTGCGTTTTATCGCTTCTTTTGTGGTTCTCGATGTTATTAACAATAACGATTTTCCTGCTGACTTACAGAGTGTATATGCACCATGCTGCTTAATTATTTTGCTTTGTTTGTATTAATACTGGTTTTTCTTATATTATTTTATGGAGTGATTATTATCCACGATATTCCCTATCACATCGCGCAAAAACGGCAGCATCCTCATCAGGACGCGATTCATGTGGCGGGCTGGATAAGCCTGTTTACCCTGCATGCTATCTGGCCTTTTCTGTGGATTTGGGCCACGCTGTACCGCCCCGACCGTGGTTGGGGAATGGCGTCGCAGACCGAGGGCCAGCAGCAGCGAGTAGCGCTTGAACAACGTATTGCGTTACTTGAAGCGGCATTAAAAAACAGCCAGCAAGCGTCAGCGGGGAATAACGAGAAATAATATGGATCTGTTAATTATCCTTTGCTATGTCGCTATCGCCTGGGGCGTTTTTAAGATATTTCGTATTCCGGTAAATAAATGGACGATCCCCACGGCTATATTAGGCGGGATTGTGGTCGTAGGCGCGTTAATATTAACAATGAACTATAACCACCCCTATACGATGCGGGCGCAAAAAATTGTCGTTTCTGTTCCGATGGTGCCGCAGGTCTCAGGCGAGGTGGTGGAGGTCACCAGTAAAACCAACGTGTTATTAAAGAAGGGCGAACTGCTGTTCCGCATCGATGACACCCGTTATCGCGCGCGGCTGAACAAGCTGAAAGCCGATCTGGCGGCTGAGGAAGCGTCGCTGCGGGCGAAGCAGGCAACCATTGACGATGCCAGCGCCCGAGTTCAGCAGGCGCAAGCGGAGTACGATCGCGTTACCCGCGATTATCAGCGTTATGCCCAGGGGGCGGCTATGCCGGTCAATCCTTTCTCGGAACAGGATGTGACTCACGCGAGGCAGCAGGTGCAGATCCAGACGGCGGTATTGCAGGCGGCGAAAGCGCAGTTACAAAACGCCAGAGAGCAGGTGTCGGGCCGCTATCACGGGCTGGATGCCAACATTGCCAGTCTGAAATCACAGATCCTTGAGGCGGAGTATAATCTGGCGCAAACCGTGGTTCGTGCGCCGAGCGACGGCTATGTCACACAGCTACTGGCGCGACCGGGGATGACCGCAGTGCGTCTGCCCTTCAAGCCGGTGCTGGTGTTCATCCCCCAGCAAAAGCGCCAGGTGGTCGCGGTATTTCGCCAGAACTCGGTCCTGCGACTGACGGCCGGGGACAGCGCGGAAGTTGTCTTTAACGGTCTGCCGGGCAGCGTCTACAGCGGGAAGGTTTCGCGGGTGCTGCCGACCGTTCCGGACGGTAGCTATCAGGCCAGCGGTGCATTGCAGGGGCTGAACGCCGGGGCAGGGAAAGAGGGTATCTATGTGCTGATTGATCTTGATCCGCACCCGGAAGTGGAACATTTACCGGACGGGGTTAGCGCGCAGGCGGCGGTCTATACCGATTATTTTGCCCATGTGTCGATTATGCGCAAAGTCCTGCTGCGAATGACCAGCTGGCTGCATTACCTCTATCTGGATCATTAACTTGCATTGCCCGGCCAGGGCCGGGCAATGTGTTTACACGTCCCTGATCCGCCACAGGCAGGCCTGAGTGGCTACGCCCATCGCCAGCGCAATCCAGAACACCGCATGATAGCTCCATATCTCTGCCACCACCCCCGCCAGTGAACCGGCGATGATCCAGCCGACGCGAGTCGTATTGGTATAGAGAGTGGTGGCCGCACCCGCCTGCCCGGGCATCAGATCCTGGAAATAGAGCATGCCGATCCCGGCGAGGATCCCAATATAAATGGCGTTCAGCGCCTGCATTGCCAGCAGCAGCGCCGGTGTATGCACCGTCAGCATCCCCACGTAAAACAGCACCCCGGCGACTGCAGAAAGACGCATCAGAAAGCGTTTGCCGAAGCGCCGGGCGTAGTAACCGGCAATCAGCATCGTGGGGATTTCCAGTCCAGCGGCGGTACCCATCATCAGTCCGGCCAGATTTTCCGGCAGATGCAGCTCGTTAATGATAAACAGCGGCATATTAATGATATACAGGCTGTTGGTGCCCCACATCAGCGTGCAGATGCTGAACAGCAGCAGCGCATCGCGGCGGTGCGTGCGCGGGGCTTCCAGTCGCCCGGTCGCCACCGGCTTTGCTTTGCGCATGCTGGGCAAGAACAGCCAGACCATGACCCCGCAGACGATAAACGCCGCCGCGGCGCTGAGATACATCGCGGTAAAGCCAAACCCCATCGCCAGGGCATAGGCCAGCGGGGGGCCAATCACCCATGCCAGCGAGACCTGGGCACGTAAAATGGAGCTGAACATGACCGCTTCCCGGCCGGTCCTGTCGGCGTGCTCGCGCGCCAGGGCAAACATCTGCGGGTTGGCGGTCGAGCCAAAGCTGCTGAGAAAAACGCCGATGAACAGCAAGATGAAGTAGTTGCGGTTCCAGGCAAAGAGTACGCAGGCCAGCACCCCCAGCAGGCAGCAGACGACAATCAGCTGCTTGCGGTCGCCCTGACGATCGGAGCGGCCGGCGAGGAACTGGCTGACCAGAATGCCAATAACCGCGCTGCCGGTAAAAAAGAAGCCGACCATCGCCGGACGGACGTGTACTTCGTTGGTCAAAAACAGGCTCAGGGTTGGGGTTTGCAATGCCCCGGCAATGCCTGTCAGAAAGGCGACGATCAAGAAGGCGGAAGAGGTTACATCGAACCCGCGTCGGGGAAGGGCGGCGCTACGGTTTTGCATGTTCGGTTTTCTGTAGTTTCAGGAGACGGCGCGGAGTTTACGCCTGCTGGCTGAAAATAAACAGTAGTATGGCACGATAAATTAAAAAGCTGTTTCAAAATATAAGGTTCAGCAAAAAGCTGACGCCAGGAGTGAAAGTGCGGATCGGCTTCAGCAAAAATGTGCTGTATCTCTAAGTTCTGCGATCAAGTCGCTGACGTACCTTGCGCGTTGAGCAAGAAAGGTACAGAATTCTTGAAACGTTTCAGCGTCATTCGACAATCCGTTCACCGTCAGATGGCGCCTTTTTTCTCAAGTTAGCTGAAACGATTCAATTCAGCAGGAGAGGAGAACCATGTTCCAGTTATCTGTGCAGGATATTCATCCCGGCCAGCAGGCCGGTAATAAAGAAGAGGCCATCCGGCAGGTCGCCGCCGCGCTGGTCAGCGCCGGCAACGTGGCTGATGGCTATGTGAACGGCATGCTGGCACGCGAGCAGCAGACCTCGACCTTCCTCGGCAACGGGATTGCGATCCCGCACGGCACGACGGACACCCGTGACCAGGTGCTGAAGACCGGCGTCCAGGTGTTTCAGTTCCCGCAGGGCGTCACCTGGGGGGAAGGGCAGACCGCCTATGTGGCGATCGGTATTGCCGCCAGTTCAGATGAACACCTCGGCCTGCTGCGTCAGCTGACCCATGTGCTGAGCGATGACGCGGTCGCCGCCCAGCTGCAGTCAGCGACCACCGCGGAAGAGCTGCGTGCGCTGCTGATGGGAGAGAAGCAGAGCGAAGCGCTGAAGCTGGACAACGAGACCCTCAGTCTCGACGTCGCGGCCAGCGATCTGCTGACGCTGCAGGCGCTGAACGCCGCGCGTCTGAAAGAGGTGGGCGCCGCCGATACCGCTTTCGTTAGCCACGTCATTAACGACACGCCGCTGAACCTCGGTCAGGGCATCTGGCTGAACGACAGTGCGGAAGGCAATCTGCGCAGCGCTGTGGCGGTTAGCCGCGCCGCTAACGCCTTCACCCGCGACGATCAGCCGGTTTCCCTGCTGGTCACAGTGGCAATGGTTGACGAGCAGCCGACCGCGGTGCTGAACCGCCTGAGCAAACTGCTGCTGGACAAGAAAGCTGACCATCTGCTGAAAGCCGATGCCGCCACCGTGCTGGCGCTGCTGACCAGCGACGATGCCATTGCCGAAGATGTGCTGAGCGCCGAGTTCGTGGTGCGCAATGAGCACGGCCTGCATGCCCGACCGGGCACCATGCTGGTCAATACGATTAAACAATTCTCCAGCGACATCACCGTCACCAACCTCGACGGTTCCGGCAAGCCGGCCAACGGTCGCAGCCTGATGAAGGTCGTGGCGCTGGGTGTGAAAAAAGGTCACCGTCTGCGTTTCACCGCGCAGGGTGAGGATGCGCAACAAGCGCTGGATGCGATTGGCGAAGCGATCGCCGCAGGCCTTGGGGAGGGCGCATAAATGAGCAGACGTGTAGCAACGATTACGTTAAATCCGGCGTACGATCTGGTGGGGTTCACCCCGGAGATTGAACGCGGTGAAGTGAACCTGGTGCGCACCACCGGCCTGCATGCCGCCGGGAAAGGCATCAACGTGGCGAAAGTGCTGAAAGATCTCGGTATTGACGTCACCGTTGGCGGCTTCCTCGGTAAAGACAACCAGGACGGCTTTCAGCAGCTGTTCAGTGAGCTGGGCATCGCCAACCGTTTCCAGGTGGTGCAGGGCCGCACCCGCATCAACGTTAAGCTGACGGAAAAAGATGGCGAAGTAACCGATTTTAACTTCTCCGGCTTTGAAGTGACCCCGGGCGACTGGGAACGCTTCGTCAACGACTCCCTGAGCTGGCTCGGGCAGTTCGATATGGTCTGCGTCAGCGGCAGCCTGCCGTCTGGCGTTAGCCCGGAAGCCTTCACCGACTGGATGACCCGTCTGCGCAGCCAGTGCCCATGCATCATTTTCGACAGCAGCCGCGAAGCGCTGGTTGCCGGACTGAAAGCGGCGCCGTGGCTGGTGAAACCGAACCGGCGCGAGCTGGAGATTTGGGCTGGCCGTAAGCTGCCGGAGATGAAAGATGTTATCGAAGCCGCCCATGCGCTGCGTGAGCAGGGTATCGCCCACGTGGTGATTTCGCTGGGCGAAGAGGGCGCGCTGTGGGTTAACGCCTCCGGTGAATGGATTGCCAAACCGCCTTCAGTGGAAGTGGTCAGCACCGTCGGCGCTGGCGATTCGATGGTGGGCGGCCTGATTTACGGCCTGCTGATGCGTGAATCCAGCGAGCATACCCTGCGCCTGGCGACCGCCGTCGCAGCCCTGGCCGTCAGCCAGAGCAATGTCGGTATTACCGACCGTACCCAGTTGGCCGCGATGATGGCGCGCGTCGACTTACAACCCTTTAATTGACAGCAGGAGAGGCATAATGAAAACGCTGCTGATTATTGATGCCGGACTCGGACAGGCGCGCGCCTATATGGCGAAAACCCTGCTGGGGGCCGCGGCGCCAAAAGCGCGCCTTGAACTGATTGATAACCCGAATGACGCCGAACTGGCCATCGTGCTGGGGACCGCGTTGCCGGCCGATAGCGCGCTGAATGGCAAAAACGTCTATCTGGGCGACATTAACCGTGCTGTCGCCCATCCGGAGCTGTTCCTGGGAGAGGCGAAAGACCACGCTAAACCCTACGTTGCGCCAGCGGCGGTAGCCGTTCCGGCCGCCGCTCAGGGGCAGAAACGTATTGTCGCCGTCACCGCCTGTCCGACCGGTGTTGCCCATACCTTTATGGCGGCAGAAGCTATCGAAACCGAAGCGAAAAAACGCGGCTGGTGGGTGAAAGTGGAAACCCGTGGCTCCGTCGGCGCTGGCAATGCCATCACCCCGGAAGAGGTGGCCGAGGCGGATCTGGTGATCGTCGCCGCCGATATCGAGGTAGACCTGGCAAAATTTGCCGGCAAGCCGATGTACCGCACCACCACCGGTCTGGCGCTGAAGAAAACCGCCCAGGAGCTGGATAAAGCGGTGGCCGAAGCCAAAACCTATCAGCCATCCGGCAAACCGCAGGCGGCTGCTGAAGGGAAAAAAGAGTCGGCGGGCGCCTATCGCCACCTGCTGACCGGCGTCTCCTACATGCTGCCGATGGTAGTGGCCGGGGGCCTGTGTATCGCGCTCTCCTTTGCCTTCGGGATCAAAGCGTTTGAAGTGAAAGACACGCTGGCGGCGGCGCTGATGCAAATCGGCGGCGGCTCGGCCTTCGCGCTGATGGTGCCGGTGCTGGCAGGCTTTATTGCCTTCTCCATTGCCGACCGTCCGGGTCTGACCCCGGGTCTTATCGGCGGTATGCTGGCGGTTAGCGGCGGCTCTGGCTTTATCGGCGGGATCATTGCCGGTTTCCTTGCCGGTTACGTGGCGAAAGCCATCAGTACGAAGCTGAAACTGCCGCAGAGTATGGAAGCGCTGAAGCCTATCCTGATCATTCCGCTGGTCTCCAGCCTGATCGTGGGCCTGGCGATGATCTACCTCATCGGTAAACCAGTCTCCGGTATCCTCGCCTGGCTGACCCACTGGCTGCAAACCATGGGCACCGCCAACGCGGTTCTGCTGGGTGCGATCCTCGGTGGGATGATGTGTACCGACATGGGTGGCCCGGTAAACAAAGCGGCTTACGCTTTTGGCGTTGGCCTGTTGAGTACCCAGACCTACGCGCCGATGGCGGCGATCATGGCGGCCGGTATGGTGCCTCCGCTGGCGATGGGTATCGCCACGCTGGTGGCGCGCAACAAGTTCGATAAAGGGCAACGCGAAGGGGGTAAAGCCGCACTGGTTCTCGGCCTGTGCTTTATCTCGGAAGGGGCGATTCCTTTTGCCGCCCGCGATCCGATGCGCGTTCTGCCGTGCTGTATCGTCGGCGGCGCGGTAACCGGCGCTATCTCCATGGCGGTCGGCGCGAAACTGATGGCGCCGCACGGCGGTCTGTTTGTCCTGCTGATCCCAGGGGCGATTACGCCGGTGCTGGGCTACCTGCTGGCGATTGTTGTCGGAACGCTGGTGGCGGGCCTCTCCTACGCCGTGCTGAAACGTCCGGAAGCGCAGGCAGCGGAAGTCGAAAAAGCGGCATAATCCATCCGCAAGAAAAAAAGGGCCGATCGTTCGGCCCTTTTTTACGTCTCTATTTACGCCACTTCGGCGATCTGCTGCGCCCGCAGCCAGGCAATCTCTTCCGCCCAGATATCCGGGTTGATGGTTTCCAGAATCAGCGGAATGCCGTCGAAGCGGCTGTCCTGCATAATCCAGCTGAAGCAGTCGTGGCCGATATTGCCTTCCCCCAGGCTGTGGTGTCGGTCGACCCGGCTGCCGAAGGTGCTCTTGGCATCGTTGAGATGCATCCCGCGCAGATACTGAAAGCCAACGATGCGATCGAAGGCGGCGAAGGTTTTTTCGCAGGCTTCGGCGCTGCGCAGATCGTAGCCGGCGGCGAAGGCGTGACAGGTATCGATGCAGACGCCGACGCGGGATTTATCTTCCACCCCGTCGATGATGGCCGCGAGGTGCTCGAACTTAAAGCCGAGGTTGCTGCCCTGGCCGGCGGTATTTTCGATAACCGCTGTGACGCCTTCGGTCTTCGCCAGCGCGATATTGATCGATTCGGCGATGCGCGCCAGGCACGCCTCCTCCGGGATCTGCTGCAGATGGCTGCCGGGGTGGAAGTTGAGCAGCGTCAGCCCCAGCTGCTGACAGCGGATCAGTTCATCGATGAAGGCATCACGGGATTTTTCCAGCGCCTCTTCCACCGGGTGGCCGAGGTTAATCAGGTAGCTGTCGTGCGGCAGGATCTGCCCGGGGCCAAAGTGATACTTTTCACAGGCGGCTTTGAATTCGGCGATGGTCTCATCGCTGAGCGGCGCGGCGCGCCACTGGCGCTGGTTTTTGGTGAAGAGGGCGAAGGCGGTTGCTTCGATTTCGGCGGCGCGAATGGCGGCATTGGCCAGTCCACCTGAGGCGCTTACGTGCGCTCCTACGTATTTCATAAAAAAAACTCCAGTTAAAGCCGCTGGGGGGTGGGTAATGATAGCGGCTTAACTGGAGAAAGATGTAGTGCTTTATGCCATCAGGCTGTGGATAGCGACGTTAATGGCCCCGCCGCCGACAATCAGCCAGACGAAGAGCATCAGCGCCATCAGCAGCGGTTTCGCCCCGGCTTTTTTCAGCGCGCTGACGTGAGTGGTGACCCCGAGGGCGGCCATCGCCATCGCCAGCAGAACGGTATCCAGCGTCACCAGCATATCCACCACGGCTTTCGGCAGCAGATGGAAGGAGTTAAACACCGCCACCAGGATGAACATAATGGCGAACCACGGAATGGTGATTTTGCTTTTCTCGCCGTTACCTGCCGGGGTCAGCTGTTTAACACGCGCCGCCAGGAACAGCAGGAACGGAGCCAGCATCATCACGCGCAGCATTTTGGCGATCACCGCCGCGTTCTCGGCGTCCGGGCTGACCGCATGGCCGGCGGCAACCACCTGCGCCACTTCATGCATGGTGGAACCCATATAGATCCCGTAGGTCTCCGGGGTGAACCAGTGCGCCAGCAGCGGATACATCGCCGGGTAGAGGAAGATGGCGATGGTACCGAAAATCACCACCGTGGCGACGGCGACCGTCACTTTACTGGCTTCGGCTTTGACCACCGGCTCGGTGGCGAGCACGGCCGCCGCGCCGCAGATGCTGCTGCCGGCGCCGATCAGCCAGCTGGTGTGTTTGTCGAGACCAAACACCTTCTGGCCAAGGAAGCAGGCGATGAAAAAGGTGCTGGAGAGCGTCAGAACGTCAATCAAAATACCGCTCACGCCGACGTCGGCAATCTGGGCGAACGTCAGGCGGAAGCCGTAGAGGATGATCCCCAGGCGCAGCAGATGCTGCTTGGCGAAGATCACCCCGCCGTCGCAGGGCTGCCAGATTTTCGGGTAGACCGTGTTGCCGACCACCATCCCGAACAGGATAGCGAGGGTCAGGGCGCTAAAGCCTGCGCCGGCGATGGCCGGGAAACTCCCGGCCCACAGGGCGGCGCCGGTCAGCGCGGCGGTCAGCGCCAGGCCTGGGACAAAATGCCACAGGGAACGATGTTTGGTGGGTAAAGTGAGTGCTGTCATAACCTTCTCCTTTGTCTGCCTAAAGGTTACGCCGCGCGGGATTAAATATAAAATTGATTATATGTTTATAATCAATCGTAATAAGTGGTTAATGATCGGGGCGCCGGGGTTAACAGGGCAGGGTGCCAGGGCGACAGAAGCGGGGCGGTTTCTCCGGCAAGACGATGATTTTGTGACATAAGCGGATTTTCCTTCCTTCAGCCGCCTCGATTTGTGTCACCATAGTAAGGAAGGTTATTCAGGTTGGATTACTAAACGGGTGGGTTATGCATATTACGCTGCGGCAGTTAGAAGTGTTCGCCGAAGTCCATAAGAGTGGGTCAACCACTCAGGCGTCACAGATGCTGGCGCTTTCGCAATCTGCGGTCAGCGCCGCGCTGACCGATCTGGAAGGGCAGCTCGGCGTGCAGCTGTTTGACCGCGTCGGTAAACGGCTGGTGGTGAATGAGCACGGACGGCTGCTGTACCCGCGTGCGCTGGCGCTGCTGGAGCGGGCGCTGGAGATCGAACAGCTGTTTCGCGGCGATAACGGGGCGATCCGGGTCTACGCCAGCAGCACCATCGGCAACTATATTATGCCGGAGATCATCGCCCGTTATCGCCATGACTTCCCGGATTTGCCGGTCGAACTGAGCGTTGGCAACAGTCTGGATGTGATCAACGCTGTCGCCGACCTGCGGGTGGATTTCGGTTTGATAGAAGGGCCATGCCATGCCGCCGATATTATTGCCGAGCCGTGGCTGGAAGATGAGCTGGTGGTGTTCGCCGCCCCCAACTCACCGCTGCTGGCGGGGGAGGTGACCCTGCAGCAGCTGGCCGAGGCGCCATGGATCCTGCGCGAGCATGGGTCCGGTACCCGGGAGATTGTCGATTATGTACTGCTGTCGCATCTGCCGGCGTTTCATATGGGCATGGAGCTGGGCAATTCGGAGGCGATCAAGCACGCCGTCCGGCATGGCCTGGGCATCAGCTGTTTATCGCGCCGGGTGATTGCTGAACAGCTGGCCTCGGGCACGCTGGCGGAGCTGAAGGTGCCGCTGCCCAGGCTGACGCGCACGCTGTGGCGGATCCATCACCGGCAGAAGCATATTTCCAAAGCATTACAACGTTTTCTGCACTATTGCCAGGTGTAGAAACCTGGTTTTTACGCTCGCTAACGGGGGGAATTCGCTGGCAATTCCGCAGGTTAGTGCTTTACTAATAATTTGCGGGCGATCATGAAGCTCTCTTATAACTTTGCATTTGTACCGGATGGAACCCCGATCGTCTGCTACAATCGCGCCTCATTTTTTGGATGGATAGCATTATCACATGGTTTCGGAAACTAAAACCACAGAAGCGCCCACGCTACGTCGTGAACTAAAGGCGCGCCACTTGACCATGATCGCCATCGGCGGTTCCATCGGTACGGGTCTTTTTGTTGCCTCTGGCGCAACCATTTCGCAGGCAGGTCCCGGTGGGGCGCTGCTGTCTTATATTCTGATCGGTTTGATGGTCTATTTCCTGATGACCAGCCTGGGCGAACTGGCGGCGTTTATGCCGGTATCCGGTTCTTTCGCCACCTACGGGCAGAATTATGTGGAAGAAGGCTTCGGCTTCGCGCTGGGCTGGAACTACTGGTACAACTGGGCGGTAACGATCGCCGTTGACCTTGTCGCCTCACAGCTGGTGATGAGCTACTGGTTCCCTGACACGCCGGGCTGGATCTGGAGCGCCTTGTTCCTCGGCATTATGTTCCTGCTGAACTGGATCTCGGTGCGCGGCTTTGGCGAGGCGGAATACTGGTTCTCGCTGATTAAAGTGGCCACCGTTATCATCTTTATCATCGTCGGCGTGATGATGATTGTCGGTATCTTCAAAGGGGCACAGCCGGCCGGCTGGAGCAACTGGGGGATCGCGGATGCGCCGTTTGCCGGCGGCTTCTCGGCGATGATCGGCGTGGCGATGATTGTCGGCTTCTCTTTCCAGGGCACCGAGCTTATTGGTATCGCCGCCGGTGAGTCTGAGAATCCGGAGAAGAACATTCCGCGCGCGGTGCGCCAGGTCTTCTGGCGTATCCTGCTGTTCTATGTTTTCGCGATCCTGATTATCAGCCTGATCATTCCGTATACCGATCCGAGCCTGCTGCGCAATGATGTGAAGGATATTTCCGTCAGCCCGTTCACCCTGGTGTTCCAGCATGCAGGTCTGCTGTCGGCGGCGGCGATCATGAACGCCGTTATCCTGACTGCCGTGCTGTCGGCGGGTAACTCCGGGATGTACGCCTCCACGCGTATGCTGTATACCCTGGCGTGCGACGGTAAAGCACCGCGCATTTTCTCGAAGCTGTCGCGTGGCGGCGTGCCGCGCAACGCGCTGTACGCGACCACCGTTATCGCAGCGCTGTGCTTCCTGACGTCGATGTTTGGCAACCAGACGGTATACCTGTGGCTGCTGAACACCTCCGGGATGACGGGCTTTATCGCCTGGCTGGGGATTGCGATCAGCCATTATCGTTTCCGTCGCGGCTACGTCCTGCAGGGTAACGATATTAATAATCTGCCGTATCGTTCCGGGTTCTTCCCGCTGGGGCCGATCTTCGCCTTCGTGCTGTGCCTGATTATCACCCTCGGACAGAACTACGAAGCGTTCCTCAAGGACACCATTGACTGGGGCGGCGTGGCGGCGACCTACATCGGTATTCCGCTGTTCCTCGTCATCTGGTTTGGATACAAACTGGCGAAAGGCACCCGCTTTGTTCGCTATAGCGAGATGACCTTCCCGGACCGCTTTAAGCGTTAATCTTCGCGATTGTGCGTAAAAGGCCCTCTGAAAAGAGGGCTTTTTTTATGTCTGTGCGGTTACAGCTTGTCACAATTCTTCATAATTATATTGATAATCGTAATCATTATCTTTATCATTTTCGCCCATTACGGATGAAGCCACTCCCCGTCTCTGTCGCTTGTACAGACTGACATCGGGCGACCAGCCACATCGACAAGAAAACAGCGCGAGCATGCCGCCGACAGAGCGGCACATCGCCAGCGCGTGTGAGCAGCACCTTTTTGTTTGTTTGGTTGTACACCTCATGGAGATTTGGAATGTTCAGGTTAAACCCTTTTATCCGGGCGGGATTGTCTGCGTCCGTCGTATCGTTGGCGTTTCCGGCCCTTGCCGATGTGAATGAAGAAACGCTGGTGGTGACCGCCTCGGCCACTGAACAGAGCGTCAAAGACGCGCCGGCGAGCATCAGCGTCATCACCCAGCAGGATTTACAACGCAAGCCCGTCCAGAACCTGAAAGATGTACTGCGCGACGTCCCCGGGGTCCAGCTCACTAACGAAGGGGATAACCGTAAGGGCGTCAGCATTCGCGGTCTGAGCAGCAGCTATACCCTGATCCTGGTTGACGGAAAGCGCGTCAACTCCCGTAATGCCGTTTTCCGCCACAACGACTTCGACCTGAACTGGATCCCGGTGGATGCCATTGAGCGTATCGAAGTGGTGCGCGGCCCGATGTCCTCCCTCTACGGCTCCGATGCGCTCGGCGGCGTGGTCAACATTATTACCAAAAAAATTGGCCAAAAATGGACCGGGACGTTGAGCGCCGATACCACCATTCAGGAGCACCGCGACCGCGGCGATACCTGGAACGGCCAGTTCTTTACCAGCGGCCCGCTGATCGACGGCGTGCTCGGGATGAAGGCCTACGGCAGCCTGGCAAAACGCGCCAAGGACGATCCGCAATCTTCCAGTAATGCCACCGGCGAGACGCCGCGCATCGAGGGCTTCACCAGCCGCGATGGCAATGTTGAATTCGCCTGGACGCCGAACGAAAACCACGATTTTACCGCGGGCTATGGCTTTGACCGTCAGGATCGTGATTCCGATTCCCTTGACCGCAACCGCCTTGAGCGTGAGAACTACTCCCTGAGTCATAACGGCCGCTGGGATATGGGCAACAGCGAGCTCAAGTTCTACGGCGAAAAGGTGGATAACAAAAATCCAGGGCAGAGCGGGACTATTACCTCGGAAAGCAATGCTATCGACGGGAAGTACGTTCTGCCGCTGGGCATGATTAACCAGCTGGTGACCTTCGGCGGCGAATGGCGCCACGACAAACTGAAAGATCCGGTCAACCTGAGCAGCGGCGGCCAGTCAACGTCGGCCAGCCAGTACGCTCTCTTTCTTGAAGACGAATGGCGCATCATCGAGCCGCTGGCGCTGACCACCGGCATTCGTATGGACGACCATCAGACCTATGGCGATCACTGGAGCCCGCGCGCCTATCTGGTGTATAACGCCACCGATACCGTCACCGTCAAAGGCGGCTGGGCGACGGCGTTTAAAGCCCCGTCGCTGCTGCAGCTTAACCCCGACTGGACCACCAACTCCTGCCGCGGCTCGTGCAGCATCGTCGGTAACCCGGATCTGAAACCGGAAACCAGTGAAAGCTTCGAGCTCGGTCTCTACTACCGTGGGGAAGAGGGCTGGCTGCAGGATGTCGAAGGCAGCATCACCACCTTCCAGAATAATGTCGACGACATGATCGATGTTCTGCGCACCTCCAGCGCCAGCGAAGCGCCGGGCTACCCGAACTTTGTCGGCTGGAAAACCGTTAACGGCAAGCGTGTGCCGATCTTCCGCTATTTCAACGTCAACAAAGCCCGCATCAAAGGGGTGGAGACGGAGGTGAAGATCCCGTTTGGCGATGAGTGGAAGCTGACGGTGAACTACACCTACAACGATGGTCGCGATCTGAGCAACGGCGGCGACAAACCGCTGCAGACGCTGCCGTTCCATACCGCCAACGGCACGCTCGACTGGAAACCGCTGGACGACTGGTCCTTCTACGTCACGGCCAACTATACCGGTCAGCAGCGCGCGGTGAGCGCCACCGGCAAAACGCCGGGCGGCTACACCCTGTTTGACGTCGGTGCAGCATGGCAGGTCACCAAAAACGTGAAATTGCGCTCCGGGGTGCAGAACGTGGGTGATAAAGATCTGAGCCGGGACGACTACAGCTACACCGAAGAGGGCCGTCGCTACTTTATGGCGGTCGATTATCGCTTCTGATCGTCGGCACTAAAACGCGGCCTGCGGGCCTGAATATGCGCCGCGAAGCTGCTTCGCGGCGCATTTTGCGTTTAGGCAAAGAGATGCTGCGCATGGAAGCGCAGATGGTCTTCAATAAACGAGGCAATGAAGTAATAGCTGTGGTCGTAACCGGGCTGGATACGCAGGGTTAACGGCCAGGCTTTCTGCCGCGCGACCTCTGCCAGCACCGCTGGCTGTAATTGCCCGGCGAGGAACGGATCGTTATCGCCCTGGTCGATCAGCGTCGGCACGGCGTCAGCCGGCTGGCTGGCCTGCATCAGCGCGCAGCTGTCCCACGACTGCCACGTCGATTCATCGGCGCCAAGATAGGCGGTAAACGCTTTCCTGCCCCATGGCACCTGGCCGGGATTGACGATCGGCGCGAAGGCGGAGACGCTGGCGTAGCGGCCCGGATTTTTGAGCGCCATCACCAGCGCGCCGTGACCGCCCATCGAGTGGCCGCTGATGGCGCAGCGTTCGCCGACGCTAAACTCGCTGCGGATCAGCGCGGGCAGTTCATCGCGAAGATAATCATACATCCGATAGTGCGCCGCCCACGGCGCCTCGGTGGCATTCAGGTAGAAGCCGGCGCCTTGTCCCAGATCGTAACCGTCGTCGTTGGCCACCTCGTCACCGCGCGGGCTGGTGTCCGGCATCACCAGCGCGATGCCCAGCTCAGCGGCAATGCGCTGGGCGCCCGCCTTGGTGGTAAAGTTTTCGTCGTTACAGGTTAGCCCGGACAGCCAGTACAACACCGGTGGCGGCGTTTCGCGCTCAGGCGGTAAAAAAATGCTGAACGTCATGGCGCAGTTCAGGACAGGGGAGTGATGACGCCAGCGTTGTTGCCGGCCGTCAAAACAGCGATGCTCTTCAAGCAGTTCCATGCAAGGCTCCTCGAAAGGGGTGTGCGCGTAAAGGGCCATAATACAGATATTTCATAAGCCGGTGAGTAACTTTCACTTTCTCCTTTTGAGAACTTACTGCATCATTAATGCAACTTATAGCCAACATGCTGGCGTAGCGATGGCGCTTATGGATGCGTACAGCGGTTAGATCATTCCGGATTCGGCGATAAGGATTTGGTGCCGCGCCTGAGGCGCGGCTTCAGGCCTTAATAAAAGGCAGCGCCAATTTCAATAATTATCGTGACGGCTACTGGATTCTGTGCGCCACCTCACGCACAATGAATACAAACTTTGCCCCCAGAAAAAGCAAAGAGCGCCACACCTGCAGGAGAAACCCAAATGTCATCACTGAGTAAAGAAGCCGTCCTCGTTCATGAAGCGCTGGTCGCTCGTGGGCTGGAGACGCCGATGCGTGCGCCAGTACAAGAAATTGATAACGAAACACGCAAGCGTTTGATTACCGGTCATATGACCGAGATTATGCAACTGCTGAATCTGGATCTGAGTGATGACAGTCTGATGGAGACCCCGCATCGCATCGCCAAAATGTATGTCGATGAGATCTTCTCCGGGCTGGATTACTCCCGCTTCCCGAAAATCACCGTCATTGAAAACAAAATGAAGGTTGATGAAATGGTTACCGTGCGCGATATCACCCTGACCAGCACCTGCGAACACCATTTCGTCACCATCGATGGTAAAGCGACCGTAGCCTATATCCCGAAAGATTCGGTGATCGGCCTGTCGAAAATCAACCGCATAGTGCAGTTTTTCGCCCAGCGTCCGCAGGTTCAGGAGCGTCTGACCCAGCAGATCCTGATCGCGCTGCAGACGCTGCTCGGCACCAGCAACGTGGCGGTATCCATTGACGCAGTGCATTACTGCGTGAAAGCGCGTGGCATCCGCGACGCGACCAGCGCCACCACCACCACCTCTCTCGGCGGCCTGTTTAAATCCAGCCAGAATACCCGCCAGGAATTCCTGCGCGCAGTACGTCACCACAACTAAAACGGAGCAGGGTACATGGAGAGAAATGTCACGCTGGACTTTGTCCGCGGCGTCGCCATCCTCGGTATCCTGCTTCTCAATATCAGCGCCTTCGGCTTGCCGAAGGCCGCTTACCTCAATCCCGCCTGGTCAGGAAGCGCGTCCCTCAGCGATGCCTGGACCTGGGCACTCCTCGACCTGCTGGCGCAGGTAAAATTCCTTACCCTGTTCGCGCTGCTGTTTGGCGCCGGTTTACAGCTGCTGCTCCCCAGGGGAAAACGCTGGATCCAGTCGCGGCTGACGTTGCTGGCGCTGCTCGGTTTCATTCACGGTCTTTTTTTCTGGGATGGCGACATTCTGCTGGCTTATGCCCTGGTGGGGCTGGTGAGCTGGCGCATGGTGCGTGAGGCGCAGCATGTTAAATCGCTGTTCAACACCGGAGTGGTGCTCTACCTCATCGGTATTGCGGTGCTGGTCCTGCTGGGGGTCATCTCCGGGACGGCGGCGAATCGCTCCTGGGTGCCGGATGCGGCGAACCTGCAGTATGAGCAGTACTGGAAGCTGCATGGCGGCATGGAGGCGGTCAGCAACCGGGCGGATATGCTATCGGATAATCTGCTGGCCCTGGGCGCTCAGTATGGCTGGCAGCTGGCGGGGATGATGCTGATGGGCGCGGCGCTGATGCGCAGCGGCTGGCTCAAAGGGCAGTTCAGCCTGCGTCACTACCGGCGCACAGGCGCCCTGCTGGTGGTGGCCGGGATGGCGGTCAATCTGCCGGCAATATTCGCCCAGTGGTATCTGGCCTGGGACTATCGCTGGTGTGCGTTTTTGCTGCAGGCGCCGCGCGAACTGAGCGCCCCGTTGCAGGCAATCGGCTATGCCTCGCTGGCCTGGGGTTACTGGCCGCAGCTGTGCCGTTTCCGGCTGGTGGGCGCTATCGCCTGCGTCGGACGCATGGCGCTGAGCAACTACCTGCTGCAGACCCTGATCTGCACCACCCTGTTTTATCATCTCGGGCTGTTTATGCGCTTCGATCGCCTGCAGCTGCTGGCCTTTGTTCCCCCCATCTGGGCCGTTAACCTCCTCGTCTCATGGCTCTGGCTGCGCCGCTTCCGCCAGGGGCCGGTGGAATGGCTGTGGCGTCAGCTAACCCTGCGTGCGTCAGGCACATCACTCAAAGACACATCCAGATAACGATCTCGATCACAATCATTAACAAAACGGATGTAAACGTTTCCAGCCGTGTGACTTCACTCACGTAGCGGACCGCGGGTCACTGCCAGAATAGCCTCCTTGCTGAGCACAGGAGGTGAATGTGACGTGCTGTAATTCTCTAAAGGTCGCTGAGTATGATCACCATTCGTGATGTTGCCCGCCAGGCGGGTGTATCCGTGGCCACTGTGTCGCGGGTGCTGAACAACAGCGCGCTGGTGAGTCCGGATACGCGCGACGCCGTAATGAAAGCGGTGACCCAGCTGGGCTACCGGCCCAACGCCAACGCCCAGGCGCTGGCCACCCAGGTGAGCGATACCATCGGCGTGGTGGTGATGGACGTCTCCGATGCCTTCTTTGGTGCGCTGGTGAAAGCGGTGGATACCGTCGCCCAGCAGCATCAAAAATATGTGTTGATCGGCAACAGCTATCACGAGGCGGAAAAAGAGCGTCACGCCATCGAGGTGCTGATCCGCCAGCGCTGCTCGGCGCTGATCGTCCATTCGAAAGCGCTCAGCGATGAAGAGCTGAGCGACTTTATGCAACATATCCCGGGAATGGTGCTGATCAACCGCATCGTGCCGGGCTTTGCCCATCGTTGCGTCGGGCTCGACAACGTCAGCGGCGCGCTGATGGCCACCCGCATGCTGCTCAATCACGGTCACCAGCGCATCGGCTATCTCTCCTCAAATCACGGCATTGAAGATGACGATATGCGCCGGGAAGGGTGGAGCAAAGCGCTGCAGGAGCAGGGCATCATCGCCCCGGACAGCTGGGTCGGCTCTGGCTCCCCGGATATGCAGGGCGGCGAGGCGGCGATGGTCGAACTGCTGGGGCGTAATCTCGGTCTCACCGCAGTGTTTGCCTATAACGACAGCATGGCGGCCGGCGCGCTGACGACCCTGAAGGACAACGGCATTGTCGTGCCGCAGCATCTGTCGCTGATTGGCTTTGATGATATTCCTATTTCCCGTTACACCGATCCGCAGCTCACCACCGTGCGCTATCCGGTGATGTCGATGGCAAAGCTGGCTACCGAGCTGGCGCTGCTGGGGGCGGCCGGCAAGCTGGATCGCGAGGCGACGCACTGCTTTATGCCGACGCTGGTGCGCCGCCATTCTGTCACCCAGCGGCAAACTGTGGGGCCGATCACTAACTGAAGCGGCGACGGTATGTAACCGCTTTCAATTTGTGAGTAAATTCACAGTATATTAACATTCTCCTGATTATGATGGCAGCGTTTACCAGTCTGAACCACAAGGTGATGAGTAATCCTCACTTTTTTAAGTAGGAACAAGGCGTTAAACGAGTAGTAGAGTCGTATTTTCCTGGAGCGTTACCCGACACGGAAGACCGAATTTTCGTCGTGAAATGCGTTGTGCGGTAACACTAATGCAACAGCCCCCCGCCCGCATTCTTTCACAATAATGACCCTGCATAATAAAACCGGAGATTCCATGAATAAGAAGGTGTTTACCCTGTCTGCTGTAATGGCTGGTCTGTTATTTGGCGCCGCCGCACACGCAGCAGATACCCGTATCGGCGTGACAATTTATAAATATGACGACAACTTTATGTCGGTGGTGCGTAAGGCGATTGAAAAAGATGGCAAATCCGCGCCAGACGTCCAGCTGCTGATGAATGACTCACAGAACGACCAGTCGAAACAAAACGATCAGATTGACGTGCTGCTGGCGAAAGGCGTTAAGGCGCTGGCGATCAACCTGGTTGACCCGGCGGCTGCGGGAACGGTGATTGAAAAAGCGCGTGGGCAGGATATTCCGGTGGTGTTCTTCAACAAAGAGCCTTCCCGCAAAGCGCTGGATAGTTACGACAAAGCTTATTACGTCGGTACCGATTCGAAAGAGTCCGGGATTATTCAGGGCGATCTGATCGCTAAGCACTGGAAAGCCAACCCGAACTGGGATCTGAATAAAGACGGCCAGATCCAGTTCGTCCTGCTGAAAGGCGAGCCGGGCCATCCGGATGCGGAAGCGCGTACTACCTACGTTATCAAAGAGCTGAACGATAAAGGTCTGAAGACCCAGCAGCTGCAGCTGGATACCGCCATGTGGGATACCGCACAGGCGAAAGACAAAATGGACGCCTGGCTCTCCGGCCCGAATGCGAACAAGATTGAAGTGGTGATCGCCAACAACGATGCCATGGCGATGGGTGCGGTTGAAGCGCTGAAAGCGCACAACAAGAGCAGCATTCCGGTATTCGGCGTTGATGCCCTGCCAGAAGCGCTGGCGCTGGTGAAATCCGGCGCAATGGCCGGTACCGTGCTGAACGATGCTAACAACCAGGCGAAAGCGACCTTCGATCTGGCGAAAAACCTCGCCGAAGGTAAAGATGCCGCAGCGGGCACCAACTGGAAAATTGACAACAAGATCGTCCGCGTACCGTACGTGGGCGTCGATAAAGACAACCTGAGCCAGTTTACCGGCAAATAATCGTGATGTGAGTTGCGGGCGTGGTTTAGCCACGCCCGATTATTCCTGATACAGAACCAGACTCCTGCTGGCGCTATTGCGCCGGACGGGGCGTGCATGAACGCAGCCAGGTATAACTATGGTCAGCAATAATAGCGAACGGTCAGGCGAATATTTGTTGGAGATGACCAACATCAACAAATCGTTTCCTGGCGTCAAGGCTCTTGATAATGTCAACCTGAAGGTTCGTCCGCACTCCATTCATGCGTTAATGGGGGAAAACGGCGCCGGCAAATCGACATTATTAAAATGCCTTTTTGGGATCTATCAAAAAGATTCCGGTAGCATTCTTTTTCAGGGAAAAGAGATCGATTTCCATTCGGCGAAAGAAGCCCTGGAAAACGGTATATCGATGGTGCATCAGGAATTAAACCTGGTATTACAGCGTTCAGTCATGGATAACATGTGGCTCGGGCGCTATCCCACCAAAGGTATGTTTGTCGATCAGGACAAAATGTACCGGGATACCAAGGCCATTTTTGATGAGCTGGATATTGATATTGACCCGCGCGCCCGCGTCGGCACCTTATCGGTATCCCAGATGCAGATGATTGAGATCGCCAAGGCGTTTTCCTATGACGCCAAAATCGTCATCATGGACGAACCGACGTCATCGCTGACGGAAAAAGAGGTCAACCATCTGTTTAAGATCATCCGTAAGCTGAAAGATCGTGGCTGCGGTATCGTCTATATCTCGCACAAAATGGAAGAAATTTTCCAGCTGTGCGATGAAATAACCATCCTGCGCGACGGCCAGTGGATCGCCACCCAGCCGCTGGAAGGGCTGGATATGGACAAGATCATCGCCATGATGGTCGGGCGCTCGCTCAACCAGCGTTTTCCGGATCGCGAAAATACCCCGGGGGAAGTGATCCTCCAGGTGCGCAATCTGACCTCGCTGCGCCAGCCGTCGATTCGCGATGTCTCCTTTGATCTGCATAAAGGCGAAATTCTCGGCATCGCCGGCCTGGTGGGCGCTAAACGCACCGATATCGTGGAGACCCTTTTCGGCATCCGTGAGAAGGCCAGCGGCACCATCACCCTGCACGGGAAGAAGATCAACAACCACAGCGCCAACGAGGCGATTAACCACGGTTTTGCGCTGGTGACCGAGGAGCGGCGCTCCACCGGGATCTATGCCTATCTGGATATCGGTTTTAACTCGCTGATCTCCAATATTAAGAAATATAAAAACAGCGTCGGCTTGCTGGATAACGCGCGAATGAAGAGCGATACCCAATGGGTTATTGACTCGATGCGCGTTAAAACTCCCGGCCAGCATACGCAGATCGGTTCGCTTTCCGGTGGTAACCAGCAAAAGGTCATTATAGGCCGCTGGCTGCTCACCCAGCCGGAGATCCTGATGCTGGACGAGCCGACGCGCGGTATCGACGTCGGCGCCAAGTTTGAGATCTACCAGCTGATTGCCGAGCTGGCTAAAAAAGACAAAGGGATCATTATTATTTCTTCCGAAATGCCGGAACTGCTGGGGATTACCGACCGCATTCTGGTGATGAGCAATGGCCTGGTCGCGGGCATTGTTGAAACTAAAACCACCACGCAAAACGAAATACTGCGTCTTGCGTCATTGCACCTTTAAGATCAGGGGCTTCACATGAGTGCGTTAAATAAAAAGAGTTTTCTCACTTACCTGAAAGAGGGTGGGATATATGTCGTCCTTCTGGTCCTGTTAGCTATTATTATTTTCCAGGATCCGACATTTTTAAGTCTGCTCAACCTGAGTAATATCCTGACTCAGTCCTCGGTGCGTATTATTATTGCCCTCGGCGTGGCCGGGCTTATCGTCACGCAGGGGACTGACCTCTCCGCTGGCCGTCAGGTGGGACTGGCGGCGGTGATTGCCGCCACCATGCTGCAGGCGGTGGATAATGCCAACAAAGTGTTCCCGGATATGGCAACCATGCCGATCCCACTGGTGATCCTGCTGGTATGCGCCATCGGGGCGGTCATCGGCCTGATTAACGGGATCGTTATCGCCTACCTGAACGTGACGCCGTTTATTACCACCCTCGGCACCATGATCATCGTCTACGGCATTAACTCGCTGTATTACGACTTCGTGGGCGCATCGCCGATCTCCGGTTTTGACAGCCACTTCTCCCATTTTGCCCAGGGATTTGTGGCGCTGGGCTCGTTCCGCCTGTCCTACATTACCTTCTACGCGCTGATTGCCGTCTTCTTTGTCTGGATCCTGTGGAACAAGACGCGCTTTGGTAAAAACATCTTCGCTATCGGCGGTAACCCGGAAGCGGCGAAAGTCTCCGGGGTTAACGTGGCGTTAAACCTGCTGATGATCTATGCCCTTTCCGGCGTGTTCTACGCCTTCGGCGGTCTGCTGGAAGCCGGGCGTATCGGCTCGGCGACCAATAACCTCGGCTTTATGTATGAACTGGACGCCATTGCCGCCTGCGTGGTGGGCGGCGTCTCGTTCAGCGGCGGGGTAGGGACGGTGTTTGGCGTGGTGACCGGGGTGATTATCTTTACCGTCATCAACTACGGCCTGACCTACATCGGCGTCAACCCTTACTGGCAGTACATTATTAAGGGGGCGATTATTATCTTCGCCGTGGCGCTGGACTCCCTGAAATATGCCCGTAAGAAATAAGATTGAACGCATCAAAAACCCGCGCCAGGCGCGGGTTTTTACTATTTAAATAGAGAAGAAATAAGTGTTTTAGAAATAGGGACGAGTCCTGTTTCAAGGCCAAACGGCTTATAGATTTTATTAATGATCTCGGCAGAATAATTGCCTTTATCATTTTCCACATCAGATAAGGTCTTACGAGAGACATCCACTAGCCGGGCATATTCATCCTGGCGTAAACCCAGAACTTCTACTCTCAGTTTTTTCAGGGCCTCTCCCTGGCTGATGGCGCCTAGCATGATGTCATGGATAATGGCGTGAATGACCGCCTGACGATCGACCGTTTTGACTTTTTTTAAACCAGCCGAGACGCGTTGTCTGCTTATCTCTGAACGAGCTTTTTTTTCCGTAGCCGTTACCCCGGTGGCGGGTAGGGATGGTGGGTTATCCGCCCGCAGCCTGGCTAAGGTATTTTGGATTTCTGTTTCTTTTTTATTCAGGGTCTTCATAACAGCCCCCAGCGAGCGAGTTTGTCAGGTATAAATTTAAAACCAATGGATGGCATTTCCAGAATCTGAACAGGAACGCCGCGTGCTTTAAGACGGGATGGTAAATCAACGAGTTGAGATGCGGTTTCACTTAAAGCATTAAGCAATGTGTCAGGGGCGATCCATTCAGCCAAAGCTTGTGCGATGGCGCCAAAGTTATATTCGCCTCCTGATTCGCAGGCTAATGACCACTTCATCGTGCGCGGTATACCTTCCGGGTCGGCTTTCATTGGTGCAAAATCGTAGATTGGCGCAAGGGTAATTTCATTATCTGCTTTCATAAATGCAGTATTACGTCCATGGTTATCACTATTGCCAAAAATAATGTTTAATAAGTCTCGACGTACCCAATTGATGATAAATCCTTGAACATCAAAGCGATAATTCTGTACTCTTACCATATTACTGGATGTGATCTTTTCGATCAGGATCCGCAGCGTGGTTTCATGATCAAGTATCGTCGCTGGCGCTTTTTGTAACAGAGAATAGACTGACTCCATTCCCAATCTCATTATCCGGCCATCATCGTCTCTTCTGATATCAAATCGCGGCAACCAGAGAGAGGGATAATGTAGCCCCTCCTGCTGCGGCTCCTCGTTCCTGGGCATAGTCGAGAAAATCACTGGCACGATTCATGACATCAGTGACAGAGAACGTTTTACTGCTTGCCAGACTATCCCAGTCCGGCACCGAGTCTTTAATGCGTAAATTTCCCACTGGCGACATCGTGCCGAATTTGAGCAAGATGAAATTCTGCTGGCCCTGAGGAAGTTCACTGATATCTAAAAAGTTAACCCAGTAACGTCGGCTGGCGCCGCCTGGAATGATATCGTCTATAAATCTTAACCATCCAGGATTTCCGTGATCCTCAAAATAAAGCGAAACGGGATGGTTGAGCGACACGGCGTGATAGTCATCGCGTTCCAGAAAGTCGATGGCGTAATCGGTAAGATAGTCGATTTGTGTTGTAAACCAGTCCCCTTGCTCACTACCGGGGAATTTTATCAACGCAATGTCTTGCCACTCCGCATTGAGAAAGGCTTGTACCGTTAATGTTTCCATCTCGCCCTCCAAAAAAGATGATGAGTGAAATATTACGCATTAAAGAGCATTTATGAAATTAACGTTACTTATAATACGCATTGTTTTGGCATCGCATGATTAATGCATCTTATATCACTCATTGGCGGGTTTTGTGTTTTTCTGCAGCTCCAGCAGCTGCTCCGGAGTGACTGCAGGGTAGGACTGGGCGTCATCCGGTACGTCATGCTGTTGAGCCGGAATCGGGATGAGAGGGCCGAGAAAGCGCGGTTCCCGTTTGAAGATATAGAGGTCCGCCAGCGCGCCAAAGCGGGCGCCGAACTCGCGCAGCCGCACGCTCCACATATCCTTCGGCGACGGCACCGCGTAGCACTGGGCCTGGATCCCCATATGCAGGGCGATAAACAGCGCCCGTTCGCAGTGGAAGCGCTGGGTGATGATAATGAAGTCGTTGGTATCGAACACTTTGCGGGTGCGGACAATCGAGTCGAGCGTACGGAAGCCGGCATAGTCCAGCACGATATCGGCAGGATCGACGCCGCCTTTAATCAGGTCCCGACGCATGGTCATCGGTTCATTGTAGCTTTGCAGAGCATTATCGCCGCTCAGCAGCAGATAGTTGACCTTGCCGCTGTTGTAGGCGTTCAGCGCGCCCTGGATGCGGTAGCGGTAATACTGATTGATGACGCCGGTGCGGTAATATTTGGCGGTGCCCAGCACCACGCCGACCTGACGGTAGGGCAGGTCCTGCAGCTCATCATAGATATAGGGCGCGGTTTTCCAGCTCATCCAGCGGTCAAGGCCCAGCACGGTCAACAGCAGCAGGCCGAGCAGGACTAACAGGCTGTAGAACACACGCTTTAACATGAACTTGGCTCAATAATAGACAACGGAGTCTTCAGGCTACTTTACCCGCCGGGTAAGCGCAAGAAACCCGCGTTTGATTGCGGGGATTTTCAGCAATATAGACAGATCGCCGAACGCAGGTCGGGTAAGGCGTGAGCCGACACCCGGCATAGAGATCTTCAGCTCGCCATGGCGCGAACCGTAGAACC
>NZ_JBMAXV010000052.1:0-26049 GCF_048589245.1 Klebsiella sp. 10982
TGCGCATTATAGGGATCCCAGTTTTTTGCACAAGCCTTTTTTCGATCTTTTTTTCTGAGTGGTGATTTTTCACCCTTTTCGTCGCGTAATTGCACGATTTGCTCAATTTTCACCGTTTTCAGGGGTTGCACACGGCGATAAAAGCCACCAAAGTCTTCTTACATTCCCGTATTTTGAGGTCTATATGTCTGCTCAGCTGCGCCCCTATAAAGCATTTTTCCCACAAATCGGTCTTCGCGTCATGATTGATGCATCCAGCGTCATCATCGGCGATGTCAGAATTGCCGATGATGTCAGCGTCTGGCCTCTGGTGGCCATTCGCGGCGACGTCAACTATGTATCGATAGGTCAACGCAGCAATATTCAGGACGGAAGCGTTCTACATGTGACCCATAAGTCCTCTTATAAGCCGGAGGGAAATCCGTTGATCATCGGTGAGGATGTGACTGTTGGTCATAAAGTGATGCTGCACGGCTGCACTATCGGTAACCGCGTACTGGTTGGCATGGGTTCGATCTTATTAGATGGTGTCGTCGTTGGCGATGATGTCATGATTGGTGCGGGAAGCCTGGTACCGCAGAACAAACAGCTGGAAAGCGGCTACCTTTACTTTGGCAATCCGGTCAAACAGATCCGCCCCCTGACAGAGGCGGAACGGGAAGGACTCAAGTATTCAGCAAATAACTATGTGAAATGGAAAAATGAGTACCTGGATCAGGATAACCAGATCCAGCCCTGAGCATCTTCCTGACCATCGCGGATCAATGCTTCCGCCTCTTCCTCTAGATCCCAACGATGTTCCTGGAAGGCGGCCAGCCACTGCGCTGGCCCCTCTGCGCCGAAACGCTGCTGAAGGATCTGCCCTGAAATTGCGCAGGTTAATTGCATCCCATTAACCAGCGCGGGAAAAACCACGCCCTGCCGTTCGGCATCCCATGATTCCCGATCGGGAAACTGAATCGCCTGATTCATGCATTCAGTTCCTGCTGCAGCGTTTCGATGACCGGAGCAATAGCCGGCAGGACGCCGTGCCATAGCAGAACGGCATGAGCGGCTTGTGCCACCAGCATTCCCAGCCCGTCAGCGCAGTGGACTGCGCCATGCTGCTGGCACCACTGAAGAAACGGCGTCGTCCCTTTCTGGTAAAACATGTCATAGCAATACACGTCGGGGTTAACAACAGACGCCGGGACAGCCGGCACATCACCGTCTATTCCACTGGACGTCGCATTGACGATCAGATCGAATGTTTCCCCGGATAAGGTATCCATCTCCCTTGCACTGACGCTCCCGGTATGGGCGAAGAGAGTGGCTAATTCATGGGCACGAGAATAGGTTCGATTGACGATCGTGACGGCACATCCCAGCGACAGAAGCGGCAAAAGAACCCCGCGTGATGCGCCACCAGCACCGACAAGCAGGATCCGCTGGCGTGGCTTAATGAACCCCAGACGTTCCAGATCGCTCAGGAGACCAATACCGTCGGTGTTGTCCCCCAGTAAACGGCCATTTTCCAGGCGTTTCAGGGTGTTTACTGCTCCCGCCAGCGCAGCGCGTTCTGTCAGCTCATCCGCGCGCGCAAAAGCTTCCTCTTTAAAAGGAACGGTGACGTTGGCCCCCTTTCCTCCTTCTGCAAAGAACTGATTCAGAGAAGAGACAAAATCGTCCAGCGGCGCCAGCACACGTCCATAAGGATGAGTAATCCCTAACTGGCGGGCAAAAAGCTGATGAATAGAAGGCGACTTGCTGTGCGCGATCGGATTACCAAAAACGGCATAGGTTTCCATGGTTCACCCCTGGCGGAACAGTTCACCCGTCAGGGCATCACGGATTTCAGATGGATTTTGTCGTCCACCCGTCGCGCCATCAACGACGGGGAAGCTGTCACCAAACTGAGCATGCACCTCTGCAGTGGTACGGCACGGTGGTTGCCCGGTAAGATTAGCGCTCGTTGAAACCAGCGGTTTCCCGTAGGCTTCGCACAATTCAATCACCAAAGGATGGTTGGTCACGCGTACAGCCAGTGAATCAAAACGACCGGTCAGCCAGCGCGGCGTTTCAGGACGGGCAGGGAATACAAACGTCACCGGTCCTGGCCAGCAGGAAAAGATAGCGTCCCGCTGCGCAGCACTTAACCGTGAATCATCAATATAGGGCTTCAATTGCTCAAAGCTGGCGGCGATAAGGATCAATCCCTTCTCAACAGGGCGCTGCTTGAGATCCAGCAGGCGCATGACGGCCGTTTCGCTGTCTGGGTCGCAGCCGACGCCAAACACAGCTTCAGTAGGATAGGCGATGACATGTTCATTTTTCAGGACCGCCACGGCATGGGCGACGGCTTCTGAGGGCAGGTTATTGTTCACTGATTTATTCCGCCGGGATCGGCTTTCCACATTGTTTACTGGCACAGAAGCGTCTAAACCCCTGCGCCGTCTTCTTTTCTATTAACAGCGGGTAATGGCATTCAGGGCATTCGCCCGCCACCGGTTTAAAATTGATAACGAACTGGCAATCAGGATAGCGATCACAGGAGTGAAAGGTTTTACCGAAACGGGAACGACGCTGCACCAGATGGCCTTGTCCGCACTGCGGGCAAGCAATAGCCGTCTCATCTGGTTTATCAATTAGCTCGGTATGTTCGCATTCCGGATAGCGGCTACAGCCAATGAACATCCCAAAACGCCCCTGGCGTAGCACCATAACTGCGCCGCACGATGGGCATACTTGCCCCTCCAGCACCTTAACGACATGCCCGTCCGCCTGACTTTTCAGGGGACGGATATAGTCACAGTCCGGATAATGCGAACAGCCGAGAAACGGGCCATGTTTCCCGGAACGGATCACCAGTTCAGCCCCACACTGCGGGCAGGGCTCATTTTTACGCACCGAAAACAGTGCTGATTTGGTCATAACAACTCGATGTTGCTGCAAAAAGATTAATGCAGCATACCTTCATTTACTTCGAAGAGTAATTCTTCCATTTGCTGATAGGCGTTTTCACAGCCCGGAATATTGAACAGTACCATCAGGATGACCCATTTCAGGTCTTCCAGCTCAAATTCTGCCGTATCCAGCGCCAGTACGCGCTCTATCACCATTTCTCGCGTTTCGAGGTTCAACACCTGAATCTGCTCGAGGAAGAGTAAAAATCCCCGGCAACTGGCATCCAGACGCTGGCACTCTTCTTCGGTATACACCCGAAGCGAGAGCGGGTCGGAAGCGAGCTGCATGGGTTCAACGAGACCTTCCTGATAATCAGCCAGTTTCTCGAGCCACATTAACGCGTTATAGATATCTTCCCGCTCAAAGCCTGCATCGGTAAGATCCCGCGTCAGTTTGTCCTGATCCACGCGCATTTCTGCTTCGTTATGGATGTAAGTTTCAAACAAATACATGAGTACGTCGAACATGGCTTGCCCTCCTTAATCGGACATAGCCGCCGGGTACAGCTGCGATCCAGCCTGCTAACTCCAGTTCAAGTAGCTGAGCTACGGTTACTGGCACAGATTGGCCGGCACGTTCAGCGACAACGTCAACAGGTGTTACCTCATCTCCTACGTTAGCCAGGAGCTCCGGAAATGGCAATGCTACAGACGGCTGATCGGCGCAATTATTTATCGAATCAGACGTATCAGTAAGCCAGGCTAGCTCGGTTTGCCAGTACTCCACGATATCCTCTGGCGAAGTCACCGGTACCGCGCCTTGCTTGATTAACCAGTGCGGACCTTCAGATCCCGGATTACCAATCGGGCCTGGCAGGGCGAACACATCCCTTCCCTGTTCCAGGGCGCAACGGACGGTGACCAGCGATCCGCTTCGCAATGCCGCCTCAACCACCAACACGCCCAGGCTCAGGCCGCTGATAATCCTGTTGCGCCTGGGGAAATGCGCGGGAAGCGGCGGCGTTATAAGTGGAAATTCAGACACCAGCGCACCGCCATTATTGATGATCTGCTGGGCGAGGCTTGCATGGCGCCGCGGATAAACCTGGCCCAGTCCGTTGCCCAGCACCGCGATGGTTTTACCCTCAGCCGCGAGCGCGCCGCGATGCGCGATGCCATCAATGCCTAACGCCAGCCCACTGGTGATAGTTATCCCTTTACGCGCCAGCGCTTCGCTGAACAACTTCCCCCAGCGAGCGCCATACCAGGAATGCAAGCGACTACCAATAACGGCAAGCTGCGCGCTGTGAAGCAGGGCGGGATCGCCGCTGACCAACAGCGCACCGGGGTAATCAGCGATGGCCCTTAGCCGCGACGGAAAGCGCGGATCGTCGGCCCTTAACAGATGATGTTCCGGGAGCTCCAGCCAGCGCCGCGTCTCGTCAAGCTCACGCCCGTCAAGCCGAAAAAATAACTTTGCCTGTGCCGCCGTCATCCCGACGGCATGCAGCGTTTCACGATCTACCGTACCGGCTGTGCATAGCCGCTGCGCAATATCCAGCATCCTGTCGCCATACAAATTACTGACCTTCATCAGCCGCAGCCAAATCTCGTCGGGCGTCATCCTTACCCCCTGCCATAAGCGGTATTGACAATCTTTGCGATTGGACAGTGAGACTGTCAATTGCGGGGGGATTTGTCTAGAATAGAGCTAATAATCTTATCAACTCCTGAATACGACTCTGGAACTTTATGGCAGTTTTGCAAGTGTTACATATTCCGGACGAGCGCCTTCGCAAAGTCGCCGAGCCGGTCAAAGAAGTGAATGCGGAAATTCAGCGTATCGTCGATGATATGTTCGACACCATGTACGCTGAAGAGGGCATTGGTCTGGCCGCAACCCAGGTCGATATCCATCAGCGTATCATCGTTATCGATGTATCGGAAAACCGGGAAGAGCGTCTGGTATTAATCAACCCGGAGCTGCTGGAAAAAGACGGCGAAACCGGCATCGAAGAGGGCTGCCTGTCTATTCCGGAACAACGCGCCCTGGTGCCGCGTGCTGAAAAAGTGAAAATCCGTGCGCTCGACCGCGACGGTAAGCCGTTTGAACTGGAGGCCGATGGCCTGCTGGCTATCTGTATCCAGCATGAAATGGATCACCTGGTCGGCAAACTGTTTATTGACTATCTGTCACCGCTTAAGCAGCAGCGCATTCGTCAGAAGGTTGAGAAACTGGATCGTTTACGCTCCCGGGCTTGATAACAAGGAATACCGTGTCACAATCACTACGTATCATTTTCGCCGGCACTCCCGATTTCGCAGCGCGTCATCTTGACGCGCTGTTGTCGTCTGAACATCATGTCGTTGGCGTATTCACTCAGCCAGACCGCCCTGCTGGACGCGGCAAAAAATTAATGCCGAGTCCGGTAAAAGTGCTGGCCGAAGCCCATGACGTTCCCGTATTCCAGCCATCGTCTCTTCGTCCGCAGGAAAACCAACAGCTCATCGCCGATCTGGGCGCTGATATCATGGTGGTGGTGGCGTATGGTCTGATTCTGCCAAAAGCGGTGCTTGAGATGCCGCGTCTGGGCTGTATCAACGTTCATGGTTCCCTGCTGCCGCGCTGGCGTGGCGCCGCGCCGATCCAACGTTCACTGTGGGCGGGCGATAGCGAAACCGGCGTGACCATTATGCAGATGGACGTCGGCCTTGATACGGGTGACATGCTGTATAAGCTTTCCTGCCCTATTACCGCTGAGGATACCAGCGGCAGCCTGTACGATAAGCTGGCCGATCTTGGCCCACAGGGACTGCTGACAACCTTAGCGCAACTGGCCAACGGGACGGCACAGCCTGAAGTCCAGGACGAGTCACTCGTCAGTTATGCCGAGAAGCTGAGTAAAGAAGAGGCCCGCATCGACTGGTCGCTTTCCGCTGCACAGCTCGAACGTTGCATCCGGGCGTTTAATCCGTGGCCAATGAGTTGGCTGGAGATTGACGGGCAGCCAGTCAAAGTCTGGCGGGCAACGGTTATTGCCGAAGCCACGCACGCCGAGCCGGGAACAATAGTGGCAGCAACCAAACAGGGTATTCAGGTCGCTACGGGTGATGGGATCCTCAGTCTGGAATCATTACAGCCAGCGGGTAAAAAAGCGATGAGCTCGCAGGACTTACTCAATTCCCGCCGGGAGTGGTTCATCCCTGGTACCCGTCTCGCCTGACGGTTATCTCTTTAAAAGCCCGGGTTAGCCGGGCATTTTTATTTTTGCGCTTATGAAAAACAAAATAAATTTACGCAGCCTGGCCGCCCAGGCTATCGAGCAAGTCGTTGAGAAAGGTCAATCTTTAAGCAACGTTCTCCCTCCTCTGCAGCAGAAAGTTAGCGATAAAGACAAAGCGCTGCTGCAGGAGCTGTGCTTTGGCGTACTGCGTACGCTCAGCCAGCTCGAGTGGCTTATCAATAAGCTGATGGCGCGTCCGATGACCGGCAAACAGCGCACCGTGCATTTTCTGATCATGGTTGGGCTCTATCAGTTACTCTATACTCGTATTCCCCCCCATGCCGCGCTGGCGGAAACGGTAGAAGGCGCAGTGGCCATTAAACGCCCACAGCTTAAAGGACTGATCAACGGCGTACTACGCCAGTTCCAGCGCCAGCAGGAAGCGTTATTGGCCGAATTCGCTGAGCATGAAAACCGTTATCTTCATCCCAAATGGTTACTTAAGCGTCTGCAGCAGGCCTGGCCGCAACAGTGGCAGGAGATCGTCGATGCGAATAACCAGCGCCCACCGATGTGGCTGCGCGTTAACCGCAACCATCATTCGCGGGATGAATGGCTTGCTCTGCTTAAAGAAGCCGGCTTAGAGGGCTTTACTCACCCTGACTATCCCGACGCCGTGCGGCTGGCCACCCCTGCCCCAGTCCATGCTTTGCCGGGTTTTGCCGAAGGATGGGTAACCGTTCAGGATGCCTCTGCCCAGGGCTGCATGCGCTATCTGCAGCCGGAAAACGGCGAGCGCATTCTCGATCTCTGCGCTGCGCCGGGCGGCAAGACGACGCATATTCTGGAAGTCGCTCCCCAGGCTGAGGTCATGGCGGTGGACATTGATGAACAACGTCTGTCCCGCGTCTATGACAACCTGAAACGACTGGGCATGAAAGCCGAAGTCAAACAAGGCGATGGTCGCTTCCCTGCGCAGTGGTGTGGCGACGAGCAGTTCGATCGTATTCTGCTGGATGCTCCCTGCTCTGCCACTGGCGTTATTCGCCGCCATCCAGATATCAAATGGCTGCGCCGGGATCGGGATATCGCCGAGTTAGCCCAGCTGCAGGCCGAGATCCTGAATGCCACCTGGACACACCTGAAGCCTGGCGGCACGCTGGTGTATGCCACCTGTTCAATACTGCCGGAAGAGAATAGCCAGCAAATTGCCGCCTTCCTCGCGCGAACCCCGGATGCAGAACTTCACGCCACCGGCACGCCTGCGAGCCCGGGGCAGCAAAATCTGCCGGGCGCGGAAGAAGGTGATGGCTTCTTTTACGCTAAGCTAATCAAACGTCGGAACTAATGGGTCACTGCAGATGAAGATTATTATTCTGGGCGCCGGCCAGGTCGGCGGCACGCTGGCGGAGAACCTCGTCGGCGAGAACAATGATATTACGCTGGTTGATACCAATGGCGACCGTCTGCGCAGCCTGCAGGATAAGTTCGACCTGCGTGTCGTCCAGGGACACGGCTCTCACCCTCGCGTACTGCGCGAGGCGGGAGCCGATGATGCCGATATGCTGGTAGCGGTCACCAGTTCGGACGAAACCAACATGGTGGCCTGTCAGGTCGCCTACTCATTATTCAATACCCCAAACCGTATCGCTCGCATTCGTGCGCCAGACTACGTGCGTGATGCGGAAAAGCTCTTCAATTCTGAAGCCGTGCCGATCGACCACTTAATCGCTCCGGAACAGCTGGTCATCGACAATATCCATCGTCTGATCGAATATCCCGGCGCGCTGCAGGTTGTGAACTTCGCCGAAGGAAAAGTCAGTCTTGCTGTAGTGAAGGCTTATTACGGCGGTCCGCTGGTGGGGAATGCGTTGTCCACTATGCGGGAACACATGCCGCATATCGATACGCGCGTGGCCGCTATTTTCCGCCACGATCGCCCCATCCGCCCGCAGGGTTCGACGATTGTCGAGGCCGGCGATGAAGTCTTCTTTATTGCCGCCTCGCAGCATATTCGCGCGGTCATGAGCGAACTACAGCGACTGGAAAAGCCGTATAAGCGTATTATGCTGGTCGGCGGGGGCAATATTGGCGCGGGTCTGGCCCATAAGCTGGAAAAAGACTACAGCGTTAAGCTTATCGAACGTAACCAGCAGCGAGCCGCAGAGCTGGCGGAAAAACTGCAGCATACTATCGTTTTCTACGGTGATGCGTCAGACCAGGAGCTGCTGGCTGAAGAGCATATTGACCAGGTGGACCTGTTTATTGCCGTCACTAACGACGACGAAGCAAATATTATGTCAGCGATGCTGGCCAAGCGAATGGGCGCGAAAAAAGTGATGGTGCTGATCCAGCGTAGAGCCTACGTGGATCTGGTCCAGGGCAGCGTCATCGATATCGCGATATCACCTCAGCAAGCCACAATTTCCGCACTCCTCAGTCATGTCCGTAAAGCCGATATTGTCGGCGTCTCCTCCCTACGCCGCGGCGTTGCAGAAGCGATTGAGGCAGTCGCGCACGGCGATGAGAGTACTTCCCGGGTAGTCGGGCGTTCGATCGATGAGATCAAGCTGCCGCCAGGCACGATCATCGGTGCCGTTGTGCGGGGCAACGACGTAATGATCGCCAATAATAATCTGCGGATCGAGCAGGGCGATCATGTGATCATGTTTTTAACCGATAAGAAGTTTATTTCCGATGTCGAAAGGCTGTTCCAGCCAAGTCCTTTCTTCCTGTAATTCCCAGGGCGCCGAACAGGCGCCTTTTTATTATCCCTTATTATTCAAAGGTTAATAATTTGCGGTAACTATCTACTGTTAATGGCAAATGAAAATACATTTGTTAAACTTACAAGGTCAGCTGGCACAAGGAGAATAAAATGAGTTTTTTAAAAGAGTTTCGCGAATTCGCGATGCGCGGGAATGTTGTCGATTTGGCAGTGGGTGTGATCATCGGTGCAGCATTCGGTAAAATTGTTTCATCGCTGGTCGCAGATATTATTATGCCACCGCTCGGTCTGTTGATTGGCGGGATCGATTTTAAACAGTTTGCCGTCACGCTACGTGATGCCCAGGGCGATGTCCCGGCTGTGGTGATGCACTATGGAGTATTCATTCAGAACGTTTTCGATTTCATCATCGTCGCGTTTGCCATCTTCATGGCGATTAAACTGATGAATAAGTTAAATCGTAAGAAAGAAGAGGCTCCGGCGGCACCGCCAGCCCCCTCTAAAGAAGAAGTCCTGCTGAGCGAAATTCGCGATCTGCTGAAAGAACAAAACAACCGTTCTTAATCAGTACAGAAAGCAGAAGGCCAGTGGTAAAAAAGCGATTCGCTTGCTTGCCACTGGCCTCCCGGTCAATCCTTCCTGCATGTTTATCTTTACGTTGATAGCTTCCTTTCCCTTTCTTGTTTTTCTCTACGCGCTGCCTGAATAACGGATCGTGGAGAAGTGCCTCAATGGCGTTATCTTTAATTTGCCCTTTAGTATGCTGATAGCGACTCATATTAACTCCAGTGCATGTGTGAATTCCGCGCGAGTGTAGATCCGCGCGATGAAAAAATCAACGTCCCGTACCGCCATTGCTGGCGCCTTGTTCAAGGGCCTCGAGGATCGAACAATAAACACTACTGTGCGCCGTCCCACAGCAGGCATCATTAAGCCGCTGCAGAGAGCGACGCATCGTCTGTAACTCGTTGATCCGCGCCTCAACTTCGCTTAATCGCGCCTGAACTATCCCTTTCGATTCCTGGCAGGTATGGTGCTCAGGATCGATACGGATCGACAATAATTCACGGATCGCTTCCAGAGTGAAGCCCAACTGACGGGCATAGCGAATAAAGCGTAGCCGCTGAAGATCGTTATCCGAGTAAAGACGAAAGCCCCCCTCGGTGCGCACGTCATGATCCATCATCTGCTGCTTTTCATAGTAGCGGATGGTATCTGGCGTGACGTCAGCCAGCTTAGCCAGCTCACCAATACGATACATATTTACTCCTGATTCATTCTTTGTAGCAAAGCGTCGGCATACTCACCGCGTAAAAAGTCGGTGCTCAGGCCAGCCTGACGAAGCTTCAGTTCAAGCAAGGCAAGCCGTTTGCTCAGTTCAGCATGACGCGGATCGTCCTGGCGGACTCCCTTCAGTAAATCAGCCAGTGCAACCGCTTCCCGACGCTGCTCCAGCTCCGGGGGAAGGCATCCAGCATTCTTCAGAAGGCGATAACCTGCCCGCAGCTCCGCCGGCACATGCGAATCGTCATCGAGAGTCAGCGGTTCGCCGCTGCCGGGTAAGTTATCGAACTCACCTTTAGTTTGGGCATCGAGGATATGGCGTTCCGCCCACTGATCCAGTAACCACATTCTACGGCTCCGGGGATGAACAAAAAGAGTACAGATAGTGTAGTGAAGTGGAGATGAGGTAGATATAAAAAAACCCGCCGGGGCGGGTTTTTTTACGTTACTACAGATTACTCTGCAGCAGCTTCTGCTTTCGGCTCAGCACGATCAACCAGCTCGATGTATGCCATCGGCGCGTTGTCGCCTGCACGGAAGCCACACTTCAGAATGCGAGTGTAACCACCGGCGCGGCTCGCGAAACGCGGGCCCAGCTCGTTAAACAGTTTTGCCACGATCTCGTTATCACGAGTGCGGGCGAATGCCAGACGACGATTAGCAACGCTATCAGTCTTGGCAAGAGTAATCAGCGGCTCAACTACGCGACGCAGTTCTTTCGCTTTCGGCAGGGTCGTCTTGATGATTTCATGACGAACCAGCGAACCTGCCATGTTACGGAACATAGCCTGGCGATGGCTGCTGTTGCGGTTCAGTTGACGACCACTCTTACGATGGCGCATGACCTTATCCTTCTCAGTAAAACCTTAACCTGTGATCCGGTTACTCGTCAGCAATGCTTGCTGGTGGCCAGTTTTCCAGGCGCATGCCCAGAGACAGTCCACGGGAAGCCAGCACGTCTTTAATCTCAGTAAGAGATTTTTTACCCAGGTTCGGCGTTTTCAGCAACTCAACCTCGGTACGCTGTACCAGATCACCGATATAGTGGATAGCTTCTGCCTTGAGGCAGTTAGCAGAGCGGACAGTCAATTCCAGATCGTCAACAGGGCGCAGCAGGATCGGATCGAACTCTGGTTTCTCTTCTTTCACTTCTGGCTGACGTACATCACGTAAGTCAACAAAAGCTTCCAGTTGTTCAGCCAGAATGGTTGCCGCACGACGAATCGCCTCTTCAGGATCGATTGTGCCGTTGGTTTCCATTTCGATGACCAGCTTGTCCAGGTCGGTACGCTGTTCTACACGCGCAGCTTCAACATTGTAGGCAATACGCTCTACAGGGCTGTAGCAGGCGTCGACCAGCAGACGGCCGATTGGGCGCTCATCTTCTTCCGAATGAATTCGGGCAGAAGCCGGCACATAACCGCGACCGCGCTGAACTTTGATACGCATGCTAATAGCAGCGTTCTCATCAGTCAGGTGGCAAATCACGTGCTGCGGCTTGACGATTTCGACATCACCGTCGTGGGTAATGTCGGCTGCAGTCACAGGGCCAATGCCAGATTTATTCAAAGTAAGGATGACTTCATCTTTACCCTGAACTCTCACCGCCAGCCCTTTCAGGTTGAGCAGGATTTCAAGGATGTCTTCCTGAACGCCTTCTTTGGTGCTGTACTCGTGCAGTACACCATCAATCTCAACCTCGGTCACCGCGCAACCCGGCATCGATGAGAGCAGAATACGGCGCAGTGCGTTACCCAGAGTATGGCCGAAGCCACGCTCTAAAGGCTCAAGGGTCACCTTGGCGTGCGTCGAACTCACTTGCTCGATATCGACCAGGCGCGGTTTTAGAAACTCTGTCACAGAACCCTGCATTGTGTCCTCTCTTTGGTACTAAGCTTTACTTGGAGTAAAGCTCGACGATCAGGTGTTCGTTAATGTCCGCAGACAGATCAGAACGCTCCGGCTGACGCTTGAACGTACCTTCCATCTTGCCAGCATCAACTTCCAGCCAGGTTGGCTTTTCACGCTGCTCAGCCAGCTCCAGAGCGGCTTTCACGCGAGATTGCTTTTTCGCTTTCTCACGAATGCTGACAACGTCATTCGCTTTAACCTGATAAGAAGCGATGTTAACAACACGACCGTTTACCATAATCGCTTTGTGGCTAACCAGCTGGCGTGCTTCAGCACGAGTGGCGCCGAAGCCCATACGGTATACAACGTTGTCCAGACGACCTTCCAGCAGAGCCAACAGGTTTTCACCGGTGTTGCCTTTCAGACGTGCTGCTTCTTTATAGTAGTTACGGAACTGACGCTCCAGCACACCGTACATACGGCGAACTTTTTGCTTTTCACGCAACTGCACACCATAGTCAGACAGACGCGGTTTACGCGCACCGTGCTGGCCAGGAGCTTGTTCAATTTTACACTTGGTATCGATCGCGCGAACGCCAGACTTAAGGAATAAGTCGGTGCCCTCACGACGGCTCAGCTTGAGCTTAGGACCCAAATATCTTGCCATTTTCTTTCTCCAACTAACCTGGAAAACGTAGCGTTATACGCGACGTTTTTTCGGCGGACGACAACCGTTATGAGGGATCGGAGTCACATCAGTAATATTAGTGATGCGGAAACCAGCGGCGTTCAGTGCACGAATAGTAGATTCGCGACCCGGACCCGGACCTTTGACCATAACTTCCAGATTCTTGATGCCGTATTCTTTTACGGCTTCTGCGCAACGCTCTGCTGCAACCTGAGCTGCAAACGGAGTGGATTTGCGAGAACCACGGAAACCGGAACCACCGGCTGTTGCCCAACCCAGTGCGTTACCCTGACGATCAGTGATAGTAACGATGGTGTTGTTAAAAGAAGCATGGATATGAGCCACGCCATCAGAGACTTGTTTTCTTACACGCTTACGTGCACGAACTGGTGCCTTTGCCATTATTCAATCACCCCGATTATTTCTTGATCGGTTTACGCGGACCCTTACGGGTACGTGCGTTGGTCTTGGTACGCTGACCGCGAACCGGAAGACCACGACGATGGCGTAAACCACGGTAGCAACCAAGGTCCATCAGACGCTTGATGCTCAGGGTGATTTCACGGCGCAGATCACCTTCAACGACAAATTTACCTACTGCTTCACGCAGAATATCAATTTGTTCTTCAGACAGCTCACTGATCTTAACATTTTCAGCGATGCCCGTTTCAGCGCAGATAGCTTTAGAACGGGTTTTGCCGATACCGAAAATAGCGGTTAAAGCGATTACGGTATGTTTGTGATCAGGAATGTTAATGCCTGCTATACGGGCCACTATGCACTCCTACTATTTAATATGTACGTACCATGCTGAAAAGCCCGTTTTCAGGATACTCAAATGGAAACGTACAGACATACAAAAGATTGGCTGGCTAATCTAGCCAGCTCAATCCAACTTTGCAAGAAAAATATGCGAATAAATCAGCCTTGGCGCTGTTTATGCTTCGGCTCGGCACTGCAAATCACACGGATGACGCCATCACGCTTAACGATTTTGCAGTTACGGCATAATTTCTTGACGGAAGCACGAACTTTCATTTTTACTCTCCGTAACTTCTCGGGCGACCAGTTTTAACGGCCGTAGCCTTTCAGGTTCGCCTTCTTCAATGCAGACTCATACTGACTGGACATCATCAGAGTTTGCACTTGAGCCATAAAGTCCATAATCACGACAACAACGATAAGCAGCGAGGTCCCACCGAAGTAGAACGGCACTTTCATCGCGTCACGCATGAACTCCGGGATCAGGCAGATAAAAGTAATATACAACGCACCAACCAGAGTCAGGCGAGTCATCACTTTATCGATATACTTCGCCGTTTGCTCTCCCGGACGAATTCCTGGTACAAATGCACCGGACTTCTTCAGGTTATCTGCTGTTTCACGCGGGTTGAAAACCAACGCCGTGTAGAAGAAACAGAAGAAGATGATTGCAGACGCATAGAGTAACACATAAAGCGGTTGCCCAGGCTGCAAATACAGCGAAATTGTTGTCAGCCAGTTCCAACCAGTACCACCCCCGAACCATGACGTAATGGTTGCCGGGAACAGTATAATACTGGAAGCGAAGATTGCCGGGATTACCCCCGCCATATTCACTTTCAGCGGTAAATGTGTGCTCTGTGCAGCATAGACACGACGACCCTGTTGACGTTTAGCGTAGTTTACCACAATGCGGCGTTGACCACGTTCAACGAATACAACAAAGAAGGTCACTGCAAATACTAATACTGCAACCAACAGCAACAGGAGGAAGTGCAGGTCGCCTTGACGCGCTTGCTCGATAGTATGGGCGATGGCTGGCGGGAGTCCCGCAACGATACCGGCGAAGATAATGATCGAGATACCGTTACCGATACCGCGTTCAGTGATCTGTTCGCCGAGCCACATCAGGAACATAGTCCCTGTGACCAGACTGACAACAGCGGTGAAATAGAATGCAAAGCCTGGATTAATTACCAGGCCTTGCATACCAGGCATATTCGGCAGACCGGTAGCAATACCGATCGACTGGAATATCGCCAGCACCAGAGTACCGTAACGGGTGTACTGGCTGATCTTACGACGACCAGACTCCCCTTCTTTCTTCAGTTCCGCCAGCGGTTGGTAAACCACCGTCAGCAGCTGCACGATGATCGATGCCGAAATGTACGGCATAATCCCCAGTGCAAAGATAGAAGCACGGCTGAGAGCACCACCAGAGAACATGTTGAACATTTCAATGATGGTGCCTCGCTGTTGCTCAAGCAGTTTGGCAAGTACAGCGGCATCAATACCAGGGATCGGAATAAAAGAGCCAATACGGAACACTATCAGCGCACCGACCACAAACAGAAGTCTGCGTTTCAGTTCGCCAAGGCCACCTTTGGCACTTTGAAAATCTAATCCCGGTTGTTTAGCCATCTGCTACTTATTCCTCAATTTTACCGCCAGCAGCTTCGATAGCAGCACGAGCACCTTTAGTCACACGCAGGCCACGAACAGTTACCGGACGAGTTACCTCACCAGACAGGATCACTTTCGCGAACTCGATCTGGACACCGATAATGTTAGCCGCTTTCAGCGCGTTCAGGTCTACTACATCGCCTTCTACGTGAGCCAGATCGGAGAGACGGATCTCTGCAGTGATCATCGCTTTACGAGAAGTGAAGCCGAATTTCGGCAGACGACGGTACAGAGGCATCTGACCACCCTCGAAACCGCGACGTACGCCACCGCCAGAACGAGATTTCTGACCTTTGTGACCACGACCACCGGTTTTACCGAGGCCAGAACCGATACCACGACCCAGGCGTTTACCCGCCTTTTTGGAGCCTTCGGCCGGAGACAGAGTATTTAAACGCATCTCTTACTCCTCAACTTTAACCATGAAGGAAACCGCGTTGACCATACCACGAACAGCAGGAGTATCCTCGCGCTCTACGGTGTGACCAATACGACGCAGACCCAGGCCAAGCAGCGTTGCCTTGTGTTTCGGCAGACGACCGATTGCACTGCGGGTTTGAGTAATTTTAATAGTCTTTGCCATGGTTTATTTCCCCAGAATTTCTTCAACGGATTTACCACGCTTGGCAGCGACCATATCCGGGGACTTCATGTTTTCCAGACCGTCGATAGTTGCACGAACCACGTTAATCGGGTTAGTGGAACCATACGCTTTAGCCAGAACGTTACGAACCCCAGCGACTTCCAGAACGGCGCGCATTGCACCACCGGCGATGATACCGGTACCTTCGGAAGCCGGCTGCATGAATACACGAGAACCCGTGTGAGTACCCTTAACCGGGTGCTGCAGGGTGCCGTGGTTCAGCGCGACGTTAATCATATTGCGACGGGCTTTTTCCATCGCTTTCTGGATCGCTGCTGGAACTTCACGCGCTTTACCGTAACCAAAACCAACGCGACCGTTACCATCGCCTACTACAGTCAGAGCTGTGAAGGAGAAAATACGACCACCTTTAACGGTTTTAGATACGCGGTTTACCGCGATCAGCTTTTCCTGCAGTTCGCCAGCTTGTTTTTCGATGTGAGCCATCTTACACCTCTACCTTAGAACTGAAGGCCAGCTTCACGGGCAGCATCTGCCAGTGCCTGGACACGACCATGATATTGGAACCCGGAACGGTCAAAGGAAACATCTTTGATGCCTTTTTCCAGAGCGCGTTCAGCGACAGCTTTACCCACAGCTGCTGCAGCGTCTTTGTTACCGGTGTACTTCAGTTGTTCAGCGATAGCTTTTTCTACAGTAGAAGCAGCTACCAGAACTTCAGAACCATTCGGTGCAATTACCTGTGCGTAAATGTGACGCGGGGTACGATGTACCACCAGGCGAGTTGCGCCCAGCTCCTGGAGCTTGCGGCGTGCGCGGGTCGCACGACGGATACGAGCAGATTTCTTATCCATAGTGTTACCTTACTTCTTCTTAGCCTCTTTGGTACGCACGACTTCGTCGGCGTAACGAACACCCTTGCCTTTGTAAGGCTCAGGACGACGGTAGGCGCGCAGATCTGCTGCAACCTGGCCGATCACCTGCTTATCAGCGCCTTTCAGCACGATTTCAGTCTGAGTCGGACATTCTGCAGTGATACCCGCAGGCAGCTGATGATCAACCGGGTGAGAGAAACCTAAAGCCAGGTTTACTACATTCCCTTTGACCGCTGCACGATAACCTACACCAACCAGCTGCAGCTTCTTAGTGAAGCCTTCGGTAACACCGATAACCATCGAGTTCAGCAGGGCACGCGCGGTACCAGCCTGAGCCCAACCGTCTGCGTAACCATCACGCGGACCGAAGGTCAGAGCATTATCTGCATGTTTAACTTCAACAGCATCGTTGAGAGTACGAGTCAGCTCGCCGTTTTTACCTTTGATCGTAATAACCTGACCGTTGATTTTTACATCAACGCCGGCAGGAACAACGACCGGTGCTTTAGCAACACGAGACATTTTTTCCTCCGATTAGGCTACGTAGCAGATAATTTCGCCACCAAGACCAGCCTGGCGCGCTGCACGATCAGTCATAACACCTTTAGAGGTAGAAACAACTGCGATACCCAGACCGGCCATAACTTTCGGCAGCTCATCTTTTTTCTTATAGATGCGCAGACCTGGGCGGCTGACACGCTGAATGCTTTCTACAACAGCTTTGCCCTGGAAATACTTGAGAGTAAGTTCCAGTTCAGGCTTGGTGTCGCCTTCAACTTTAAAATCTTCGATAAAACCTTCTTCCTTCAGCACGTTGGCGATTGCCACTTTCAGCTTGGAGGAAGGCATGGTGACCGCAGCTTTGTTCGCGGCCTGACCGTTACGGATACGGGTCAGCATATCCGCGATCGGATCTTGCATGCTCATCTGTCTTTACTCCCGTGATTCAATTGGTGACAATTACCAGCTAGCCTTTTTCAGACCCGGGATTTCACCGCGCATAGCGGCTTCACGGACCTTAATACGGCTCAACCCGAACTTCCGCAGGAAACCATGCGGACGACCTGTTTGACGGCAGCGGTTACGCTGACGAGACGGGCTGGAATCACGCGGCAGAGTCTGCAGCTTGAGAACGGCATTCCAACGATCTTCGTCGGTTGCGTTCACATCAGAGATGATAGCTTTCAGTTCAGCGCGTTTAGCGAAGAATTTATCAGCTAAAGCCACGCGCTTTACTTCGCGTGCTTTCATTGATTGCTTAGCCATTAAGTAACCCTACCTTACTTGCGGAACGGGAAGTCAAAGGCAGCCAGCAGAGCACGGCCTTCTTCGTCAGATTTCGCAGTAGTGGTAATGGTAATATCCAAACCACGAACGCGGTCGACTTTATCGTAGTCGATTTCTGGGAAGATGATCTGCTCACGGACACCCATGCTGTAGTTGCCACGACCGTCGAAAGACTTAGCGGACAGGCCGCGGAAGTCACGAATACGCGGTACAGCAATAGTGATCAGGCGCTCAAAGAACTCCCACATGCGTTCGCCACGCAGAGTTACTTTACAGCCGATCGGATAGCCCTGACGGATTTTGAAGCCTGCAACTGATTTGCGTGCTTTGGTGATCAGCGGTTTTTGACCGGAGATTGCTGCCAGGTCAGCTGCTGCGTTATCCAGCAGTTTCTTGTCAGCGATCGCTTCACCAACACCCATGTTCAGGGTGATCTTCTCGACCCGAGGGACTTGCATGACAGAATTGTAGTTAAACTCAGTCATGAGTTTCTTAACTACTTCGTCTTTGTAGTAATCATGCAGTTTCGCCATCGTACTACTCCAAATTACTTGATAGTTTCGCTGTTAGACTTGAAGAAACGGACTTTTTTGCCGTCTTCGAATCTAAAGCCTACACGGTCAGCCTTGCCGGTTGCCGCATTGAAGATTGCAACGTTAGAAACCTGAATTGCAGCTTCTTTTTCAACGATGCCGCCTGGTTGGTTCAGAGCCGGAACCGGCTTCTGGTGTTTCTTAACCAGGTTGATACCTTCAACAATGACCTTGCCGGAAGACAGGACATTCTTAACTTTACCGCGCTTACCTTTATCTTTACCGGTTAACACGATAACTTCGTCATCACGACGGATTTTCGCTGCCATGATTCGCTCCTTAGAGTACTTCTGGTGCCAGAGAGATAATTTTCATGAACTTCTCGGTACGAAGTTCACGAGTTACCGGCCCAAAAATACGCGTACCGATAGGCTGCTCGCTGTTATTGTTCAGAATAACGCATGCATTACCATCGAAGCGAATGACAGAACCGTCCGGGCGACGAACACCCTTCTTGGTGCGCACCACTACCGCCTTCAGCACATCACCTTTTTTGACCTTACCACGCGGAATTGCTTCTTTGATGGTGATCTTGATGATGTCGCCTACGCCTGCGTAGCGACGGTGCGAGCCACCCAGAACCTTGATACACATTACGCGACGTGCACCGGAGTTGTCGGCGACGTTCAGCATAGTCTGTTCTTGGATCATTTTAGTGCTCCGCTAATGTCAACTACTACTGAGACCCGAAAATTAGGGTCGTTAAAAAGCCCCATATCGAGGGCGCGGCATTATAACACCACAAACCAGATATGGGTAGAAAAAATAAACGGCTCATCGCTGAGCCGTTTATCCGTATCGAGAATGCGTACTCTATTACAGAACCGCTTTCTCTACAACGCGAACCAGCGTCCAGGACTTAGTCTTGGACAGCGGACGGCATTCGCGGATTTCAACCTTGTCGCCGATACCGCATTCGTTGTTCTCGTCATGTACGTGCAGTTTGGTCGTACGTTTGATGAATTTACCGTAAACCGGGTGTTTCACCATACGTTCGATAGCAACAACAATGGATTTCTCCATTTTGTCGCTAACTACGCGACCTTGCAGAGTACGGATTTTATCGGTCATTACGCACCCGCCTTCTGAGTCAGTAAAGTCTTAACGCGTGCAACATCACGACGCACTTGCTTCAGCAGATGAGTCTGTTGCAGCTGGCCACTTGCAGCCTGCATGCGCAGGTTGAACTGCTCACGCAGCAGGTTCAGCAGCTCAGCGTTCAGCTCTTCAACGCTTTTTTCACGCAGCTCTTTTGCTTTCATTACATCACCGTCTTAGTTACAAAGGTGGTTTTGATCGGCAGTTTCGCTGCTGCCAGGCCGAATGCTTCACGGGCCAGCTCTTCCGGTACACCGTCCATTTCATACAGGACTTTACCCGGCTGAATCAAGGCAACCCAGTACTCCACGTTACCTTTACCTTTACCCATACGAACTTCCAGCGGCTTCTCGGTGATCGGTTTGTCCGGGAATACACGGATCCAGATCTTACCTTGACGCTTAACTGCACGGGTCATAGCACGACGTGCTGCTTCGATCTGACGGGCAGTCAGACGACCACGGCCAACAGCTTTCAGACCGAAAGTGCCGAAGCTAACATCCGTACCCTGCGCCAGACCACGGTTGCGGCCTTTGTGCACTTTACGGAATTTTGTACGCTTTGGTTGTAACATCAGCGACGCTCCTTATTTACGGCCTTTACGCTGCTGCTTTTTAGGTTGAGCAGCCGGTTCCGGTTGTTCAACAGCAGCCATACCACCCAGGATCTCACCTTTGAAGATCCATACCTTAACGCCGATTACACCGTAAGTGGTGTGCGCTTCAGAGGTGTTGTAGTCGATGTCAGCACGCAGAGTGTGCAGCGGTACGCGACCTTCACGGTACCATTCGGTACGTGCGATTTCCGCGCCGCCCAGACGGCCGCTAACTTCAACTTTGATACCTTTAGCGCCCAGACGCATTGCGTTCTGTACAGCACGCTTCATCGCACGACGGAACATAACGCGACGTTCCAGCTGAGAAGTGATGCTGTCAGCAACCAGTTTTGCGTCCAGTTCAGGTTTACGAACTTCGGCGATATTGATCTGTGCAGGTACGCCAGCGATATCCGCTACGACCTTGCGCAGTTTTTCTACGTCTTCGCCTTTCTTACCGATAACGATACCCGGGCGAGCGGTGTGAATGGTCACACGGATGCTCTTAGCCGGACGCTCGATAACGATGCGAGATACAGACGCTTTAGCCAGTTCTTTAGTCAGGAACTGACGTACTTTAAAATCGCTGTCCAGGTTGTCAGCGAATTCTTTGGTGTTCGCGAACCAGGTAGAGTTCCATGGTTTGACAATACCCAGGCGAATACCATTAGGATGTACTTTCTGACCCATTGCTAGTCTCCAGAGTCTCAGCGATCGGACACAACCACAGTGATGTGGCTGGTGCGCTTCAGGATGCGATCTGCACGACCTTTAGCACGCGGCATAATGCGCTTCATGCTCGGGCCTTCGTCTACGAAAATTTTCGCAACTTTCAGATCATCAATGTCAGCGCCATCGTTGTGTTCAGCGTTAGCAATGGCAGATTCCAGTACCTTCTTGACCAGTACAGCAGCTTTTTTGTTGGTGTAGGTCAGAATATCCAGGGCCTGCGACACTTTCTTACCGCGAATCAGGTCAGCTACGAGGCGAACCTTCTGAGCAGAAGAACGAGCATGGCGATGTTGAGCTAAAGTTTCCATCTCTTCCTCCTACCTTATTTCTTCTTCGCTTTTTTATCAGCAGCGTGGCCGCGATAAGTACGAGTCGGTGCGAATTCACCCAGTTTGTGGCCGACCATTTCGTCGGAAACAAATACTGGAACGTGCTGACGACCATTATGGACAGCGATGGTCAAACCGATCATGTTAGGAAAGATCGTTGAACGACGGGACCAAGTGCGCAGGGGCTTCTTGTCTCCGCTTTCCACCGCTTTCTCTACCTTCTTCAGCAAGTGCAGGTCAATAAAAGGACCTTTCTTGAGAGAACGTGGCATGGCTTATCCTCTAAAATTATTTGCTACGGCGACGTACGATGAATTTATCAGTACGCTTGTTGCTGCGGGTCTTCTTACCTTTGGTCTGCAGGCCCCACGGGGATACCGGGTGCTTACCAAAGTTACGACCTTCACCACCACCATGTGGGTGGTCTACTGGGTTCATCGCAGTACCGCGAACGGTAGGACGAACACCACGCCAGCGTGCAGCACCTGCTTTACCCAGAACGCGCAGCATATGCTCAGCATTGCCAACTTCGCCCAGAGTAGCGCGGCAGTCTGCTTCGACTTTACGCATTTCACCAGAACGCAGACGCAGGGTGACATAAGCACCGTCGCGAGCAACGATCTGAACGTAAGTACCAGCGGAACGAGCCAGCTGACCGCCTTTACCTGGTTTCATTTCTACGTTATGAACGGTAGAACCAACCGGGATATTGCGCATCGGCAGGGTGTTGCCTGCTTTGATTGCAGCATCAACGCCAGACTGAATCTGGTCGCCAGCTTTCAGGCCTTTCGGGGCCAGGATGTAACGGCGCTCGCCGTCTTTGTACAGAACCAGCGCGATGTTCGCGGAGCGGTTCGGATCGTACTCAAGACGTTCAACAACTGCCGGGATACCATCTTTGTTGCGTTTGAAGTCAACAATACGGTAAGCCTGCTTGTGGCCACCACCGATATGACGGGTGGTGATACGGCCATTGTTGTTACGACCACCGGATTTGCTGTTTTTTTCCAGCAACGGAGCAAAAGGTTTGCCCTTGTGCAGCTCTGGGTTAACCACTTTAACGACGTGGCGACGACCCGGAGATGTCGGTTTACATTTAACAACTGCCATTGTATTACTCCTCCGACTTACTCAGCGCCGCCAACGAAGTCCAGGTTCTGGCCTTCTTTCAGGGTGACGTAAGCTTTTTTCCAGTCGCTACGACGACCGATACGCTGTCCGTGACGTTTAACTTTCCCTTTAACAACCAGGGTGTTAACGACTTCGACTTCGACTTCAAACAGTTTCTGCACAGCAGCTTTGATTTCTGCTTTGGTCGCGTCTTTAGCAACTTTGAGAACGATGGTGTTTGTTTTTTCCATCGCAGTAGACGCTTTTTCAGAAACGTGCGGTGCGCGCAGCACCTTCAGCAGACGTTCTTCACGAATCATGCCAGCATCTCCTCAACTTGCTTAACAGCATCAGCAGTCATTACGACTTTGTCGAAGGCGATCAGGCTAACCGGGTCGATACCGTTCGCATCACGTACGTCAACCTTGTGCAGGTTACGTGCGGCCAGGAACAGGTTCTCGTCCAGCTCACCGGTGATGATCAGCACATCTTCCAGAGCCATGTCTTTCAGTTTCTGTGCCAGCAGCTTAGTTTTCGGCGCTTCAACAGAGAACTTCTCGACAACGATCAGACGATCCTGACGTACCAGCTCGGACAGAATGCTTTTCAGCGCGCCGCGGTACATCTTCTTGTTAACTTTTTGACTGTGGTCCTGCGGACGAGCAGCGAAGGTCACGCCACCGGAACGCCAGATCGGGCTCTTGATAGAACCAGAACGCGCACGGCCGGTACCTTTCTGGCGCCACGGTTTTTTACCGGAGCCAGTGATTTCAGCACGAGTCTTCTGAGCACGAGTGCCCTGACGCGCACCAGCTGCATAAGCAACAACAACCTGGTGAACCAGCGCTTCGTTGAAATCACGACCGAAGGTAGTTTCGGAAACAGTCAGCGCGCTCTGCGCGTCTTTCAATACTAATTCCATTGCTATCTCCTCACGCCTTCACAGCTGGTTTAACGATCAGGTCGCTACCGGTCGCACCCGGGACAGCACCTTTAACCAGCAGCAGGTTGCGCTCAGCGTCAACACGTACTACGTCCAGGCTCTGAACGGTTACACGCTCATTACCCAGCTGACCTGCCATTTTCTTGCCTTTGAACACTTTGCCCGGAGTCTGGTTCTGACCGATAGAACCCGGAACGCGGTGAGACAAGGAGTTACCGTGAGTAGCGTCCTGGGTACGGAAGTTCCAGCGCTTAACGGTACCAGCAAAACCTTTACCTTTAGAGGTACCGGTTACGTCAACTTTTTTAACGTCAGCAAACAGTTCAACGCTAATGTTCTGACCTACGGTGAATTCTTCGCCGTCAGCCAGACGGAATTCCCACAGACCACGGCCAGCTTCAACGCCAGCTTTAGCGAAGTGACCCGCTTCCGGCTTGGTTACACGGTTAGCTTTTTTAGCACCGGTGGTAACCTGGATTGCGCGGTAGCCATCGTTAGCCAGGTCTTTAACCTGAGTAACACGGTTTGCTTCAACTTCGATTACGGTTACTGGGATAGATACGCCATCTTCAGTGAAGATGCGGGTCATGCCCACTTTTTTACCGACTAAACCAATCATTGTTTCAACCTCTCAATCGCTCGATGACCTGATTAACCCAGGCTGATCTGCACGTCTACACCGGCAGCCAGATCCAGACGCATCAGAGCATCAACGGTTTTTTCAGTTGGCTCAACGATGTCAACCAGACGCTTGTGAGTGCGAATTTCGTACTGGTCACGCGCGTCTTTGTTGACGTGCGGGGAGATCAGAACGGTAAAGCGCTCTTTGCGGGTCGGCAGCGGGATCGGACCACGGACTTGCGCACCAGTGCGCTTAGCAGTCTCGACGATTTCCGCGGTTGATTGATCGATCAGACGATGATCAAACGCTTTAAGGCGGATACGGATTCTTTGGTTCTGCATGAGACCAGAGCTCCAATTATTTTATAGACGAAATGATTACTCCTCATACCCATTACGATTGATGGGAGAGTGTAACCGTTCTTACATAGTCCCCCGATTGGGGACATTGTTTGATAGCAAAAAGCACTATCAGGGTTCATATCGAACCGGCTGTCAACTTTGACAGGCCCGCGCATTATACGCAAATTCTGGCACGACGCAAGTGCTGTTTATAAAATCATCACCGGGATTTGCGCGTCTTCGCGATAGCGCGCTGTATGGAGTTGCAATGCGGAGAAAGAGTGCGGATTGTGCCATCCATTCTCGGAAAATGCCTTTTGTGCTGAACGCGGGAGGATGCACATAGTGACGCACTGTTCATCAACCATCGCGGGGTCACTTATGCTCGCCGCCCTCCCCTTCATGCTGTGCTACGGCGGATTGACCGTGGCATTATGTCACCAGGACCTGCACCACGGTCTGTTGCCCGACCGTTTCACCTGTCCCCTGCTGTGGAGTGGTTTGCTCTTTTATCTCTGTCTGGCACCGCAGCAGCTCCATGATGCCGTTTGGGGAGCAATAGCCGGCTATCTCTCTCTGGCTGCGCTTTACTGGCTATATCGCGGGATTCGCGGCTATGAAGGATTGGGGTATGGAGACGTAAAATATCTTGCCGCCCTCGGCGCATGGCATGGCTGGCGAATGCTGCCGCAGCTGTTACTGGTTGCATCGCTTCTCGCCTGCACAGTGTGGGCAGTATCAGGTTTGTACGCCAGGTGCGGCGGGAGCAGTAAATGGAGGGGGAACAACCCGCTGCCGTTTGGGCCATTTCTGGCGGCTGCGGGTTTCTGGTGCGGGTGGCAGACGATGGCTAATCTGACACTTTGATCTGCGACTGCAGGTAATTTTGCAGACCGATTTTGCCAATCAGATCGAGTTCGGTTTCCAGCCAGTCGATATGGCCTTCTTCATCCGCCAGGATCTCAATCATCATGTCGCGGCTGACGTAGTCATGAACACTGTCGGCATAGGCAATCGCCTCGCGCAAATTTTGCGCTCCTTCCAGCTCCAGTCTTAGATCCGACTGCAGCATCTCTTCCACATCTTCACCGATGCCAAGCTTGCCGAGATCCTGCAGATTCGGGATACCTTCTAGAAAAAGAATACGTTCGATATACTTATCGGCGTGCTTCATTTCGTCGATGGATTCGTGGTATTCGATATCATTGAGGCGCATCAGGCCCCAGTTTTTGAACATTCTCGCATGGAGAAAATACTGATTAATTGCGACCAGCTCATTTCCCAATAATTTATTGAGATAACTTATGATTTTGACATCACCTTTCATTATATAGTCCCTCCGCTTCCACTCATTGAAGCGTAGTCCGGCCTATAGCGATGTCAAAAGAGAAGCGTGAACTTCAGGCGATTTCTTTGAATTCCGGCATGGTGGTTAATTCATCTTCCATCACTTCGCGCGCCGCACGAACGCATTTACCGCATTGATTTCCAACGGGAATAAACTTACGTAATTGCTGAAAAGACTGCGGTTGAAACTGACGAACAACCTGGCGAATTTTTTTATCACTTACGCCATTGCACAAACAAACGTACATAGAAACTCCCGTTCAATTTATGCACAAATATTAAATGAGAATGGTTATGATTACAATAGACCATTTCCGCATTCTCCGCAGCAGCGCACGTTATGAATAGACCGTTAAACACCCATTCCCTCTGAACGACAGACAGCAAAAAGGGCGCCGAAGCGCCCTTTTTAATTCAAAGCTAACGAATTAGCCCAGAACTTTAGCTACAACGCCCGCGCCAACGGTACGG